>NZ_CP073754.1:612275-918412 GCF_018734325.1 Methylomonas paludis | reverse complement strand
CGGCAATGCTTCGGGGGTGAATGTGGCTAATATCGATAATCTGGGCTATGTGCATCCAGACACTTTCTGGTGGCATTATTCGCTGGGTAATGTCCGGCAGCGGCCGTTTTCGGCGATCTGGCAGGATGTGTCCGACCCGTTGATGGCGGGGCTGAAGGCTACGCCGCGGCCACTGTTGGGGCGTTGCGGCGCCTGTGCGCATCAAGCGATTTGTAACGGCAATACCAGGGTGCGGGCGCAGCAGTTGACCGGCAGTTTCTGGCAGGAAGATCCGGGCTGTTATTTGACCGATGCCGAGATTGGTTTGCATGAGTTGATAGAGGAGCCGGCATGAGCGTTTTGTTATTAAGTGTGATGCTGTTGTTGTTGAGTGGGCAGGCTTTTGCCGAGCCGTTACAGCATGTGGTGGTGATCTGGCTGAAGCAGCATGGGGATGCGGCGGCGCGCGCCCAGTATATTGAGGCCAGCCGGGGGCTGGCAGCGCTACCGGGGGTGTTGTCTTATCAGGTGGCGGAACCGGCGGTGATCAAGCGGGAACGGCCTAATGCGGCGGTGGATGAGTCGTATGATGTGGCGGTGTCGGCCAGTTTTGCCAGCCGGGCGGCTTATGAGGATTTTTTGAAAAATCCGTTGTATTTGCAGCCGGCTATGCAGGTGTTGAGGCCTTTGGTGGACAGGTATTTGATTTATGATTTTGGCGGGTAGTTGCCCTGTAAAGGCCTGAAAAGTAGAACTATATAGGAGACCACATTGAATTTTTCTGAAGCGTCTATTCTTGATAGCACTCTTTGCATCTTGGCTTGTTTGTTACGGTAGCCAGATTGTTTTGAATACTGACTCGGAAATCACCACGGTAAACTGATTTTTGCCGACCATAAACTGTACGATTTGAAAATCAGCGGCACTTTTAAAATCGCCAATCTGCAATTGCTATTGGAATCCCTGGAAGCCGGATTTTCCATCAAAGCCCAAATTATCGATTCTCAACACGTACGCTTGCAATGATCCCCCCATTCTGATGTGTGAACACCTTTCTGGACACACGGTTCAGCAGCTATTTGCTGCAATTCGTTACGAGTGTAGTGCGGTGGATTGCCTGCGGCGAATCCACCCTACCTGACACCCGCCTTACGAGCGTGGAAAAATGTAAGCTGACTCCATTATTTGGTTGGTTTGGTTCGGGTAGGGATTTTGGTGAGAGCAATGGCCGGACAGGTTTGAAGGTGGTGCGGTGGATTGCCTGCGGCGAATCCACCCTACCTGACACCCGCCTTACGAGCGTGGGAAAATGTAAGCTGACTCCATTATCTGGTTGGTTTGGTTCGGGTAGGGATTTTGGTGAGAGCAAAGGCCGGACCGGTTTGAAGGTGGTGCGGTGGATTGCCTGCGGCGAATCCACCCTACCTGACACCCGCCTTACGAGCGTGGGAAAATGTAAGCTGACTCCATTATCTGGTTGGTTTGGTTCGGGTAGGGCTTTTGGTGAGAGCACAAAGGCCGGACAGGTTTGAAGGTGGTGCGGTGGATTGCCTGCGGCGAATCCACCCTACCTGACACCCGCCTTACGATCGTGGAAAAATGTAAGCTGACTCCATTATTTGGTTGGTTTGGTTCGGGTAGGGATTTTGGTGAGAGCAATGGCCGGACAGGTTTGAAGGTGGTACGGTGGATTGCCTGCGGCGAATCCACCCTACCTGACACCCGCCTTACGAGCTGGGAAAATGTAAGCTGACTCCATTTATTTGGTTGGTTTGGTTCGGGTAGGGCTTTTGGTGAGAGCAATGGCCGGACAGGTTTGAAGGTGGTGCGATGGATTGCCTGCGGCGAATCCACCTTACCTGACACCCGCCTTACGAGCGTGGAAAAATGTAAGCTGACTCCATTATTTCTGACGCCATTTTTGGTCGATGTAGACGGCGCCGATGAGGAGGTAAAGCGGGGTGATGGGTAGCCTGAAGCGGGCGAGGCCGATTGTGCCGCCGGTGGCGGTGAAATAGGCAATACTCACGCTGAACAGGGCTAATATCGCCAACCGGCGTTGTCTGAACAGGGTATAAGATCCCATCAGGAAGGTGGTGTAATTTACCAGCAGCAAAACCAGTACGATCATTCCTGCCACGATTTCCGGCAGGCTCTTGGATTGGAAGAAGGTGGCGATGAGTTGGAACTGGCTCTCGGTGGCAAACATGGCTTCGCCCGGCAGGTGGGTGGGCGGCAAGCCTAGTCGCTTGATGATATCGGCGGTACCCAGATTGGCGTAGGTGTGCAGCACGCCGCTGATCAAGCTTGAGGCGTAAAGCTGGGGGTGGGTTTTTATATACTCGACGGCGATGTGCTGGGCAATGGCTTCGCTGACAAAAGGATTGCGGCTGCCGGTTTCCGAGTGTCCATAGTAGCCTGAATAACCCAACGCTTGGGCTTGTGCCAGGTATGCGGCTGTGATTACCTCGGCGGGCTGATGGGTTTCTTTGGCGCGGGCATAGACTACCTGCCAGAACAGCAGATTCTCACCCTGTACCGATGACAGCTTGACGGTATCGTAGAGTGTGTAATTTCGGTATAGCCACGGGCTGATTGTGATGACAAAGGCCAGCCCGAACAGTAGCGCGTATTTTGTTCTGAGCAGCAGGTTTTTTGTCGGCCACACCAAGGCGCATCCCAATAAAATGACAAAATAATACTGGGAGACTGGCTTGACTAAAGCTGTCAGCGCCAGCAGCAGCCCGGCGGAGAGGAAGCTGCGGCCTTTTCCCAGCTTTAGTGCATACAGGTAATAGTACAGGGCGGCGGCCAGGAGAGCATCATAGAGGCTTTCGCTGTACAGATTGGCGGCCCAAATGATGGCGTTGGCATCAATGGCAAACAACGCAGCGGCAATAATTCCGACCCGACTGGAGAAGAGCAGTTCGCCGATTTTGAAAACGTAATACAGCGTCACTAAATCGACAAATATCTGCGCGAACAAGACCACCCAGGGTTTAGTGCCGAACAATTGGTAGAAGACTGCGATGAAGAATGGATAACCCGGCGTTCTGAAGGTGTCGCCGCAGAAGCTGAAGTGATCGACTATGCATTGTGCGAGACTGTGATAGAGGGGGGAATCGCCGGTCAGGATGCTTTCGGTCTGCACTTGGATATCCCAAGGCCGAAACAGCAGGAACACGGTCAAGCGCAGCACAAAAGCCAACAGGAATATTAGCCATATCCGGTATTTTTTGATGGTATTCATGATTTTCCCCTCATGCTCAATATGGCTGAACGTATAGAGTCTGTTAATAGCGAAATTGCAGAACATGATGACGATGGTTGCCAGCATCTGTGCATAGATATAGGGCATTGACGCTCTCTGGGTCAAGGCCCAGAATAGTGCCGCGTTTACGCCCATCATTAACACGGTGACGATGATATAGCGGAGAAAAACCTGGGCATGTGAGCCTTTGGCTCTAAAGGTCAGGTGATACTGGAACAAGTAGTTAAATACAGTGCCTATGCAAAAACCCAGAGAAGTTGCCAGGGATGGATTGAAGCGATAAATTTCAACCAGGAACGCCAGCACCAGCAGATGGATGAGGGTGGCCAGCCCGCCACCAATAACATAGCGGATAAAGACGCGGAAAGCTGGGCTGATTTTCATTGCTTGATTTTATTATGGTTGATATCTGGCTTATATGCTTAGCCGACGGATCCGGTGATAATGCGGCGCGAACGTGTCGTCAACGGGATCAGCCCGACAGCAGTGGCGCAAACAGGGGATCAGTGTAGCTGGTAAATGTCTGCCAATCCTGGATGGGCTTAGACGACCGGATCAGGGAGCGCACCTCCGCCCGCCGGGCGGCAAGGCCGTCCCGTTCGCTGCGATCGCCGATCAGCACTGTGGTTGCCGCTGTGGCTCCCGCTTGGGTAATCAGAAATTCCAGACCACGCGGGTGCGGCTTAAGCAGCCCAATGCCGTCATCTCCGGCACTGACAACGATATCGGCGCTGAGCCCGAGTGCGGCAAGTTTGGCATGAGCAGGGTAATCGGAAAACACGCCTATGGTTTTGCCCTGGCGTTTCAATCCGGCAAACAGTTCAAGCAAGCCGGGGTAACGGCAGGCGCTGAGATAGGGCAGCGGCCTTTGCTCTATCCATTCGGTAATGATCTCCAGCACTTTTGGCTGCGGGCTGCCTGTGGCGGCGGCGGTTTGGGCGATCAGGAAGGCTTCGAAGTTGACGATTTCCTGTTCGCCCATGCCTTCGCGGAGGTGGCGATAAGTCCTGATCACTGACAGCACACTCAGATCCCGACGCAGAATGGTGTGAAACGCCATATCGCGAGCCATGCGTATTCGCAGCGGGCGTTGATCGTACAGGGTACCATCAACATCAAACACAACCAGATCGATACCGCTCCAGTCGGCCGGATGAATATTTTGTGGAACTGTCATTCGAAAACGATGTACTGCTGTTCAGTAAGGGTCTTGAGGATGGGGATGTCGACCAGGGTGGTGACTATGAACGATGCAATCAGTATGAGCAGCATGATCATCAGGCCGCGCTCACGGAACAGCTTTTCGGGTTTCTGGGCTGAAGATTCTGGATGCATGGCCAATGCCAGATACTGGCTGAAGAAAATTGATATCAAGGGCATCAGCAGGATATATTCAATCCGGTATTTGATCAGGAATATCGCCAGGAAAAAGCTGGACAGCATGGCATACAGGAAACAGGATACGGTCAGGGAAATATCGCTGTACCCGGCGAAGCTGGCCCGATATTGACTTAGCAGTTGCTTGCCGTGTAAGGCCATGATTTCGCGGTACTCGGACAGTCTTTTGGCCGACATCAGAAATGCCCCGCCCAGATAATAGGAGAGCAGGATAGAGGCGGGCGGCAGGGTTGTGGCGTCGATCATGGCCCAGCCTATCATCAGGCGTAGCGGGTTGTTGATGGACTCCGATATTACGTCCAGATAGGTTTTATCCTTCATGCGCAACGGCGGGACGTTGTACACCACACCCTGCAAGGCAAAGATGGCGGCAATCAGAAACATATTTTTGCTGGACAAATAGGCACAACCCAGGCCGATGACCAGGAAAATCAGCCACTCAAGCACTACAATCTCGCCACGTAAGTCGCGCAGTACGGCGGAACGTTGCGACTTGGTCGGATGGTATTTGTCGAAATCCCGGTCTAGCCATTCGTTAATGACGTAGTTGGCAGAGGCGATGCAGATTGCTGTTATCAAGCCAAGGACAATTTGGGTGGCTACGGATTCGGTGTGTATGCCGCGCAGAATATACGCAAACACGATGCCTGGAATGATGAAGATGTGTTTAGTGCTGTGATCGAAGCGCGCAATTGCCAAATAATCGGCAATGGTGGCGTTTTTCTTGGGTACACTTTCACTGCTTCGGCTATTTGACTCTGTCATCATGGGCATCCATAGAAAAAAATTATTGAAAACGGGTGATAGCTTGCGGGCTGGGCTATGGCTAAACAGGCTGTTCCCACGGACTCGATGCAATACAAGGAGCCAGAAAAAGGGTTTCCGTTCTTCAGCCTATTCTATCCACGCGCAATGCTGCGATCAGCTTATCCAGCCTGAAAAAGCCATCGTTTAATGTTGAGCGGCCCGGTTGCGCGAGTTGTCTAATGTTTTAGATGCCTGCTAGGCATAGTTTCCGGCTTCGATTAACAGGAAGGCGGAAGTAATATGTTGGGCAAATCTATAAATTGGTCGGTGTTATTATGATTTTTTTAAGACCATTACCGCTGTGCTTGAATTAGGGTGCTCTGTATATTCCTGAGCTGGGTATATTGCCAAAATGTAAAATCAGCCTAAAGTAGAGCCGGTTTCTGTCATTAAGGCTTTGTTCCGATACAGTAATTATAAATCATTTGTAATTATTCAGGGTAAATTTTGGATGTTCCTTTTTAAACAAGTAGTTAGCTGCGAATGATGCGCTGCGCTGCGTTTAGAGGCTTTGGTGGATTGCCTGGCGGCGAATCCACCCTACCTGATTGGGTTGGATTAGGGCTATGGGGCTTGGCAAGTTAGGTGCTGGGTAGAATAGGCTTAGCAGTAGTTGCTGAGAATATCTTTTGCCAGTTTAGTCCAGCAGTATTGTTCCTGAATCAGCTGCCGGCCCTGTTTGCCCATTGCTGCTGCGGTTTCCGGATTGGCCAGCAAATACAGAACTTGTTGCGCTAAGGCTTCATAATCATTGGGTTCGGCGTATAAGCCGGTTTCTCCGCTGATGACGATGCCTTCGTAAAACAGAAATTTCCATACCGCTACCGGCAGTTGCATGGCCATTGCTTCCAGACAGGTACCGGGCAGGCCTTCGTAATAGGAGGTGGAGGCGTAAACTTTGCTGCGTTGGTAATAATTGATCATTTCGCTAAACGGGGTTTTACCGGCCAGGGTAATATTATCCGGATAAGCGCCCAAATTCTGGTTGACCCAGGCATCGTCGTCACCATAGCCGACGATGACGATTTTGATATCGGGCTGTTTTTGGACCAGTAGTTTGCACAATTCAACCAGGGGCCGGCTGCCTTTACGCCGCTCGATGCGGCCGCAAAACAGTACATCGATATCTTTGCCTACACTGTCGCCCGGGGTAAACAGATTGATGTCCGCACCATTGGGAATCACGGCTATCGGGCCTTTGTAGCCGTAAGCCAGGACTTCCTGGCGGCCTTGTTCAGTTAAGGTAATGACTTTTTGCGCGGAGGCAAAAATGCGCCGCTCCATCCAGGATTTGACGGCCAGGGACAGATTGCTCCATTGGCTCTGGAACAGCTGTTCTTTATAAAAACGGCCCGACATGCCCAGATAGGTGGTGTGGGCGGTAAGCAGCATGGGGATGCTTTTGGGCAGCAGCAAGCCGGGTATCAAGGGCGGGAAGTGGAAGTTGACCCATTGAATTTTGTTGTCGCGATGTAGTTGCAGCAGCAGTTTGCGCACGGCCCAGCCCCAAGTGAACAGACTATAACGGGTGGTGGAAAATGGGATATCAATAATTTCTACCCCCGGATAGGCGCGCGGACTATGAAACTCGTCACCGGTGATCATGTAGATGGGCGGATGGTCGGCAGGCAGATTGGCCAGGAATGAATCCAGGTATCGGGCTATGCCGTGTACACCATAAAACTGAGGGGAAACTATAGCAATCATTCGGCTATCTCATGGTCAGGGCTAAAAAATCGGCTGAATTGGCAGCCGGTTAATATTGTCTCCAGATTTGCTGGGTATTAGAGACTGTTTTGTTATTACTTACTTGGTTTTTTAAACCAGCAGCCAGCTAAGATTGATGCGGTGCTGTACCGAATTTCTACCTTATCATCCGACTATTTATCTGGCGGTTAGTATAAGACTAGCAGCCATTTTAGAATAGGATTCTATATAAAATATAGCAGAGTCAATTTATTTAAAGTTAATAATTCTGCAATGTGGTCGTAAAATTTACGGGCTATGGGTTTGATTACGCTTGGCTGGATTGGGGACGGACTCGCCAAGTTATCTGCTGGGTGTGGCTTTGCTCTACCCAGCCTACGAACTTGGCAAAGTGTTTTTGCGATAGCAAAACGCCGAACGCTTGCGCGGCTGTTTGGTGGATTGCCTGGCGGCGGAGCCACTCTACCTTGATTACGGGCTTATTGTTTTGCGGTGTAATCGCGAAATAATAAGCCTACATCCTCGATTCCGCCTTGCTGCATCGAGGCTACGGGTCTTGCCATCTGCTGGGTGTGGCTTTGCCCTACCCAGCCTACGAACTTGGCAAAGTGTTTTTGCGATAGCAAAACGCCGAACGCTTGCGCGGCTGTTTGGTGGATTGCCTGGCGGCGAATCCACCCTACATTGATTACGGGGCATGGCGGCGGCACCCTGCGGGGATGGTCTTACCAGACAAAAATGTTGCGATGCAGGGCTTTGTTGATTTTTGCCCGCTCTACGGCCTGAAACGGTTTGATCAAATAGCCTATGAATAAAAACAAACCGGCGACCAGAATAGCGGTGACCAGCAGGTATAACCAGGGGTTGGCCGGTGCGGTGTTAAGCAGGCCGGACAGATAATTCAGATCCGGCGGTGTGGGGGCTTGCCGCCAGGCCTGGAAGTTTTCCTGAGTGAGTTGCGGGGCGCTGAGCCAAAGGATTTTGGCTGCGGCGCATAACAGGTAAGTAGAAATGGCGGTGGCAAACAGTCTAAGGTTGCCGGTCAGGTCGGTTTTGTAATCGGCACTGTATGTGATGCTGATCACCAGGATGCTGTTGTACAAGGTTTCGGAGCAGATCATGGCGATAATCACGCTCCACATGCCGAAATTGGATATCAGCAGCCAATAAGCCAGCGGCAGGGTGCAGATGGACACCAGACTGGCCCAGGTACAGACGCTGCTTTTGTGGCAGGCTACCAGCACGGTTTGCAGGATAGGCCGCTGACTCAATGGGATCAGGGTCAACAGTAAACAGGCAAAATACCAGCCGGAGGCTTTGACTTTGCCGCCACTGAGCAGTTCCAGTAATTCGGTACCGGTGAGCCAGATATAGGCCAGGATAGGTAACAGTACAAACAAACTGATTTTACCGACCAGATTGGCGTTAGCGTTTAATTGCTGAATGCTGCCTTCATCACTGACATATGAGGCGATAAGCTTGGGGCGGATCAGGCTGAATAACAGATGGGAAGGCAGATAACGGCAAATCTGACCATATAGATTGAATAGGAAACCGAATATGGCGGTGGCTTCTACGCCTAAAAAGCGTTGAATCAGAAAGATATAGACCTGACGGCTGCAGAGCATGGTGATCAGATGGCTTAAGTACATGTGCAAAGCGGTTTGCCAGATTGTCACCCAGTGCGGCTGCTGCCAACCTTCCTTGCCGGGCTGGTGGCGATTTTTACGCAAAAACACGATCAGGCCATAGAGGGCGCTGATGCTGCCCACTACTGTGCCGGCAAATTCGGCCAGTATGGCGTCATACAGGGTGACCTTGCCCTGGTAAAGCAGAATACCGGCCATGACCAGCAATAACACGATGCTGCGGATCACTTGACTGAATTGGGCATAGCCTTGTTGCAGCAGGGGTTCGAGAATACATTCCTGCAAATTGCGGCGCAAGCCCTCCATGACTAAAACCAGCAGATATAGCCTGGCCAGTTCCAGCAGACTGCTCATATCCAGCAAGGGCAATAACCAGGGCATGGTGAAATACAGGGCCAGCGATCCCAAACTGCTGGACAAGACGATACAGAGTAGGATCCGGCAGACAAATTTAAGCAGTTGAGCACCTTGGGCATGCAGCCGGTATTCCGGGATATAGCGCGAAGTCAACCAGGGTAAACCAAAGGCGATCACGGCCAGGGCAAATTCCAATCCGGCGACAAAGGTCACGTAATAACCGTATTCGGCTATGTCCAGCAACCTCACCAACCAGACCAGGATACCGATGGTGAGCAATGATGAGCTGAGTTTGCCGACCAGGAACTGCAGACCGGATTTTTTTAAGGCTTGATGGGAATAGGCTGTTGCGCTCATAAGGATTCCAAGGTTGATAACTTGTGTTGACGATACATCCAGGCCAGATAGCCAAACATGCCCATAGAAACTATCTGAAATACCACCACTTCAACCAGTCCCAAGGCGTAAACCAGGTGAAACAAGAAGACGATGATGGCAGCCTGAATGGCGGCGGCATCGGCTCTGACCCAGGCCAGACTGGATTGCCGATACAATATTGCCGCCGTGCGCCAGGCGGCGGCATAAATACTTAAATAGAGTAAAAAACCCAGCAGCCCCATTTCCCAGAGCAGAATGGTCACTGCGGTTAAACCGATGCCATAACCGGGGAAACGCATGGCCGAACTACCCCAGGCACTTTTGGGGGCAATATGAGCCGCGCCCAGTCCATTGCCAAAAAACAGCGAGACCGGATCGTGCCAGCCCTGCTGGTCATACCAAAAGGTGATGGCCGTAGTGCGATTCAGGGAATATTCGCCATAGCCGGTTTCGCCGACATTGTATTTCATGGTGTCGGATATCATGGCATCCATCGTCTGGTCGGTGATCTCCATATAAGCCATGCCCAATATCGCGGTGAACAAGGTACCGACCAGCAGTATCATGATGCCGACATGGGGGCGGGCGATAAATTCGCGATAATACAGACCCAAGATCATCAAGGGCAGCATGACGATGACGGCCTTGGTTTCGGCGATCATCAAAGGTGACAATACTACCAGCACCAGCCAAATCATTTTCTGGAAGGTCAGGGTATGCTGCATATAGCGCGACAGCAGAAAACCCACCACGATGACCTGAAAACCCGCCATTTCACCGCTATTGCCGCCACCATCATAGCTGGAACCGAAAGTACCGGCCACCACATCCATAGGCACCATGCCGGGCGAGGAGTTTTGCATACCTTTCCGGATCGGCACCCAGACGATTAATTCAAACAGCGCGAAAGGAAATTGCACCAGCGCACTAAGCATGAAAAAGTTCAGCCAGCTGCGTACCTGTTTTTGCTCGAACGGCAGCCAGCATAACGCAAACATCAGGCCCAGCATCTGAAAATAGCGTTTGAAAGAGGTGGCAAACTGATCGACGGTATAGAAACTGATGATGGATACCACGATGGCATAGACAAAGAACACCAGCGACAGCCAGATAAAGACCGGGGTGTACTGTTTGGCCCGGTCATCGGTGGCTACCCGGTACAAGGCCATGAACAATACCACAAAGCCGAGGATGGATACCCCCCAACCGGCTTTGGTTTCCATACTGCGTAAATACAGAGGTACCAGGCCAATCACCAGGATGCCCAAGGTGAAAATAATCCAGACCATCCAGGCCGGCCGCAATACCAGGAAGGTACCGATCAGCAGCGATGCCACCATGCTGATCATCAGCACATCGCCTTTTGAGGAAATCATGCCGAACATGGTGCCCATACCGATGCTTAACAGGATAATAGCGTAGGTTTTATACCGGTCAAGGATTTCGGCGGAGTGGCGCTGCTTGTATATCAGCATGATACCCGCCAGCCCCGTGCTGAAGCCCGGTCACGAGCCTGATGCAGTCCGGCGAGATGCTGGGCGGTTTGCCGGTTTTTTCCGGGTAATTTCCGCTCGGCAATTTCGGTATCCTGAAATCTGTGTAACCGGCAAGCGTATATCAGGTCATAAGTGTTTGGTGACTGAAGCAGCTGCATTTCAGCAATAGTGTGGGCAGCCATGACAAATACCGATAGTCAGCAGTAATAAACCGAGTTTGCCGGCCAGAACTTAAGGCCGGGGTTGTGCACACTTAAGAGGGGCAAAGGGTTTGTCCTCACCAGGGTTCCAGAGCTGAGCGGATGTGTTGGCGATACATCCAGGCCAGATAGCCAAACATACCCATAGAAACGATCTGGAATACCACCACTTCGACCAGACCCATAGTGTAAAACATGTGAAAAAAGAACACTACGATGGCAGCCTGAATGGCGGCAGCATCGGCTCTGACCCAGGCCAGATGGGATTGTTGATACAAGACTGCCGCCGTGCGCCAGGCGGCGATATAAATGCTCAGGTACAACAAAAAGCCCAGAAAACCCATTTCCCAGAGCAATATGGTGACAGTGGTCAAACCGATGCCGTAACCGGGGAAACGCATGGCCGAACTACCCCAGGCGCCTTTGGGGGCAATATGTGCAGCGCCCAAACCATTGCCAAAAAACAGCGACATCGGATCGTGCCAGCCCTGCTGGTCATACCAAAAGGTGATTGCGGTTGTACGATTCAAAGAATACTCGCCATAACCGGTTTCGCCGACATTATATTTCATGGTGTCGTCTATCATGGCATCCATCGTCTGGTTGGTGATTTCCATATAGGCCATACCCAGTATCGCCGTGAGCAAGGTACCGACCAGCAGTATCATGATGCCGACATGGGGGCGGGCGATAAATTCGCGATAATACAGGCCCAAGATCATCAGGGGCAGCATGACGATGACGGCTTTGGTTTCGGCGATCATCAAAGGCGACAATACCGCCAGCACTAGCCAAATCATTTTCGGGAAGGCCAGGATATTCTGCATATAGCGAGACAGCAGAAAGCCCACCACGATGACCTGAAAAGCCGACATTTCACCGCTGTTACCGCCCCCATCATAGCTGGAACCAAAAGTGCCGGCCACCACATCCATAGGCACCATGCCGGGCGAGGAGTTTTGCATGCCCTTACGGATCGGCACCCAGACCAGTAATTCGAACAAGGCGAAAGGAAATTGCAACAGCGCGCTGATGATGAAAAATTTCAACCAGCTGCGAAACTGCTTTTGCTCAAACGGCAACCAGCATAAGGCAAACATCAGGCCCAACATCTGAAAATAGCGTTTGAAACAGGTGGCAAACTGATCGATGGTATAGAAGCCTATGATGGATACCACGATTGAGTAGACAAAGAACACCAGGGACAGCCAGATAAAAGCCGGGGTATGCTGTTTGGCCCGGTCATCGGTGGCTACCCGGTACAAAGCCATGAACAACACCACGAAACCGAGAATGGATACCCCCCAACCGGCCTTGGTTTCCAGACTGCGTAAATACAAGGGCACCAGGCCTATTACCAGGATGCCCAAGGTAAAAATAATCCAGACCATCCAGGCCGGTCGTAAAACCAGGAAGGTACCGATCAGCAGCGAAGCCATCATGCTGATCATCAGCACATCGCCTTTTGAGGAGATGATGCCAAACATGGCGCCCATCACTGTGCCTAACAGGATGATGGCGTATGTTTTATAACGATCAAAGGTCTGGGCAGATCGATCCTGCTTGTAAATCAGCATGGTGGTTGGGATGTGCTCAGGCTTGGTTATGTGCCGAATTCAGGCATTCATTCAGTTTATCGGCCAGTGAGGCGATATGTTGCTCGGTAAAAATAGCATAGTGTTCGCCGGGAATGAGTTCGACCCGCAAATTTTCGCCCAACAGCTTGCGCCAGGCAAATTCCGGGTCTACATAACGGTGCAGTAAAAACTGTTTAGGCTGGGCGGCCTGGATCAGCGTGACTATTCCTGAATATATTTTGGGCTGATAATGGCGGCGGGCATATTGATCCGGTGCGGGGGCGTAGTCATGGGGGTCGAATACCGGTTTCTCATTGGTCGGCTTGACCCGATTTTGCAGTTTTAGCCATAATTTGCGGATAATTTTCGGGAAGTGTTTGACAATATTGCCCAGCAATGTCGGCCAGGGCAACAGGTATTTATCGTCATCCAGATAAGTATCCAGCAGCCCCAGAAATTTGACTTGCTGACCGCTCTGGGCTAGTTGATAGGCCATTTCATAGGCTATCAGGCCGCCAAAGGAGAACCCCATCAGAAAATAAGGGCCTTGTGGCTGTACCTGGCGGATTTCGCTAATATAATGCGCAGCCAGTTCTTCAACCGTCGGTAGATGAATTTTGGCTTCGGCAGCGCTGGCCGCCATGCCGTAACGTAAAAAATACAGGGGTTGATCCTTACCCAGCCGTTGCGGCAAATCCAGCAAGGAAATGGTATGGATGGAAAACAGCGGCGGCTTGCTGCCCTGAGTTTGAATAGGCACCAGCGAGTACATCTGGACTTGCTGATTTTTAAAAATTTCCACGGCCAGTTCGGCGATGGTCGGAGCCTGGTAAACCCGGCCCAGATTGATTTCCTGGTTAAACTGGTCTTTGATTTCCAGCGTCAATTCCAACGCGGTCAAAGAAAAACCACCCAGATCAAAAAAATTGTCGTGGATACCTACTTCGTCTATTTCCAGCAGGGTTTTCCAAATATCAACCAGCTGATTTTCGACATCGTTGCGAGGGGGGGTGTAGTTAGACATAATCGCTGCTCAAAGAGGATGGTTAACGGCTTTAGCGGAAGCTTGAGCCAGACAGGATTTTAAAGTATCGGCAAGCGTTCCGATATATTGCTCAGAAAAAATAGTGTAATGTTCGCCGGGTATGTTCTGAACCTCCAAACGCTCACCCAAAAATTTACGCCAGGCAACTTCGGGGTCCTTAAAACTGTACAACAGGGTTTGTTTGGAATCTTCAGCCTGAATCAGGGTGACATGGCCTGGATAGATGCCTGGCTTATAACGGCTGCTGGCGTATCTGTCAGGTTCCGGGGCATAGACATAGGGATCGAATACCGGGATTGCTGTGGTGGGCTTTTTGGATTTAAAGCGAGCCAACACGCTTTGCAGTTTGCTGTAAAATTCTTTGCCACTCAGTTTTAAGAGATTGCGCACAAAGCTAGTCCAAGGTAAGCGAGCTTTTTCGGTAGTCAGATAGGTATCCAGCAAGCACAGAAAATCGACTTGCTGACCATTGGCCACCAGTTGACAGGCCATTTCATAGGCGATCAGGCCGCCGAAAGAAAAGCCCATCAAATGGTAAGGGCCTTGCGGCTGCACTTGCTGCATTTCGGCAATATAGTGAGCGGCCAGTTCTTCTACCGAAGGCAAATATATGCTTTCTGTGCCGGCATTAGCCACCATGCCATAACGCAGGAAATACAAGGGCTGATCTTTGCCTAAGCGTTGCGGTAAATCCAACAGGGAAATGGTATGGATGGAAAACAATGGTGGTAGCTTACCCTGAGTTTGGATAGGCGCCAATGAATACCAGGGACTATGCGGCTGACTAAACATATCCACTGCCAGTTCGGCAATGGTGGGTGAGTGATAAATCCGGCCCAGTTCCAGTTCCAGACCAAAATCCTGTTTGATTTCCTGCAACAGGCTGACCGCCAGCAGGGAGTAGCCGCCCATATCAAAAAAATTGTCACGAATGCCGATTTTATCCACACCCAGCACATGCTTCCAGATGCTGACCAAGGTTGTTTCAATTTCATTACGCGGCGGCGCGTAATCTCTGGCATCGCTGTCGGTTGAGGGTTTGGGCAAGGCCTTACGATCCAGTTTACCATTACGGTTGAGTGGTATAGAGTCAATAAACACATAGCTGGCCGGCAGCATATAGGCCGGTAACAGTGGTTTCAGGAACTGATGTAAATCGGCTATGGCTGGGTGCTTGGCCGATTCGGCTATGCAGTAAGCCACCAGACGCTTATCCCCCGGCACCGGCTCATAAACATCGACAACCACCTCACGTAATTGCGGATGTTGGCGCAGCACGGTTTCGATTTCGCCCTGCTCTATGCGAAAGCCGCGTAATTTAATCTGGAAGTCATTACGCCCTAAAAACTCGATATTGCCGTCGGCCAGCCAGCGTCCCAAGTCGCCGGTTTTATACATCCTGGCATTGACATCGCCGCTATAGATGTCGGGCAGGAAGCGTTCGGCAGTTAATTCATCTTGTTGCAAATAACCCCGGCCTACCGGTACCCCGGCAATGTATATTTCACCGCTGACGCCGATCGGCACTAATTGCAGCTGTTGATCCAGTATGTAGATACGGGCGTTGGCGATGGGTTTGCCGATGGGGATGGGCCGGTTACGGTATTGCGCCAAATCGGCCACCGAAAAAACGGTGGCGGTAGCGGTACATTCGGTGGGGCCGTAGCAATTGACAAATGCCGGACGCGGTGCGGGCATTTCTAATAATTTATCCACCAAAATGGATTCGCCGCCCAAATAAACCCGTTGCAAACTTGCCAGTTCGCCATGTTTGGCAGCATCAATCAGGGCATGAAAACCGCTGGGGGTCAAATTGGTGATAGTGACCTGCTGTTTGGCCACCAGTTTAACGATGGCTTGCGGATCAAACGGTTCAGTGGCCAGTACCAGCCGCGCCCCTGACAACAGTGGCCCGAAAATTACCCGTTGTGACAAATCAAAGGCGTATGAGGTGACCAATAGCATGGCATCGCCGGGACCCAGTTCGGTGTGGCTGATATACCAGGGCAGATGATTAAGTAATCCGCGCTGGATAACCCCGGCTTTTTTGGGTTTGCCGGTAGAACCGGAAGTATAGATGGCATAAGCCAAATTTTCTGCGCTTAGGCCCAGGCTGTGCGGATCGGGATTTTCGCCGGTCGCACCTGAGTACGGCCACTGGCTGGCGGCTATGTCCAGGACAGTGGTAGTGCCGGTGATGTTATCGAATAAATCCGCCAGATGGTTGGGTACCAGCAAGGCGATGGGGATGCTGTCGGCCAGAATGAATGCCAAACGGTCTCTGGGGGTTTTGGGATCAATGGGCAAAAAAGCACCGCCGGCTTTCCAGGCAGCCAGCAAGGCCACCAGCATATCCGGAGAGCGCTCGGTGCAGATAGCCACCAGGCTGTCGGGTTTGACGCCGGCAGCTATCAGGCGATGGGCCAGTTGATTGGCGCGGCTGTTAAGTTCGGCATAGCTGACATGCCGGTCGGCAAAGCTGACGGCGATGGCATCCGGAGTACGCGCCACCTGCTGTTCAAATAAAGTCTGTACAAAGCTGTGTTGCGGGTAAGGCTGGGAGGTGTTATTCCATGCTTGCAGTTGCTGTTGTTCAGCTGTGCCGAGTAAAGGTAGATGCTGCGGTAGTGCCGCCGGATTGGCGCAAGCCCCAGCCAGCAGGCGTAAATAATGATCCAGCAACCGGCTGATGGTGGCGGCATCGAATAAGTCAGCGGCATAAATTGCTTTTATGGTTAAGCCTTGTGTCGATTGGCTGAGTTCCAGGCATAGTTCAAATTTGAATTCACCGGCCAGTTGGGTAAAACCGAGCGTGGTATTGAGGCTGAACAATAGGGGCAAATTGGTTAAATCCGCCTGGCTATTGGTGTGACCGGCGGCTTTTTCCAGTTGGATGTCACGCCGGCTTTGCTCTATTTGCAGCAATAAATCGGTAAAGCTGGTCTGAGCGCTGATAAGGCTGGGGATTAAGCTGAGCTTGGCGTACAGTGCCTGCTGATCTTGCAGATCAATGCCGAGCTGATCCGGGGCTACAACCGCCAACAGCAGTTCCGGCTCGCTGGTATAGCGATACAGCAATACCTGAAATCCACTCAGCATGACGCTGAGCAGGCTGACATTTTGTTGCAGACTGAGGGCGGTTAATGCTGCCGTTAAATCGTCAGGCACGACCAGGGACTGACTAGCCGCTTGATAAGCCGGTACGGCAGCACGCGGTCTGTCGGTGGGCAGTACAGCGACTGGGACATCTGTTTGTGATGTAGGCAGTTTTTCTAAAATCATTATTCAATGCTCATCTAAAAGTTCTGGGACATTGTCAGGCAAGCCCGCAGTTTTGTAAATCAGTCTGCACGTTAGTGTTTTTTATTAAGTCGTTGTACAGTCCTGACAGCAGTTATGCAAATTTAAGGCTATGTTGGCGTTAGTCGTTGCGGTTGTAGCGGCTTTCGTTAAATCCCACCTAAACCCCCTTTTGTAAAGGGGGGACTGGGTGGTTAGCTTAAATTAAGGATATTTTTTAAGCAAAAAGCAATATCAATTATTAACGCAAACATAACATTAATTTAAAGTTATGTGATTGTTCAGTGTAAATTCCATTTACCTTGTTTTTACAGGCAGTTAGTTTCTAAATGATGCGCTGCACTGCGTTTAGCACATCCTACAATTACTTCTAGGTTTGCGTTAAAGGCCATCTTTAAATCCCCCCTCCCCTTTTTGCAAAACGGGGGGGACTAGATGGTTAACCGGATTCTGCCGGATTCTAGAATGTGAATTTGGCATTAACCGCACTAATATAATCAGTATAACTCCAATCGCTTATACTGGAATGGCGGTTTTCGGCCGTTAAGGTCAAACCGATTTCAACATTTTTATTTGGCGCGTAAATGGCTTCGGTTTGTAGCTGTGTTACGTTATCCGTCCTGGTACTTGCGGTGCCGATGGTCTGCTGGACAAACGACGGCCCGGTGTAATTATCATGTCGGTTGAGATATTTTGCCTTGAAAGTCAGTTTGTTTTGGGCATTCCATTCCAAACTGGGGCTAATACCTTCTGAAACCACATAACTGCCATAACTGCCTTGCGAGGGATAAACATTTTTCCAGATCATAAAGCTCCAGTGAACTTTGGCGTTTACATCCCATTTGAAGGTTAAGCGGCCTATGGTATCGCTAAAATCCCGCACACTGAAATGGGAGTTTTTGAGTTGGGCCTCGCTTATTTCAGTGATCAAATGTAATTTTTTGGGACTGAGATACCAAAAAGATCTGATGCCTATAGTATCGATAGTATACTTGTTTTCCGCTTCAGTGACATAGTTTGGCCGCCGGTTGACGTTATTGACATAGCTACTAGTATATTCTATGGTTTGGGTATAATTGGTGCCGATCAGATAATTGAGGCTGATCACGGTCTTGGCAATTTGCCGGTCAAAGCTTACCCTTTGCTCATTGCTGTTGGCAGAATCCATAAACTCCATCCCCCCTTTCAGGGTCCAGCGTGGATGCCAGGTATATTTGGCATCGAAGTAAGCATTGTTAAAGGTGATAATGTTTTTTAAGGGTGTCTGATAATATATAAAGCTGTCCAGCACCTGTTGATATCCGTAGCCCATTTCTCCGTATAAGTGTTTGCCGGCCCGCCATTCCATAGACAGTTTATCGTCAGTACCCAGGTAATTTAACGGCTGGTTATTGGCATAGCGATTGTCCCTTACCGAGAAATCGGCATGGATCTTCTGGCGTTTATACGCGTAATCCAGTTTGGTGCCCAGCGTCAACTGGTTTACGATATCGGATCGGCTGGCGCCTGACCAGGTATATGCTCTGTTGTTTTTATCCGGCAGCAGTAATAGATTGCTGTCGAAATAAGATTTTTCGTAGATATAGGGTTGAAAATAATCTCTTTCACCGGCTACGGCCAACCCTGGGTTAGTCAGTTGCAAGCAAAACAATAAGCCGCCGGTTAATGGTATATATTTATTCATCTGGTATTAACTGCTCTATCATTAACAGCCCCCTGTCAACCCGGTGATGACCAGACGCCTATAGGACTACTACACCTGAAAAGGCTGCGGATGAAGTGTTAAACCGCGCCCCGCGCGGCTTGTTGCGCTGGATTGGCTTAAAACTCGTTCAGCACTACTCCTACCAATTTGGCTTGAGCTCCACTAATTTGCTGCTGTAAGATACGCACATCGTTGAGAAAGCTGTGGTGATTACGGCTAGTCAATACCGCCCCTCCGGCGGTGGCAAGTACCGGCTTGAAATCGGCATACAGCAAACCATTGGTGGTATCGATTAATATCACATCGTATTGGGCAGCCAGGGTCTGTAACACCTGCTTGAAGATGGGTTTGGCCAGCAGTTCCTGAGGATTGGGCGGCGGCGCTCCGGTCGGCAATATCGATAGATCGGTAATGTCCGGCAGTTGCTGAATGGCTTGCGCCAGGTCTATACGTCCGGCCAGGGCATCGGCAAAACCATAAGTGCTGCTGAGGCCAAAAATCTCATGCAGTCTGGGCTTACGCAGGTCGGTGTCTATCAGCAGGGTGCGCAAACCCAGTTGGGAAAAACTCACGGCCAGGTTGGCGCAAATAAAGCTGCAGCCGGTGGTCTCGCCCAGACCCAGGAAGGCAAGGGCTTTATTGGCCGGGTCATTGAACCAGTTCTGTAATAGTTCACTGCGTAAGGAACGAAAGGCTTCGGCCTGGGCGCTGAATGGCTGGAAGGCCATTACCAGTTCCTGGCTGTACTGGCTTTGCTGGGGATTTAAATACGGGTAGCCATATTGCTGGGCCAACAGCGGCAAAATTTGGGCTGGCTCCAGCAAACCCAGTTTCACCGCCGCTTCACCAAAAAGCAATCCCTGTTTTTTTTGCAATTGCAGGATGCGATCAATATCCGGCTGTTTGAGGATACCGGCGGCTACCAGTAATTCGCCCAACAGTTTGCGGTTGCCGGCTTGAGCGGGTGATGCCGGCTTAAGCTGATCCGCCGCTTGATTTAGTTCGGTCATGCGTGGCCTTCCTTGCGCGAAATACGGCTTAGCAGTTTGGTGCGCAGCTTTATACCTGCCGCTTGCCAGTTTTTCAGGCTGAAGCCGAGTTTATCGGCCTGCGGCGCTGGAATGATGGTCAACAGGGGCAAATTAAGCTCCTGAATGATATCGTCTTTAGAATGGATTCGTCGGTTGATCATGGCTGACATAAAGCCTATGCCTATGCCTAATAAGCCGCCCAGCACGACGGAGATGGCGATATTCACCGGGATTTTCGGTGAAGCGTGTTTTAGGGGCGGTATGGCGGCATTCAGGACGGAAATGTCGGTGAGGTTGCGTTTACTTTCCAGGCGAATCTGGTTGGCGCGCAAGGTGGTGGAATCCCAGGCGCTACGGGCGCTGACCAAATCCTGGGTTAACAGGTCGTTGGTGTCGCGCTGCTGTTTGAGGGCTATCAAGCGGGCTTTTTGTTCGATCAGGGCATTTCTGAGTTCGGCCTCCATGTCTTTGGCCTGATTGGCTGAATTTATCAGCGAGCTTTGTCTGTTATGGATTTCAGCGTCAATTTTTTGTTGCAGGTTCTGCACCTCGGCCAAAGCATGTTGATAATCCGGGTGATTATGATCCAGGGATTTATCAATTTCGGCCAGGTGTCCGGAAGCTCTGGCCAAATCAGCTTTCAGGCCCTGAATCAAGGGGCTATCCAGCACCTCCGGCAGATCGCCGATTTTTTGATTGGAACGGGCGTTGCTGATCTGGCGGGTGCGGGTCAGACCTTCGTAAGCCCTGGTTTGGGAACCAACCACGGCGGTGGAAAGTTCGGCCAGCCGGCTGAATTCGATATCCAGGGTTTTATCATTGGCTATATAGCCGGTTTGCTGTTGAAAATCGGATAATTTCTTTTGCTGATTTTCCACATTGGCGCGCAATTGTTGAATTTGTTCATCATACCAAACGGATTGCTGGAGAGCCGGGCCTACCGACATTTCCAGATTGGCTTCCATGTAAGCCGCTAAAAAGTTGTTGGTTAAGTCACTGGCAAATTGGGCGCTGTCGCCGGTGCAGGTAACGGAGATGACACTGCTTTCCCGGGAGGGTTTGACATCAATATAGCTATCCAGCAGTTTATCGGCTATCCAGTTATGGATATCGCCCTGACCTTTGGTTGCGGCCCAGTACATTTTGGTGAAACTGGGCATTTCGGCCAGTTTCATCCTCTCCACCACTTTGAGTGCTACGGTGCGGCTTTTGATGATATCGACCTGATTTGCCATGTATCCGGATAATAGCTGCGGATTAAGCACCATGCCGGTAATGGGGTCGGAGTTTTTAATGTTGATGAGTACTGAGGAGTTACCCTGATAACTTTTGGGCATCCGTAAACTGACCACCAAGGCGGTAGATACGGTAATTAAGATAGTAAACAGGATAATGCGGTAGCTGGACTGCAGAATCAGCAGAAATTGGGATGCGCTCATGGATAATATCCAAATTTGTTATCGAATCAGAGCCAGCCTTCCGGAATATAGATGACGTCATTGGGCTGCACAAGTTCGTCTAATTCAACATCCAGGGTTTGAATGTTACCCTGTTTATCCAGACGTTTGAGCTCGACACCCCGTAATGAGCCTCTACTTGTTATTCCACCTGCGGCAGATATGGCGTGCAATACTGTCATATTGGGCTCAAGTTTTATTATACCGGTTTTTAACACTTCGCCATATATGTAGTATTTTTCGGCATCCGGCACATAGATAATATCGCCGGTTAATACCTGGACATTTTTTTCTGACTGTTTGTCCAGTACCGCATTGAGATCTATGGTTATTTTTTGTTCTTGACCATCTATTTTGCGGATTAAATAGGCTTTATTGCCGCCATTGGGGTTAATACCGCCGGCGGTTGCCAGCAAATCGATGACGGTGCTGTATTTATCCAGCACAAATTTGCCGGGTTTGTTGACCTGGCCCAATACGGACACCTGACGGCTGTTGAATTGGGTGATCATCACCGAGACATGGGCATTTTTGATCAATCCCGCATTCTGGTAGGCTGCCTCGATTAAATGACTGGTTTCATCGGTGTTTAATCCGCCGACATTTAATTTGCCTATCATGGGCAAATTGACGGTTCCTGATTCGCTGATACGCACTTCGGAGTTAAGCGCGGGCGATTCGAAAAACTGCACTTTAATAATATCGCCGGCACCTAAGCTGTAATCGTCTTCGGGGCTGGGTTCGGCCAGAGCTGCCCGACAAAAAATACTGATCAGTAATATAGCAATATAGCAGATAGGCAGTCGAGCGGTAGCAAATTTAGTCATGGTATGGGAGGTTGTTGCCGGAATTAACTTTAACTATGTACGAGACTATTTTAAGTTTAGTTTAGCATCAAACTGTTGTTTTAGTCTTTATCTAAAGCAGTCCGGCGCGGCTATTGGGGGGAATTGGTGCCGTTCTGCCTATTTTGCTGTTTTTGGTGTTTGAATTTGGTTCAGGCGGTGGAGGGTGTTGTTGAATTGCGCTGGCCTTGGTTTGATTAAGGCTGCGCGGTGAATTCCTCGATTCCACTGCGTTGCATCGAGGCTACGGGTGGCGATGGCGGGCTGTGTTTGGGTTAATGGTTGGTGGGGCATTGTTGTATTGCGCTGGCCTTGGTTGGATTAAGGCTACGCGGTGAAGCCCTCGATTCCACTGCGTTGCATCGAGGCTACGGGTGGCGATGGCGGGCGGTGTTTGGTTAATGGTTGGTGGGACATTGTTGTATTGCGCTGGCCTTGGTTGGATTAAGGCTACGCGGTGAAGCCCTCGATTCCACTGCGTTGCATCGAGGCTACGGGTGGCGATGGCGGGGGTGTTTGGGTTAATGGTTGGTGGGGCATTGTTATTGCGCTGGCCTTGGTTGGATTAAGGCTGTGCGGCGAATTCCTCGATTCCACTGCGTTGCATCGAGGCTACGGGGTGCGATGATGAAGGCTGTGTTTGCGGGTGTTTTGCGATAGCTAAACACCAAACACCCGCGAAGTTTTGGTGGCTTGCCTGGCGGCGAAGCCACCCTACATGGTGGTCGCTTTGATTAAGGCCATGTTTGCGTTAATGGTTGATTTTGGTTCAGGCGGTGGAGGGTGTTGTTGTATTGCGCTGGCCTTGGTTGGATTAAGGCTGTGCGGTGAATTCCTCGATTCCACTGCGTTGCATCGAGGCTACGGGTGGCGATTGGGCGGACTTTGCCGGCTGGCCTGACGGCGAAGTCGGTCTACATGACTAACTCGCCGACTAATCCGCATATACCTTAGTCTTTATAAGTCTTTTTGCCAAGCTGAATCAGTGAGTTCAATTTTTAGGAAAAATTCCTGAAAAGTTTAACGCGGCTTTACATTGCCAATGATAATCATTATCATTAGCAACAAATGTTTTGCCTGACCTGCTGATGCCTCAGCTTAACCGCTTCCGGAGACTTTACGATGCTGATCAATAGTTACCCTCATAGTAAAAATCGTCATGTTGATGCCGACCACCCGCCTGCCAAGTATATTGGGGCAACTGTGTTCGGCATTGCGGCATCCGGTTGGTTTTCCTCGGCAACGCAGGCGGATGACACGGTATTGCCGGAGGTGAATGTCGAAGAAAGCAGCGGCACGGCTGAAAGTAATAATCTGCGCAAGTTGAATCTGGATTTATATTCGGCGCCGGTTCAGGATATTCCGCAGGCTATAGATGTTATTGATAAGGAGCAAATCCAATCTCAGTCTATCACCCGGCTGCAGGATGCTTTGCGTAATGTGCCGGGCATCACGCTGAATTCCGGTGAAGGCGGTGCGCATGGCGATAATGTCAATCTGCGGGGTTTGGTGGTGCAAAACGGCTTTTTTATGGATGGTTTGCGTGACCCCGGCAACTATACCCGGGATAGTTTTAATCTGGAGTCGGTTGATGTGATCAAAGGCTCTTCATCCGTTCAGTTCGGCTATGGTTCGACGGCCGGGATTGTGAATCAGGAAAGCAAGCTGCCTATCAATACGACGCTGAACTCTTTTGCGCTGAAAGGCGGTACCAATGCTTTGGCGCGCGGTACCGGGGATTTTAATGCGGTGATTAATTCCGGTACCGCTGTGCGTTTGGCGGTGATGGGTGAGCGTTCCAACGTGGCGGATCGGGATGTGGTGTTGAATCAGCGCTTTGGTTTTGCGCCATCCATCAGTTTCGGCATGGATGGCCCCAGCCGCTTAACGCTGAGCTATCTGCATCAGGAAGAGAATAATATTCCTGATTATGGTATTCCGTTTTTGTGGGGGGCGCCGGCTCCGGTGTCGCGCAGTAATTATTATGGCCTGGCTAATTATGACCACACCCAGACTACTACGGATGTGGTAACGGCGAGTTTTGAGCATAGCTTCAGCTCCAAATTCAAGCTGTCCAATACTTTTCGTTACGGCAATTATGGTTTTAATTATCAGGTTACCGCGCCGACTTTGGCGAATGATTTTACGGTGGTGCCTTTACCGGGTACGCCGCTTGACCAAATTATGGTTTATCGGGATCGGCCCAGCAGTTCGGGTACCACGACTTTGCTGGCAGACCGGCTTAATTTGAGCAGCAGTTTCAATACCGGTGGGTTTAAGCATGATCTGGCGACCGGGTTGGGTTTGAGCCGGGAGACTATGAATACTTATCGTTATGACGATCAGGTCAATGATTTGACGCCAACTTCGCTATTAAACCCTAACCCGCAGCAGATTATTAGCGGCGCTCAGCCATTGGTCGGCCAACCCGGTTCGCGGGGCGACGATATCAATGTCTATGCATTGGATACCCTGCATCTGACTGAGCAATGGGATGTGGTGGGAGGGGTAAATTTTGATCACTTTATTTCTAAATTTTACGAGAGCACTTCCGGTAATGGCTATACCGAAACCAATTCTTTGTTCAGTCCACGGGCGGCTTTGGTTTTTAAGCCTGTTGAGACGCAAAGTTATTATTTTTCTTATGGTACTTCCTATAACCCGGCTATTCAGTATTTAACGCTGGCCCCCTCTCACACTGCGCTGACGCCGCAAAAAACCACTAATCTGGAACTGGGCGGCAAGCTGAGTCTGCTAGACGGCAGGCTGTCGCTGAATGCGGCTTTGTTCCAAATTGAGGCCGACAATGTGCGGGTGGCTGATCCTGATGATCCGACTTTGCAGGCAGTGAGTTTTGGTGAGCGTTCCAGAGGCGTGGAACTCACTTTGAATGGTCGGATTAGTCAAAATTGGGAAATCAATACTGGTTACACCCATCTGAATGCCTTGATTGTGAATGGGATTAATGCGGATACCGGTTTGAGTGAAGCCGGGAATAAGGTGCCCAATGTGGCCAGCGACACTTATAACCTGTGGACGACTTATGCGCTACTGGATGAGTTGAAGCTGGGCAGCGGCGTTTATGTGTATGGCCCGCGCTTCGCATCGCCGGATAATTCTGCGCAAATGGCGGGTTATGCGCTGTGGAATATGATGATGTCTTACCAGGTTTCCAGGAATGTTAATCTGCAGTTGAATCTGGATAATGTGCTGAATAAGTATTATTTGCAGAGCGCTTATTATTCCAGCGCCTCGGAAAGTCATGCGGTACCTGGGCCGGGGCGCACCGGCATGCTGACTGTGAATGTGACGTTTTAAGGGGGATCCGTATGCAAAACACTCAGTGTTTACGGCTGCCTGATCTGTATGTCGGCAAGCTGCTGGAGATGAGCGACAGTCAGTTGCGGCAGGTGTTGAGCGACCACCCCAAAGAAGCTTCGGTATGGATACGCATGGCGGCGATGCAGGGTATTACGGCGGCGCAGATCCGTTTGGGGCGAATGTTGCTGGAAGGCCAGGGGCTGAGCAAAAACCCGGCGGCGGCTGTTACCTGGTTTCAACGTGCTGCCGACAGCGGTGATGATGATGCTATCAATATGCTGGGCCGTTGTTACGAAAACGGCTGGGGGGTGATGGTGAATCCTGAGCTGGCTTTTCAGCATTATCTGCGTGCGGCGCAACTGGCTAATGCCTGGGCGCAGTATAACCTGGGCCATTGTTATCTGGATGGTAATGGTACGCAGCGTGATTTGTATCGGGCATTTTTCTGGTATGGCCAGGCGGTGACTCAGGGCCACGGCAGGGCGATGAATTTGCTGGCGCGCTGTTATGAGGAAGGCTGGGGGGTGGCGCGTGATATGAGTATGGCTTATCACTGGTATCAAAAGTCGGCTGAAAGCGGTTATTTTCGCGGTCAGTTCAATTGGGCCAGTGTTTTGGCGGATACCGGACAAACCCAGGCCGCCGCCGAGTGGTTTTTGCAGGCAGCGCGGAACGGTACCCAGAATGTACGCCGAACGGTTGCTAATGTGTTGAGGGCCAGCCGGGATGCCGAACTGCAAGCGTTTGGTTTGACGGCGCTGGAATACTGTTGTGAACACGGTGATGCCCAGGATTGTTATCGCTACGCTCAGGCTTTGCTGACGGCGGGGGCCGGCAAGCCTGAGCTGGATAAGGCGGAATTCTGGCTGCAGCGTGCTGAGGCGCTTAGCCGCGAGTCGGCGAATCTGGCGGCCAGTTAGACTGGTGATGTGCTTATCATTGACTCCAAACTGGGTATTTTATGCTGTTACATATTGAGAAGGTGTTAAACACTGCGGAATTGCAACAGCTTCGGCAGTTGTTTGGGCAGGCTGATTGGGTGGATGGCCGGGTCACTGCCGGTTATCAATCGACTCTGGTGAAGAATAATCTGCAAATTGCGGAACAGTCGCCGTTAGCGGCGGAAATGGGCGCTGTGGTTTTAACGGCTTTGCAGCGTTGTGAGCAATTTTGCAGTGCGGCTTTACCGCGGCGGATTTATCCGCCCTTGTTTAATTGTTATAGCAGTGGGATGAGCTTTGGTTATCACGTGGACAATGCCATACGCGGCAGTGTTAATCCGATCCGCACCGATTTGTCGGTGACTTTGTTTTTGTCTGAACCTGAGGATTATGAGGGTGGTGAATTGGTTATTGCCGATACCTATGGCACGCATCAGGTGAAATTGCCGGCTGGTGATTTGGTGCTGTATCCATCCAGCAGTCTGCACAGGGTGGTGCCGGTGAGGGGCGGGGTGCGCAATGCCTGTTTTTTTTGGTTGCAAAGTATGGTGCGAGATCCGGCGCAGCGTCAGCTTTTATACGATATGGATCAGGCAATTATTGGTTTGCATTGCTGTTTGGCGGATAGTTTGGAGCATCCGGAATTGCTGAGGCTGGCGGCTTGTTATCACAATTTGCTGCGGCAATGGGCGGAGGTGTGAGGGGCATAAGGGGTGGGCATGATGCGCTGCACTGCGTTTAGGACATTCTACTGGTACTGTGGCAATGGGAAGGTGTGAGGCGATATTGGTGCTATTGGCGCGAATCCTCGATTCCGCGTTGCTGCATCGAGGCTACAGGGGCCATCCTGCTGGTACTGTGGCAATGGGAGGATGTGAGGCGATATTGGAGCCAATTGGCTGCGAGTCCTCGATTCCGCGTTGCTGCATCGAGGCTACAGAGGCCATCCTGCTGGTACTGTGGCAATGGGAAGGTGTGAGGCGATATTGGTGCTATTGGCTACGAATCCTCGATTCCGCGTTGCTGCATCGAGGCTACAGGGGCCATCCTGCTGGTAATGTGGCAATGGGAGGGTGTGAGGCGATATTGGTGCTATTGGCTACGAATCCTCGATTCCGCGTTGCTGCATCGAGGCTACAGAGGCCATCCTGCTGGTAATGTGGCAATGGGAGGGTGTGAGGCGATATTGGTGCTATTGGCTACGAATCCTCGATTCCGCGTTGCTGCATCGAGGCTACAGAGGCCATCCTACTGGTACTGTGGCAATGGGAGGGTGTGAGGCGATATTGGTGCTATTGGCGCGAATCCTCGATTCCGCGTTGCTGCATCGAGGCTACAGAGGCCATCCTGCTGGTACTGTGGCAATGGGAGGGTGTGAGGCGATATTGGTGCTATTGGCTGCGAATCCTCGATTCCGCGTTGCTGCATCGAGGCTACTAATGGTTATACCTATTTTTTACATTAATGAGCTGGGATAGATGATGAATAGTTTGCCGAATGTTAAAAAGCGTTTTTTCGGAAAAGTTGGTTTGGTATTGCCGCTTTTAGTGGGTAGTGTGTTGGCTGTTGGGATGGGCGGCCGGTTTGCTGCTGCTGGTGAGTTGACCGATCCGCCGGTTTTTACCAGCGACAGTCAGAGCAGGAGTCTGGATTTGCTGATGATTGCCAAGCCGGCAGCGGTTACGGCTTTGGCGGGGGTGACGGGCTGGGCTTATGAGATTTGTCTGCGCAAATACAGTGCCGGCAATGCCTGTCTGGCCGGCAAAACCAATGCCAATCCTTACGGCGGCGCGCGCTTGCAGCTTAATCCCGGCGATACTTTGAATGTGCATTTTGTCAACCAGTTGCCAAGGATCGTTGATTCTGCCCACAGTGAGGAACCGGGTGGAGAGTTCTTGGCGCAAAATCCGACTAATATTCATACCCACGGCATGCTGGTATCGCCGAATCGGCCCTCCCCTTCGGCCTCCCAGGCTTTATTCGGCGATTCGGTGTTTGTGTTAACGTTTAATTCGGCGAATGGGCCGCCTGAGTTTATGCCTAGTTCGCATGTGCATGGGGATGTGCGGACTGATACGACGGATTATCAGATTAAGATTCCGGCCAGTCATCCTTCCGGTTTGTTCTGGTTTCATCCCCATGCCCACGGTATTTCTTTGAATCAGATTTCGGCGGGTTTATCGGGGATTATTACTATAGGCCAGGTGGATGATTATCTGCCGGGCATGGCGGCTAATATTGGTGTCCGCCATTTAATTCTTAAGGATATTCAGGTTAATGCCGATAAATCTGTGAATGATGAAGAGGATCCTGACTTTTGCACTGTGCCTTCTTCTGTTGCCGGGGTGTGCAATAGTGATACCGGCGGCAAATGGTATTTTACGGTTAATGGCCAATTGAATCCGACTATCTCGGTTAATTCGGCCGGGCAAATTTGGCGGATTACTAATGCTTCCGGCAGTGCTACTTATGAGTTGCAGTTGTCGAAAAGCCGTAATGGTAAATCGGCTGCTAGTGGTGCGATGCCGATTCAGGTGCTGTCGATTGATGGTATCAGCGTGACACCGGCTGCCGGTATTAGTCAAGGGGAGCTGAAACAAATCGGCGGGGCTAAGTTCCGTCCGGTTGCCTGTCCGGGTATTTCGGCCCGAACTCCGGCTGCGGTGTGTGCGACCAGTCTGCATATGATGCCTGCCAGCCGGGCTGAGATATGGGTGGTGAATCGGGATGGACAAGGTAATGTGATCAGGGCTGACGGCAGTCAGGCTATATTTAAATCTGTCGGCTATGCTACGGGGTGGAATGGTGATGAGTGGCCGGCGGTTAATTTGGCGCAGGTCAATTTTTCCGGTAATGCTGCCGGGCGTAGTAGTGCTGCACTTGAGGTGTTTGATCACAAGCATGATGCCGGTGGTTTGCAGTTTAATGCGATTGCTGAAGAATTGGCGGCGGCTAATCAGACGGTGGTTCCGAGCTGGGCGATGGGGGCGGCCTGCAAGCCTTTACCCAGCGGTTGGAAGCGGCGGATTTTCTTTGGCTATCCGCTGAGCAGCAATTTTGGCATTGGCTTTGAGTTGGTGGATGAATATGGGCATGCTGTGCCGGGCAGTTTTCAGGATGTGTCGGCTTTTCCTGATGCGGCTAAGAGTATTTGTTTACCTTTGGCTGGGGGTAATGCACCGGTATATGAACATTGGCAGGTGGTTAATTTGACCGGGGAAGATCATAATTTTCACATTCATCAAACTAAATTCCGGGTTTTGGCTAAGGGCGAAATTGCTGGTTTAAGTGCGGGGGAAAATGTCGGCGGTATTTTGCAGGATAGTGTGCCGGTGCTGACCGGGAACACGGGTTGTGACGGTACGGTGGCGAGTTGGCGCAGCGGCGCTTGTGTAACGGCTCCGGTTGAGGTGGAGATTCCTTTTGCGATTGCGGGTGATTTTGTGTTCCATTGCCATATTTTGGAACATGAGGATGGCGGGATGATGGCAACGGTGCGGGTGGCCAGTTCTGCTGAGGCGCCGATGGTTCCGGCTAATCCGCATCAGCATTTTTAGTTGGCCAACCCGGCTGCGGATTGGGTATTCCGTAGCCGGGTTGGGGCGGCTTATTGCAGGATGGTCAGCACTTTTTGGGTGTGTTCAGCCAGTTCCACGCCGAGGTCGGTCAGATACCCGCCATCGTCCTGGGTAATAATGCCTTTGTCATACAGGCGTTTGGCGGCTGTTATCAGTTCCGGGTCGGCGCTGCTGTGGACTTTGACCCCTTCCTGATGGGAGGCCAGGTTAAACAAGGACAGAAATCTAATTTCGGCCACCAAATCATCATTTAAACGCATATTAAACCTCATTTTTTATTATTGTGAAGCAGTACCCCATCTGGGCTTTTAAGCTATGAGGTACTGTAAAAATGGCTGTCGGTATAACGCTCGTGGATATGCCGCAACAGTACCATTATCACCGATGCCAGCGGTAATGCCAGTAATACGCCTAAAAATCCGAACAGCTGGCCGCAGGCCATGACCGCAAACATGACGGCTACCGGATGCAGGCCTATTTTGTTGCCGACCAGCCAGGGGGTTAAGACCATGCTTTCCAGGCCGTGGCCGACAGCAAATACGATTAACACCGGCATTAGATGCGCGGCGTTTTGATATTGTAATAAGGCGGCGATGCCGGCCAGGCTGATGCCGGTTATTACGCCCATATAGGGCATGAAGCTGATTAAGCCGGCCAGGATGCCGATTAATAAGGCCAGTTCCAGGCCGGTTATCCAGAGGCCGATGCTGTAGATCAGTCCCAGTACCAGCATGACGTAGAATTGTCCGCGCATGAAGGCGCCTAATACTTCGTCTGACTCTTGAGCCAGTTTGCCGATCAGGCCGGTATAGCGACGCGGGAAAAGTTTGTGTATCTGGCGTATCAATTCATCCCAGTCGCGTAACAGGTAGAAGGTTATCACCGGGATTAACACCAGGTTCATTACCCAGCCGATAATGACGGCGCCGGAATGTGATACGGACATGATCAGGTTTTCGGTGACGCCGCCGCCGGTTTGCCAGTGGTTTCTGATCAGGGTTGCCAGTTGGTCGGTCTGGATTGGCCGGATGGCCCGGCCCAGGTATTTTTGCAGCACCGGGATGACGGAGTGGTTTATCCAGGCCAGTGAGGCGGGTAATTTGTCGATAAATTCGCTGATTTGATCTTCGATTGTGGGTATGACGATGATCAATAATCCGGCTATGATTAGAAATAAGCCGATAAATACTACCAGCACGGCCTGGGTGCGGTTGAGCCGATAGCGGCGGTACTGGAGGATTTCCAGGCGATCGACCAGCGGGTCGCCGAGATAGGCTAATCCGGCGGCTATGGCAAATGGCATTAATACCGGGGCTAATTGGTATAACAGCCAGGCCAATACGGCGGTAAAGGTCAGCAACTGCCATTTTTGGGAGTCGTTTAAGTTCACACTGCTTAGCCTTGCTGGCGGGCTTGATTGCGTTTTTCTTTCCAGACTTCAATGATGACCGGTAATACCGATACCAGGACTATGGCCAGGATGACTATTTCAAAGTTTTGTTTGACGATGGGGATATTGCCGAAAAAATAGCCGCCGAATGTGCAAATCAGTACCCAGGCCAGACCGCCGATCAGGTTATAGCTGAGAAAATAGCCGTAAGGCATGTGGCCGATGCCGGCTACGAATGGGGCAAAGGTTCTGACTATCGGCACAAACCGGGCCAGCAAGATGGTTTTGCCGCCATAGGTTTGGTAAAAGCTTTGGGCTTTGTCCAGGTGGTCGCGGTTGACCCAGCTGAGGTTGTAGGCGCGCTGGCCGATATGCCGGCCTATCAGATAGTTGACGGTATCGCCGAGTACGGCTGCGGCTATCAGTAGGGCCAATAGGGTGTATAAGTCCAAGGCGCCCATCGCTACCAGGGCGCCGGCGGCAAACAGCAGGGAGTCGCCGGGTAAAAACGGCATGATGACCAGGCCGGTTTCGATAAAGATCACCAGGAATAGGATGGCGTAACTGAGGGTGCCGTATTCGCTGATGACATTGGTTAGATGTTTGTCGATATGCAGAAAGATGTCGAGCAGATGTTGTAGAAGTTCCATAGCTTACGCCCTGAGTTTAAAGGTTTTAAAAAATTGTCACTATTTTGCCGTAAATCTTTTGTGCAGCGTGGGGTTAGCCTGATTTGGATGCTGAGTAGTTACCCTGAATAAACCATTATCCGGCCGGTTTACCGGTATTATTTTTGTAGATAAGCCGCCACTGCTGCACTGCCGAGTGCCAGGATCAGGGCCGATAACCATAACCACCAGCCGGCAAATGTTTTTGCTTTGGGCTGATATGCTACGCCTTCTATACGTACGTCTATGGCTTTGAATTTGCCTTTTTCATCTTGGCCGACCTGATAATACAGGATGTCGCCGCGATATGGTCTACGCGCCATGCCTTTTAATGATGAGATATGCACAAAAATATCTTTATCGCCGTTGTCGGGTTGGATAAAACCAAAACCTCTGTCGTCTTTCCAGGTTTTCAGCACACCTTTATAAACCGTTTTTGCCATATTTTTGCTCTTTAGTCCAATTTATTAGTCATAGTCTGGGATAGTTACGGCCTGCTGTTGCTGATCCGACTGCTGTTTTACTGATTGTTGCTGTGGTTTAGACACCGGCCCGCCGATTTGGCCGGGGCGATTTTTCGTAAAAATCATGGGTCCGGCAAGCGCCGTTGGCGGCTTGCCGGATGGTGGTGATATGTATCTATTTTTTGTCGATCAATACTTGGTCGTCTATGACTAGCCGGGATACGCCGCCTAATGACAGCAGTAAGGTGCATGAGGCGGTTTTGAAGTTGGAGTCTTTTTCACCTATCCATTCCATGGTGACATAGCTGGTTTTGTCGGTGTCGGTTTTGGATGGGAAGAAGACTTGGGTTCCGGTTTTGTTGAGTATCAGTTTTGGGCATTTTTGGTTGGCCATTTCCTGCATGGCAACCAGGGTGCGGATTTGGGCGGCGGATTCTTTTTCTTCGTTGCTTTGCTGCTTGTTGGCTCCGACCATGATAAAGCCGACGACAAATACACCGATGACGGCGATCATTAGTTTTGTTGCTTCAGTCATTGTTGTTCTCCTGATTATAGTTATTTTCGGCACATCCGAAGGGTATTACCCTTCGGATTCTAAGCGAAACAGTCTGGCTCAGCAATGCGGCAATTCAATCTGGCGAAGATTTACTCTGGATCGACTTGCGCAATCCAGTCGCCAAGGTTGTAGTAGTTGGTGATGCGGGCTACTTTGCCGTCACGAATTTCAAAAAATGCGCCGGCCGGCAGGCGATATTTTTGGCCGTTGGCTTCCGGCAGCCCTTCGTCGGTATTGAGGTATTCACCCAGTACTACAAATTCTGCTGCGGCACGGCTGCCGTCCTGGTTGCTGAGGACGACGATATCTTCCAACTGTTCGCGGTAATGGTGATTCATTTTTTGCATGAATGTGGTGAATGCGGCTTTGCCTACTTCTCGGCCACCCTGGTTGATATCATGGATCACGTCATCGGTGAGCAGGCTGAGAAAGGTGTCCATATCGCCGTTGTTAAACGCTTGATAATATTGTTGGATCAGTTGAGTGGCTTGTGGCATGGTGTTTTTTGGTAAAGTTAAGGTTCATGGTGCTTGAGAGCCGGTATTACATCGCTATGCCCCGGCCTTTATCGGGCCGGCTCTCAGGTTAAGGGCGCAGATTTTGCCAGATACCCGATTTTTTTTCAGCTTAAAATTCTACACCCTGTTCGGCTTTTATGCCGCCATCGAATGCATGTTTAATTTTCTGCATCTCGGTGACGGTGTCGGCTATGGCTATTAATTCCGGCGGGGCGCCGCGGCCGGTCATGACCAGATGTACCCAGGCCGGCTTTTCTTCGCGAATAAATTGGGCGATTTCGGCTCCGCTTAGCCATTGGTAATCACAGCAATAGTTTATTTCATCCAGTACCACCAGGTCGTAAGCGCCGGTGGCGATTTTTTGTTTGCAGAATGCCCAGATGTCCTGAGTGGTTTGGATGTCCTGGGCCGGATTTTTGGTATCCCAGGTAAATCCATCGCCTAAGGCATGCCATTCGATGTTGTCAAAGCGGCTGGCGGCTTTTTGTTCGCCGGTTTGCCATTGGCCTTTGATAAATTGGATGACCAGTACCTTCATGCCCCAGCCGGCGGCCCGGAATACCATGCCGAAGGCGCTGGATGATTTGCCTTTGCCGGTACCGGTGTGTACCAGTACTACGCCGTTACGTCTTTCTTTGCTTTTCATATTTGTTTAAATGGGAGTTTGTCGGAACAGCGGCAGCGACTCCAGTGATGCCGCTGTTACTTTTTTTCCAGTTTTTGCTTGGCGGCATCTATGGTGCTGGTGATGTTTTCGAAGTTTTGCCGGTATTCGTTTTGTTGGCGGTTGGCCGATTCGGCAATAATAGCATTATCGGTGTTGGCTTCTTTGACCAGACATTCGTAATAAATTCTGGCTTGTTGTTGCCATTCGTTGAGGGCTTTGACGCTTTGGTTATAGCTGGACACATCGTGTCCATCTATGCTTGGGGATTGGGGCTTGGTGCCGCAATTGGCCGGGGTCCAGTCTGTGCTGGTCAGGGTGCCGGCCTGGGCAAGCGGATAGGTGGATATCAACATCAGGTTGATGAGTAAAATTGTTGACTTCATGTTTAATCTCCCGCCAACACATGGCAGCAATGGGTTATGATCTGGACGGCTGGTCTGCCGTCAGTGACTGCGGACTATTTTACCTGAGCCGGCAGCATATTTTTAAACACTTGCCGACAGATTGGTATTTCCGGAACCCTAAACCTAAAGGATTAAAAAAGATGACCGATTTATTCACTCCACTTCAGCTTGGCAGCTTAACTATTGCCAATCGGATTCTGATGGCACCTTTGACGCGCACCCGTGCCGATGCCGGCCATGTGCCTAATGCTTTAATGGCTGAATATTACAGTCAGCGCGCCAGTGCCGGTCTGATTATTGCCGAAGCCACTATGGCGATAGCCGGTCATTCGGCGTTCTGGCATGAACCGGGTATTTATTCGACTGAACAGGTTGCCGGGTGGAAACTGACCACGGATGCTGTGCACGCTGCCGGCGGCAAAATATTTTTACAAATCTGGCATGGTGGCCGGGCTTGCCATCCTTTATTGAATGATGGCGCTCAGCCGGTAGCACCCAGCGCTATCGCCATTACTGGTGATGAGGTACATACTCCGCAGGGTAAGCAGCCTTATGTGCTGCCGCGTGAGCTGGATGATGCCGAGTTACCCGGTATTGTGGCGGGCTTTAAGCAGGCGGCCATTAATGCTGAGTTGGCCGGTTTTGATGGCGTGGAAGTTCATGGTGCTAATGGTTATCTACTGGATTCGTTTTTGCGCGATGGCGCCAATAAGCGTAGCGGCCCTTATGGCGGCAGCATTGAAAACCGGGCCAGGTTGTTACTGGAGGTGGTGGAGGCGGTTTCTGAGGTGTGGGGCAGTGACCGGGTGGGGCTGCGGATTTCGCCGCTGAACAGTTTTAACAGTATGATCGATAGCGATCCGCTGGCCTTGGTGAGCTGGCTGGCGGAAACGCTGAATGGCTATGATCTGGCCTATCTGCATGTGATGCGCGGCGATTTTTTTGGTATCCAGCACGGTGATGTGCTGACGCCGATTCGGGAGATTTATCGCGGCACGCTGATTGCAAATATGGGCTATTCTGCGGCGGAAGCCAATCAAGCCTTGGCACAAGGTGGCATTGACGCTGTGGCTTTTGGGGTGAGTTTTCTGGCTAATCCGGATTTGCCGTTGCGGTTTAAAACCGGGGCTGAGTTGAATGCGGCTAAGCCGGAGAGTTTTTATAGTCCGGGGCCGGTGGGTTATACGGATTATGGTTTTTTGAGTTAAAGCTGTGTTGAACTGACTGAAGTGTTTGAATCGCGCCGTTTAAGTTAAGGGGTACTTTGACGTTGAGTGCTTAGCAAGCATTTGCCGCGATTGATGCGCTTCTCTCCGTTCAGCACATCTTATACATGTCTGTATTTAAAGGCAATATTGGTAATATTTGGTTCAAGCTGTACAGGACATTGTTGAATCCCTCGATTCCACTTTGTTGCATTGAGGCTACGGGCCGCGATGACACCGATTATAGTAGCCCGCACGCGGAGTGTTTTCGCGAGAGCTAAACACCAAACAGCCTTTAAGCGTTGGTGGCTTGCCTGGCGGCGAAGCCACCCTACCTGGCTGGTTGGCTTAAGTTGAGGACATTTTGTAAGCAAAAAACCGGGTAATTACTCTGTGTAAGGTTGCTGATCTTTTTAAACAAGTACTTGGCTTCGAATGATGCGCTTCACTATCGTTCAGCACATCCTACTAACACCTGTGCTTTAAAGAGATACTTGGACGCTGAGTAGTCACAAAACCGGCAGCAACTATTAACGCAAACATAACCTTTTTCAAAAAAAAAACCGGTTGCTTGGTTTGAACCTGAGGTAATTTGGTAAACAAAAAGCGGTATCAATTCCGCGTAAACCTAGTCTTATTCTTTGCCGCGCCAGGTGTTGTAGAGTTTGAAGCCGAGGATCAGGGCGGCGAGGACGAAGGTGATGGCGTTGGCGATGATGATGGCTTTGTTGGATAGATAAATGCCGTAAATCAGCCAGAAAAATACGCCGGCGGCGAACATGCTGTACATGCCTAGGGATAAGGCATGGGTTTCGCGGGTTTTGATGGTTTTGACGGCCTGGGGCAGAAATGAGCCGGTGGTGAGGGTCGCAGCCAGATAGCCGATGATTTCGGGCGAGATATCCATAGTTTTTTTATTTTAAAAGTATTGGCGCAAATAATAGCCGGCGGCAAATAATAAGAGTTGCAGGAAGGCCAGCAACCAGAAATAGCCGACAAACATCATGACTTTGACTGGGGTGTCCTGGGCTTTGCCATGAGTGAGATACCAGCCGCCCAATGCGGCCAGTGTGACAATCAGCAAAATACCCTGGATGGCTAACGGCATGTTAATCAGCGTGGCGGCGGTGCGAGCACTTCGCGGGTGCCGTTGGTTTCTGCCGGGCTGACTACGCCGGCGTTTTCCATATCTTCGATGATACGGGCGGCGCGGTTATAGCCGATTTTAAAGCGGCGCTGGACGCTGGAAATTGAGGCTTTGCGGGATTCGGTGACGAATTGCACGGCTTCATCGTACAGGGTGTCGGTTTCGGCGCCATCGCTGTCCGGGCCAAGCACATCACCGGTATCGGTACGTTCCTGGGTTATTTCGTCCAGATAGTTGGTTGGGCCGGTTTTCTTGAGAAATTCGACGACTTGATGGACTTCGTGGTCGTCGACAAAAGCGCCGTGGGCGCGAATGGGGATGCTGGTGCCGGACGGTAAAAACAGCATATCGCCGTTGCCCAGCAGGGTTTCCGCTCCGCCCTGGTCGATAATGGTTCTGGAGTCTATGCGTGAGGATACCTGAAAGGAGATACGGGTGGGTACGTTGGCTTTGATCAGGCCGGTGAGCACATCTACCGAAGGTCTTTGGGTGGCCAGCACTAAATGGATACCGGCGGCTCTGGCTTTCTGGGCCAGCCGGGCAATCAGTTCTTCGACTTTTTTACCCACCACCATCATCATATCGGCCAGTTCGTCGATGACGATGACGATGCTGGGCAAGGTGCTCAGGGTTGGATAATCAGCCGGGGCGATTGGGGTTTCGGCGCGGAACAGCGGATCGCGCACCGGTTTGCCGGCGGCATCGGCTTCTTTGATCACCTGATTGAAACCGGCTATATTGCGTACCCCCAACTTGGACATTAATTTATAACGGCGTTCCATTTCCGCTACCGCCCAGCGCAAGGCGTTTTGGGCATCTTTCATATCGGTAACTACTGGCGTCAGCAGATGGGGGATACCTTCGTAAACTGAGAGTTCCAGCATTTTTGGGTCTATCATGATCAACCGCACGTCTTCGGGCCGGGCTTTATACAGCAGGCTGAGGATCATGGTGTTGATGGCGACCGATTTTCCGGAGCCGGTGGTGCCGGCTACCAGGGCGTGCGGCATTTTGCCCAGATCGGCGACTACCGGATGTCCGGAGATGTCTTTACCCATGGCGATGCTGAGTTTGGATTTGGCATGCTCAAATTCATCGGAGACCAGTAAATCCCGCAAGGACACCATTTCCCGTTCCTGATTGGGAATTTCCAGGCCGATAACGGATTTGCCTTCGATGATTTCGACTATGCGTACGCTGGTGACCGACAGGCCGCGCGCCAGATCTTTGGACAGGCTGCTGATGCGGCTGACTTTTACCCCGGCGGCCAGACGCAGTTCGAAACGGGTAATCACCGGGCCGGGATGCACGGCTTCCACTTCGGCGGAAATGCCGTAGTCGAGCAATACGTCTTCTACCTGACGGGAGATGGCATCCAGTTCCACGGTGGAATAGCGTTTGACTTTTATTTCGCGCTGTTCCAGTAAGGATAGGGGCGGCAAGGCATTGAGATACTCGCTGGGGGTAAAATCTTCAGCCGCTTTGGCCGGTTTGCGGGGGAGTTGGGCTTTGAGTGGCGTTTCTGGCGCAACTGCTTTGACGGCAGCGGGCAAGCGGGTTTTTTTGGGTTTGTCGGGGCTACCGGCTACCGGCGCGGCAGCCCGCTTTTTGCGGTTGTCGGGTGTCTGGTTTGGTTCGCCGGTATAACGGCTATCGGCGGTATTACGCTCGGGTTCCAATAGCCCGAACATGCCCAGCAGGCCTTTGCCTATGCCGTTCATCAAGCCTAACCAGGACAGGCCGGTAAGCAGGGTGATACCGATCATGAACACGGCCAGTATCAACAGATTGGAGCCGGAATTACCCAGCATTTTTGCCAGCAGTTCGCCGACTTCACGGCCTATGATGCCGCCCGGCGTGTCCGGTAAATCGATTTTGTTGCGCAGGAAATACAGATGCAGAAAGAAGATGGCCGAACCGGAAATGATGGTAAAAATAAAGCCGCTCAGACATTGTAATAACCGACCGGCCCGATTTTGCGGTTTGGCCGGATTGTAAATAATCAAGCCCAAACAGAAGATCATGATCGGTATCAGATAGGCGGTAAGCCCCAAAAAGCTGAGCAGAAAATCAGCCAGCCAGGCGCCGAACAGGCCGCAGGCATTATGCAGGCTGTCATAAGTTGGGCTGTGACTCCAGCCTGGATCATGTGAACTGAAGGTCACCAGAGCAAGTACAAAAAACAAGGCTCCGCTGACGGCCATTAGCATTATGATTTCGCGCAAACCTCGCGCCGCTTTTTCTTCAATAACAGCAACCATGGCTATCGGCTCATACTAAAAATAAAACATTGGAAAAACTGGATTATAGATGATAAAGCCGACAAATCACATTAGCCTGGCGAAATTTAGGCGCCTGGCTATCGCGATGCCCCGGCGGTGATTGAGCCGGGCTGAGTTTTGCCCCGGCAGTTTTATCAAGCCGGATAACACCGTATAATTTGCCCAGCTACGGCTTAATACCAAAAAGATGGGACCGGTACTTGTATAGTGCCGACAATGCCACCATTATGCCGGAGAGAATTGATGATTTTGTAATTACTCAGGGTAAGTTTGCTGATGCTTTTTTCAACAAGTAGTTAGCTGCGAATGATGCGCTGCACTGTGTTTAGTTCATTCTACCACTACCTTGAAGGCATACTTGAACACTGAGTAGTTACATCATTTTGTCTTATTTAGCCAAGTGCTGTTACCCTCGTCAGTTTATCTGATAGATCAGCCAACCCGTCTGGAGACACCCAAGCCATGTCCGTCACAAAACATAGCAAGCTTTTGATTTTAGGTTCCGGCCCAGCCGGCTATACTGCAGCGGTGTATGCTGCGCGGGCAAATCTTAATCCGGTGATGATTACCGGGATGCAGCAAGGCGGGCAACTGACCACGACCACTGAAGTTGATAATTGGCCGGGGGATGTTGAAGGGGTGCAGGGGCCGGAACTGATGGAAAGAATGCGTCTGCATGCCGAACGCTTTGCCACTGAGATTATTTTTGATCATATCCATACTGCGGATTTGGCCAACAAGCCTTTTACCTTGACCGGCGACAGCGGGGTTTATACTTGCGATGCCTTGATTATTGCTACCGGTGCCTCGGCCAAATACCTGGGCTTGCCTTCTGAAGAGGATTTTAAAGGCCGTGGGGTATCTGCCTGTGCTACCTGTGACGGGTTTTTCTACCGGAATAAACCGGTGGCGGTGATCGGCGGCGGTAATACCGCGGTTGAGGAAGCGCTGTATCTGGCCAATATTGCTTCGGAAGTGATCGTGGTGCATAGACGCGATAAATTCCGTTCGGAAAAGATTTTATCGGACAAGCTGATTGAAAAATCCAAGACCGGTAATGTGCGGATTGAGTGGAATCACGAGCTGGATGAAGTGCTGGGTGATGCTGGGGGTGTGACTGGTTTGCGTATCAAGAGCACTCAGGACGGCTCGACTCAGGAACTGGATGTGCATGGGGTGTTTATTGCGATTGGTCATACGCCTAATACCGACATTTTTGCCGGCCAGCTGGCGATGCAGCATGGTTATATTGTGGTGCATAGCGGTATACACGGCAATGCGACGGCCACCAGTATCCCAGGCGTGTTTGCCGCAGGGGATGTGATGGATTCGCATTACAAGCAGGCGATTACTTCGGCTGGTGCCGGTTGCATGGCGGCGCTGGATGCCGAGAAATATCTTGATGAGTTAAGTGTGTAGCCGATAGTGCCAGCCCGGCCGGGGCTGGCACTATCGGGTTTTGCCGGCGCTGCCGCCTGAACTGGGCGGCAATCCGGTACTCATCCCAGTCAGGCTGGACTTATTTATGCAAATCAAGGCCCTTGATCCTTTAAGCCCACATCAGGCATTCCCTAACCCTGCCCTGGCCCTGGCTGAACCCAATGGCTTGCTGGCTTACGGGGGCTGTTTGTCGGCCCCCCGCTTGGTTAATGCTTACCGGCAAGGGATTTTCCCTTGGTACAATCCGGGAGAGCCGATTTTATGGTGGTCTCCCAATCCGCGTTTAGTGCTGTTTCCCGATAAACTCAAGGTCTCGCGCAGTTTACAAAAAACCCTGCGTAAACAGCTTTTTGATATTTATTTTGACCGGGATTTTCCGCAAGTGATTCGGGCTTGCGCGGCTCCTCGCCGGGAACAGGCCGGCACCTGGATTATTCCGGAGATGATACAGGCCTTTGAAAATCTGCATAAGCTGGGCTTGGCGCATAGTGTGGAAGCCTGGCAGGATGGGCAATTGGTTGGCGGTTTGTATGGGGTGGCGATCGGTCAGGTGTTTTTTGGCGAGTCGATGTTTCACCGGGAAACCGATGCCTCGAAAGTGGTGTTTGTTAATCTGGTTAAACAGCTGAGTGCCTGGGGTTATCAATTAATCGATTGTCAGGTAAGCAGCGCTCATTTGCTGAGTTTGGGCGCTGAAGAAATTCCACGAGCCCATTTTCAAAATCTGCTGCAGCGCTTGTGCGCTATGAAGCCAGTCAATATGGCCTGGCAGCCGTGACTTCCATCCCTTTATATTTAAGCGCTGAGGCGGCGTGCAGTTATCTGGAGGGGCAAACCAGCCGGGTGATTATGCCGGGCGACGACTTTGCGCTGGACAGCGACATTTATTCCCACCTGATCAATCAGGGGTTTAGACGCAGCGGTAATCAGGTATATAAGCCTTATTGCCAGAGCTGTTGCGCCTGCATACCTACTCGGCTGCCGGTGCGGCAATTTCAGGCGAATCGTCAACAAAAGCGCTGTTTGCAGCGCAATGCTGCGACGCGGACGGTGATCAGGCCGGCTGCGTTTGATATCCGCCATTTTGAGCTTTATCATCGTTACTTGGCCGCCCGGCATCAGCCCGACAGCCCGAATGAATCGAGTCCGGAAACTTTTATGGCGTTTTTTGATAGTGATTGGTGCGATACCTGGTTTGTGGAGTTTTATATTGGCGGCAGACTGGCGGCTGTTGCGGTGGTGGACGCGCTGGATCAGGGCTTATCTGCCGTGTATACGTTTTTTGATCCGGAGTTTGCCGATTACAGCCCTGGGGTTTATGCGGTGCTGTGGCAAATTGAAACCGCTAGAGAGTTGCAACTGGATTATGTTTATCTGGGGTTTTGGCTTAAGGAGTGCCGGAAGATGAGTTATAAAAACCAGTACCAGCCGCTATATGGCCTGATAGCTGAGAACTGGCAAGCCATAGACCGGTAAGGGTTTATTTGCCGCGTTTCCATCTGCCGGCTACATAGGCTAGCGCTTCCTGAATATTGAGCTCTCGGGTACCGCCGCCGCTGCGGGTAAAAAACCGGGGGGTGCCGCCCTGCTCTAAAAATACCGGCCGGCTGGCGGGTGAGACAATGACCCGGCATACTTCTTTATGATCGATGACATGGAACAGGATATGCAGAAACGGGCTTAAATCTGCCCCCAAGCCGTTGGATACTACCGTCATGATCAATTGTTCAAAGCCATCCTGATTGGGTTTTTTCAAGGTTTGATAATCTTTTTCCAAACCTAAAATTTCACCGTTGTCGGCCACACCTATCAAGAGTACACCACCGACGTGGCTGTTTAAAAACCCGGCCAGGGTTTTGAGTATTACGGCCTCCAGGCTACGGTTGGTGCGGACTTCTGAGTAATCCCAGCGTAAGGAAGATTTGAATTCCAGATGAGGCCCCTCCCCTTGGCGAATAATGGAGGGTAAATCTTTGTCGAGTTCAGCTTTGAGATGATCAATTTGTTGCAATTGTTTGTGTGCTATGCGGTATAAAAATAAAAATACTACGCCGAGCATGGCACCTATTTCACCGTAGAACATCAGCAGCATTTTGTTATCGGGTGCGGTCTTGCCGTTAAAAGCACCTACCACTTGGTTGAATACATAGGTAATGGATGACAAGGGATCGGCAGACTGTTCGCGGGCGTAGATATAATCATAACTGGGGGCTAACAGTAGTATACCGATCAAGCCGCCGATAACGGCAGCTGCAACATAGAGTTTGAGTTGTTGCCGCCAAATCTGCAGCATCAGTAATAAAAGTCGTTTCATGCTTGGCTGGGTATCCTTCAGTTTGCGGCTTTCGAGTCTATCGGTTGGTGCCGGGCGGTCAGCCCGCAGCCATGAATTGGTCTGAACGGCTAAATAGTGTAATATCTTTGCGACTATTTTTCATATACTCACGATGTCAAAATCTCCTGCTAAGTCCAGCTATTGGCTGCCTGATGACGAATGGCAAAAGGTGCAGAAATGTCTGCCCATCACCTGTGTCGATATTCTGGCTTTTCGAAAAACCGCTACCGATATCGGTGAAATTGGCTTGATCAAGCGCAACACGCCTCATCAGGGCCGAAAGTGGTGCCTGATAGGCGGGCGTTTGCAATACAATGAAACGTTAATGGCGGCGGTGCAGCGCGAGCTGCTTGAAACGCTGGGCGAGCAGTGCGGGTATAGTTTAACCGGAAACGGTCAGCCGCTGTGGGTTGCCCAATATTTTCCGACCTTGGACTGGGATGAATATCTGGATCCGAGGCAGCATGCCATTAGCTTGATTTATGCGGTGGAATTATCCGGCCAGCTGATTCCGAGTGGTGAAGCGTTTGAATTTGACTGGTTTGCGGTTAAGGATATTGAACAGCATCAAGAAATTGGTTTTGGTCAAAATCGTTTAATCCTTGATTGCGTGGCAGCACTGCGGAAAATTATTTAGGGTGCTGTAGCGACTTGGTCGGACTGTTTGACAAATGCGCCAGTAACATTTTAGGCCAAATCGCCCTGCCCATTTAGTCGGTTTTGGGCCTTTTTTTGGTAATGCGCACCTAGTTTTAAAAAATTTTCAATTGATTTGATGATATTTAAAACGATTTAAATATCAATATATTAAAAAATGGCTTGTGGTTTTTCTGCATTTTTTACGCCGAAGACCGTCATTTTGAGCAAATAGGTTCTTGATACTGGCCGCATGGCATATTATAATTGTCCGAATGAGTCGTATTAGCCGCTTGCTAGTTTGCTTAGCTCAGTGATAGGGGTTTTTCACTAGGGCCGAAGCGTAAAAAACCAGTTTGCGAGCCGTGTTTGACAAAAAGCCTTAACCGCTAGGGCGACCAAAGGGATGCAACGTTTTGTCACCTATTTGTTATCCGTTGATCTGCATTTATTAACCAACGCATTTGAAATATGCGTTATAGGGTTGTGCTTTGTGCTGATTAATGAGCATAATAGACCGGGATTTGTGATTAGACCCGCATTTGGTAGACAAACACACAAGGGCAGAAGCTGAATTAAAGCAGTTTGATCTTCCCTTTTTACAAAAAAAAGAATAGAATTCCAGTTCTGTTTGTGCAGAACCTAGGGCTTTAAAAAAGAAGGGAGATGGTATGCTTATCTTGACTCGTAGAGTAGGGGAAACTCTGATGATTGGTGACGAAGTAACCGTTACTGTTCTCGGAGTAAAAGGGAATCAGGTTCGAATAGGTGTTAACGCTCCGAAGGATGTTTCTGTTCACAGAGAAGAGATATACGAGCGGATTAAGAAAGAACAATCAGAAGCCAATAATTCAGGCATTTGATTTTAGATTTTGGAGAGATGGCCGAGAGGCCGAAGGCGCTCCCCTGCTAAGGGAGTATGGGTCATAAGCCCATCGAGGGTTCGAATCCCTCTCTCTCCGCCACTTACAAAATAGAAAATTTATTTTGACATAGTAAGAAAAAAATAGCATAATAGACGGCTAAATAAGCGCCCGTAGCTCAGCTGGATAGAGTACTCGGCTACGAACCGAGCGGTCGGGAGTTCGAATCTCTCCGGGCGCGCCATTATAGAAAAAAATTATTCCCCTGTAGCTCAGTCGGTAGAGCGGGTGACTGTTAATCACTAGGTCGGCGGTTCGAGCCCGTCCGGGGGAGCCAAAATTTTGAAGGGCTTACAGCAATGTAAGCCCTTTTTTTTGCCTCATGGGCTAGCGGCGGGGCAGCTCATGATAAATAACCATAAACTTTAGAGAAGGTCTATTTTCACATTTATTAGTTTTTATAAACTTCCTGCCGATGGACGATCTTGACAACTTGTATCAACAATATTTGGTCAAAAATAGAATACACCCCCGATAATCATTGATCCGAATCCTGTAGCTGTTCATAGAGCCAACCAGCTTTTTGCACCCTACTGGCCGTGGGTTATCAACCAGTCTTAAAATTTCACTTAAAATCTTTGCCGCCGTTTCCTTTGGCAGATTTGCCAGTTCCTTCTTGGCCTTGCTTTTAATTCCAATCAGGTACTGTGTCATAAACCCAATTCTAGGGCAACCTGTTCAATTGACTCACTTGGATCGTCTTTTCTCTCAGCTATGGCCGCCAAGTCTTCCAGATCTTCCAACAATTCTTCATAGTCGGCAATGGGTAAAATCACTGCTGTTTTGTTACCGATGGAATCAGTAATATATTGTGGTTTTGCGTTCATAAAAAATTACTCCCCGCTTGCGGGCAAGAACACCAGGTTGCTTTATCCGGCATTGTATGCTAGTAGATGTAATCTGCAATCTTAAAAATGGCTTGGCGCATGGTGTTGGCTTCAGTATTGATGTGCCAGGCAATCACATCGCCATCAATTTGGTGATTAGCCACTGTTTTCAGCAATGAGAAGGGTATCATGGCCGCTTCGCCTATGGTCAGGAACGTCCGTTTCAGGTCGTGACTACTGAAAGTAATCCCGGCCAACAACCTGGGCAATTGGTTTTCGTGCTATGTTCATTACCCGGTCTTTTGACTCCCCCGGAAACACGAACCTGCTGCCTCCGGTTATTGTTTGCAGATGCTTTAAATAGGGCCTGAGCGGGGCAATGTAGGTAGTGAAGCCGGCGTGGTTCTTGGTATCCCGCGCAGCTAGGCTATTCTTCTTGAAATCAATTAATCACTAAGTCGGCGGTTCAAGCCGGTCCGGGGGAGCCAAAATTTTGAAGGGCTTACATTTTTATGTGGGGCTTTTTTTGCCTGATGTTTCGGCGAGACAATATAGTCATCATTAGAATTACGTACTTACCAATAATCACCCCCAAAAATAGGCAACCTGTAGATGGCTTAATTCATAATGTTGACACCTATACCTTTTACCGAAAATCCATAATCATTCCGGGCAATCCCGCCGGCCTCTCTTTTCATCAATGATAGCCATACCAGGGGAAGCTGTCCGAGCCGGAGTAATTACCGCCGCCTCGCCCGCACCCAGCTCTGTAACCAATAAAGGGGCTGGAATAGGTGATTGACGTATATATTGAGACTAATGATTGCTTAAGTTTCTTCCTGATACATCACGTCCGGCATTCGGAACCATGTAAACAAACTAGTGCTTGACCAACATTACTTTGCCGGCAACACCAGAGGATGTGCCGACTCTGAAGGCCCGTCGTGCACGATTGATGCTCATCACTACGTTCAGCACATCCAACGCGGTTTCCGTCAAAATAAGATTGGCCGACTAGTAGTAACTTCATAATTTTCTATGCACACATCGCCGTTGAGCTTAGTCTCGCAGATATCTTCAGGCACGGCTCAGAGTAGTAACCAAGCTGCCGATTGTGATATAAAGCTGACCAAATCAATAATCCTATGTTTTAAAAAATCCTTGAGATAAACAGACTGTAAATCCGTTCAATACCATTAATTTTTATTATTCAGCATAAGTTTTGGATGATCCTTTTTAAACAAGTAGTTCGCTTCGAATAATGCGCTGCACTACGTTTAGCACATCATACAACCACCTGTTTTTTAAAGAGATAATGAACACAGAATAGTTGCGATCCAATAGGGTCTTAATTTATTGCATTCGATACAATTGAATAGTTTGTGGATTTGCCTGACAAGAAGACAGCTCGATGGTATCCATTTATAGTGAAGTGCTTGCACTGATCAATAAACCAGCCGTATGTTTTTGGGGATTTAGATTAGTATTTCAGATAACAAGCAGCAAACCAAGCACTTAAGCTTATCGTCTGCCGTTTTCATGTTGGGCTTATAACCCCGCACAGCACGCCAGCAAAGACACGAAATTCACGGCTTTGGGCATTGAACACACTCGCCAGACACGCTGTGCTTGAATAGATTAAAGTGTTTTACAAGCGGGAGCGTTTACATTCAGTCTACGGCTATGTGTCGCGCTTAGATCACCAATTACAGCAAAAAGTTGCTTAAATTTGTGTCTGGAAAAGTGTTGACACATCAGACATTTGAATTGGTTGTAGCGGCCAAGTTGTTTTAAAATCCTGGGATGTCATTGGTATTTATGTCTGATTATAGTAATATAAATTGCGTTTCACGGATCAAACGGTTGAAAAAAACCAACACTCATTACTGACAGAGCCTATCTATAAACAATACTCACCTCGTCATATCAACCACAATAGGAAGCTATATATGAACAGAAATGATATGCCTGCCGGCATGGTTTGTTTAGGCAATCCATGTGTGCCATTTAAGCAACGTGAATTATTAAAATGAAAGTACTGTTACTTTCGCCATTTTTCTTTCCCGAACAAATTTCCACCGGGAAATACAACACTTATTTAGCAGAAGCACTGGTAGCGGCCGGGCACGATGTCACCGTATTTGCATCTCATCCCATTTATCCTAACTGGGTTGCCGAGATTAGCAATGCCACTTTGCCTGGGGTTAACATAATACGCGGTGGTGGTTGGATTAACTACCCGCGTTCTGCCATGTTGCGCCGGGCAATTTTAGAAATATGGTATGCAGGGTTTGCATTGACTAATTATTTCAAGCTTCAGTCGCGGCCAGATATCGTGATTCCTATATTCCCACCTAGCTTATTTTTTATGCTGCTCGATTGGTTGATGCCTCGTAGCGTTTGCCGAGTGGGGATTGTGCATGATCTACAAGGGGTTTACGCCACCAGAATGAGTGGCCGTATCAGTCGGCTCATTAATGGTGCAATTCACTATGTTGAAAAAAAATGTTTCAGCGCGTGTAGTCGGTTGATATTTTCTTCAGCATCTATGGCAAACCGAGCGATTATTGAGTATCAGCTAAATACGGAGATTTGTACTGTTTGCTATCCGTTTGTAGCCATCCAGAGCGCAGTGCAAGACGGTGTCGCGCTGGCAAATGTACTTTTGCCTGATACCTTCAATGTTGTTTATTCCGGTGCCTTGGGCGAGAAGCAAAATCCTGATAGTTTGTTTGCATTTATGAATGAAATTGCAGGTGCGCAGTCTAATGTAACTTGCCATATTTTTTCTGCCGGCCCACTATTTGAGCGTTTGCGCCTTGATAACCAAGGCTCAGCAAAGTGTAAAGTGCAATTTCACGACTTGGTTCCCGCTGAACATTTGACTGAGCTTTATGCTCGCTCTGATGTGCAAATTATTCCACAGGCCTTTGATACATCTGAAGGATCGCTGCCATCTAAGTTACCTAATTTGTTGGCCGCCGGCGTGCCTGTTTTTGCCATCTGCGAACCAGGGAGCGAGTTGGGCATTCTTGTAACAGAAGCTAGTGCCGGCGAGGTTGCCTACACCTGGGATGTCGCCGAGTTGGCTGGTCTTTTTGAATCTTACAGACCTACACTAGTTGCAGAATCTAAGAGTGATCGACGCATTCGATTACAGGCGTTTGTTAAATCGAAATTCAGTATTGATAGTTTAATTGAAAACGTACTGGTTGCGACCAGGAATAAACCAAAAGGTGATAATTGATGTCAAGCAAGTGCGTGATATTTGGCGGTACAGGTTTTATCGGTAGCCACTTTGCGGAATACCTGATTCTCAACGGGTTGGTTGATGAAGTCTATCTGGCCGACATACGGCCTATCCGGCCTTTTTTTTCGTTTGATCAAAACAAAATTCATTACGTTGAGCTTGATGTTCGCAAGCCGATTGATGCGCAGGCATTACCTAGCGATGTAACATTGGTGGCTAACTTTGCTGCAGTGCATCGTGAGCCAGGACATGAGGATTTTGAGTATTACGAAACCAACCTGCATGGTGCTGAAAACGTTTGCGCATGGGCGGAAAAAGTTGGTTGTAAGCAAATCGTTTTTACCAGCAGTATTGCGCCTTACGGCCCTTCGGAATTGACGAAAGATGAGTCCTCAGTACCAGTGCCGGTCAGTGCCTATGGTGGTTCGAAACTAGCCGCTGAAAAGATTCATTTGTGCTGGCAAAACGGTGATTCAGAAAACCGCCGTCTGGTTATTGTCCGACCCGGTGTGGTGTTTGGGCCTGGTGAGGGCGGTAATGTTTCGCGTTTGGTTAAAGCGGTTCTGCATCGCTATTTCATTTACATGGGAAACAGAGATACAAGGAAGGCAGGCGTTTACGTCAAAGAATTGTGTAATGCAATCTGGTGGGTTCTGCAACGACAAGGTACGACGGGAGAGCGGGTTATTCTGTTTAATATGACGATGAATCCTGGGCCATCAATTCAAGATTATGTCGAAACAGTTTGCAAAGTTGCCGGTATAGAGCGCTGGGTGCCGTCCTTGCCTTACTTTTCGTTGTTGGCGACCGCTTATGTGATTGATGCGTTTGCTAAGCCGCTGGGGATTACTCATCCGTTTAGCACAGTTCGTATCAAGAAACTGGTTAATTCTAATATCATCTATCCAGGCTATCTGGTTAACAACAGTTATCCCTATCTGTACACTTTAGAAACGGCTTTTGCTGATTGGAAGCAAAGTTATCCGGAAGAGTGGAGTTAGTTTTTAAAAATCCAATATTATTGGTACAGCTTAGCTCCAGGCTCCGGCGACAGAACCGCGATATTATTGCTGGTTTCTTTTAAACAAGCACTTAGCTTAGAATGAAGGGCTGTACTAGGTTTAGCACATCCTACATTTGAAGCTAAGTTTGTGTTGGGTGTTTTCGTGATAGCAAAACGTTAAACACCCTGCGAAGTTTTGGTGGATTGCCTAGCGGCGAATCCACCCTACTCACTACCCCCTCAAAACCGTGTACCGATGATCCGATCGGTAGCTTAAAACAATTGACGATTGCCGGAGTTGATTGACCTTTCTAATCTACTCTAGATAAAAATAACCGTTTACGAAGCCATGCCTTGGGATGCACCTTGGTTTACCTTATTGGTTGATGTCGAGTTTTATTGAAGAAATGTTCATAGCCTAAACCAAACAACCGTTTGATCACGGCCGTCCCTCGATTCCACTGCGTTTCATCAAGGCTGCGGGTTGCACTGTATCCATCCCCCTACCATATCAATCTTTGCCGGGCCTAGCCAAAAATGTGCGGTTTTTTGGCTTTGCGGTGCGTTGGGGCTATTTAATGTCGTTTATAATTGTGCGCTGAATCAGCTGCATTTGGAGTTTGAAATGATTGAGTTAAAAAAGAGTACGGATTTTGCCGGTCCGGAAGGTCCTGTGGTATTGGTAATTATGGATGGGGTCGGAATTGGTCGGAATCCGGAAAGCGATTTTGTGAAGCAGGCCGAGACTCCTAATTTGAACTGGCTGCACGATAATGCTTTGTATACGGAATTGCGGGCGCATGGCGTTGCGGTTGGTCTGCCGGATGATGGGGATATGGGCAATTCCGAGGTGGGGCATAATGCCATCGGCTGCGGCCGGGTTTTTGAGCAAGGGGCGGCTTTGGTCGGCAAGGCTATTGCTTCTGGGGCCATGTATGCTGCCGGTTCGGTTTGGCAACAATTGGTTGCCAATGTGATTGCCAAATCTTCAACCTTGCATTTTATCGGCCTGTTCTCAGACGGCAATGTGCACTCTAACCTGAATCATTTGGAATCGATGTTACGCACCGCCAAACAACAAGGTGTGAAAAAAGCGCGGATTCATGCCTTGATTGATGGCCGCGATGTGCCACCGACATCGGCACTTGAGTATGTTGAGCGCTTTGATGCCTTCCTGAATGAAATTAATGCGGACGGCAGTGTGGATTATTGCGTGGCTTCTGGCGGCGGACGTATGAATATTACCATGGACCGTTATAACGCCGATTGGGATATGGTGAAGCGCGGTTGGGCGACTCATGTTAAAGCTGAGGGCCGGACTTTTACTTCTATGCAGGAAGCTGTGGAAACCTTCCGGACTGAAAATCCCGGCATTTTGGATCAGGATCTGCCACCGTTTGTGATTGTACGTGACGGTAAACCGGCCGGGCCGATTGTGGATGGCGACAGCGTTATTTTCTTTAATTTCCGCGGCGACCGGGCCTTGGAAATTACTAAAGCTTTTGAAGCGGATGAATTGACCGAGTTTGATCGCGGTACTAAACCGGATGTGCTGTATGCCGGTATGATGCAATATGACGGCGACCTTGATGTGCCGAAACTTTATCTGGTCACGCCGCCGGCGATTGACCGCACCATGAGCGAATATCTATCCAGCGCGGGTGTCACGCAACTGGCTATTTCGGAAACACAGAAGTTTGGTCATATGACTTATTTCTTCAACGGCAATAATTCCGGTAAGTTTGCAACGGAAACCTGGCAGGAAATTGCATCGGATAATTGCCCGTTTGAGGATGCCCCGCGTATGAAAGCCGACGAAATTACCGATGTTGTGGTGCAGGCCATTGAGAGCGGCGCTTATAAGTTTATCCGCCTTAACTTCCCCAATGGCGATATGGTGGGACATACTGGTGTGGTGAGCGCCGTAAAATTGGCGGTTGAAGCGGTTGATGAAAATCTGGGCAAAATTATAGCTGCACTAAAAAAGACCAATGGTATTTTGGTTTGCTCGGCCGATCATGGCAATGCCGATGATATGTATGAATTGGATAAGAAGACTGGTGGGTTGGTGCTGGATAAGCAGGGCCATTATAAATCCAAGACGGCGCATTCTTTGAATCCGGTGCCGGCGATTGTTTATGATCCATCTGGGGCAGCTAAGGCGCACTTGGTTGATGTGCCGAAGGCGGGCATTGCCAGTCTGGCGGCGACCTGTCTGACGCTGTTGGGCTATGAGCCGCCGGCAGATTATGCCGCGAGTTTGGTGAAAGTGGGGTAAATAGCAGAAATCCGGTTTTTGTCTAGCGGATTTAACTTAATCATGGACAAACAAAAAAAGCCTCACATGAAAATGTGGGGCTTTTATATGGTTATGTTGGGGGTTAATGGTTGATTTTGGTTGAGGCGGTACAGGACATGGGTGAATCCCATTGACCTTGCTTTGATTAAGGCTGCGCTGCGAATTCCTCGATTCCACTGCGTTACATCGAGGCTACGGGTCGCGATGACACAGGCTATAGTAACCCGCTGCTGGATTAACGCAAATATAGCTTTTTTTATTGGGAGTTTGGGACTGACCCGCTATAGCCAATAGGTATATCAGTTAAATAAATCTGTCATGTTAATTTGCTAGCATGGGTAACTAGTGGTTGACTAACATTACTTTGACGGCAGCGCATCCTACCCCGTATCCGCCAAAATATGATTGGTCGATTACTAGGATGCGTAATTACCCCCATTAGTTTTGTATTACTCTCTTTGCTTTAAAAATCAAAGTGCTTTGCTTAAATTGCTAATCAATCTGCATTGCTATGCAAACCAAAAAAATCTCAGCCAAACAAGCCGAACGGATTCAACAAGCTTTGATGTTGCATTATGCTGGACGATTTTCGGAAGCTGAAGCGCAATATCGCAATTTGTTAAAACTTTTTCCACAGCATCCGCAATTATTGGCGGGAATGGGTACGCTGGCGCTGCAGCAGGAGAATTATGCCGAAGCGGAAAAATTTTTAAGCAGATCCCTTGCCGTGATGAAACGCCAACCCAATGTGCATTGCAATCTGGGTACCGCATTAGTCAAACTAAACAAATTCGATGCTGCTTTAAGGAATTTTGATCAGGCTATCGCCTTGGACCCCGGCTCTGCGTTAGCCTATAACAATCGGGGTAGTATCTTACATCAGTTACAAAATTTTCAGGCTGCTCTGGGCAACTTTGATGACGCTATTGCTATAGACTCTAATTATGCTGAGGCCTATTATAATCGCGGTTTGGTTCTGGAGGATATGGGCCGGTTTTCTGAAGCGCTGGGCAATTTCCAAAATGCCATCAGTCTGAAACCGGATTACGCCAAGGCTTATTTTAACTTGGGTAATGTGTTAATTAATTTGGATAGAATAGCTGACGCTGTCACTAGTTATGGCTTGGCGCTGAATTATAAACCTGATTATCTGGAAGCCTTTGTGAATCGGGGCAATCTGCTGAAGGATTTGAAACGATTTCCTGAGGCTATTGAGCATTTGCAACAGGCGCTGGCTCTGGATCCCGAATCCGCGATGATTCATTATAATCTGGGCTTGGCTTACTACGATTCATATCAATACGATAAGGCCTTGGGGTATTATGAAACAGCTATAAGCCTGGCGCCTGATCTTGTTGAGGCTTATAACAATTTGGGCCGGGTTCTGCAGCAGTTAAATCAATATCAGGCTGCTTTTGATAATTATGAAACAGCTCTGGCAATTGATCCTCAGGACATCATTGCCATCAATAATCTGGGTACTCTTTACAAAGACATGCAGAAACTTGCTGAAGCTGAAGCCAGTTATCAGCATGCCATTGAGTTAAAACCGGATGATCCGGATGCTTACTGGAATATATCTTTAGTCAAATTGTTAAGCGGTGATTATCTGGAAGGCTGGCGTTTATATGAATGGCGCTGGCAAACTGAGTATAAAAAAGACATTAGCCGTTTCCAGCAACCGGTTTGGCTAGGTGAAGAGAATATCAACGGCAAAACCTTGCTGGTTTACCCGGAACAGGGCTATGGTGACTTTATTCAATTTTGCCGTTATGTGGCGCTTTTACAAGATGCCGGGGCACGGGTTGTGCTTGGTTGCCCCAAACCGCTGTTAAGTTTGCTGACCACAGTTAAAGGCCCGGTTACTCTGATCGAAAAGGGTCAGCAGTTGCCGGATTTTGATCTGCAATGTCCCATCATGAGTTTGCCGCTGGCTTTTCAGACTAGGTTGGAAAACATTCCGACGGCTATCCCCTATCTGTATGCCGATGCTGATAAACAGCAGGGCTGGCAACAGCAGCTTGGCAATGATAAGCGTATTAAAATTGGTTTGGTCTGGTCAGGATCGACTACGCACAAAAACGATTTTAACCGCAGTATCCCGGTGGAACTGCTGGCGCCTTTACTGGCAATGCCTGTTGAATTCCATTGTCTGCAAAAGGAGGTTCGGCCTGAGGATGTTGCAAAAATAGCCGCACTTAGCCAAATGCAGCTTCATCAGGAATCGCTGGAGGACTTTTCCGATACCGCCGCGCTGATTTCAGTGATGGATTTAGTGATAAGCGTTGATACTTCGGTGGCTCACTTGACTGGGGCATTGGGCAAACCGGTGTGGATACTTTTACAATATGCGCCGGATTACAGGTGGCTGCTGCACAAAAACGACAGCCCCTGGTATCCGACAGCAACCTTATTCCGCCAGACTTCACCTGGTGACTGGTCTGAGGTGATCATGGCTCTGATAGCCAGATTATCATCGCCAAACCAGATAACGGAGTTCAAGCCGGCATTACTGCCTCAATCTTCGGACTCTGGCTCTACTACTTTCGGCGGCTGAGCTTCGGCTTTTTCCTGTTTGTTTTCTTTGGCCAGTACGTTCATGACAAAGAATAAGCCACCGACCAGGGTGAACAACATAACCACTTCAAGTACCATTCTCATAATTTACACCACTTGTTGGTTGCAGCGATTGGGTAAGGGTGGCTAACGATGACGAAATCCACCTCTAAATCCCCAGCCGCCAAATCCAAATACCGGCACAGGGACAATTGGGGCCGCTCCGTAGCCGTAACCACCATAGCCATAACCACCATATGGCGCCACACCTGGCGGCGGCATACCGTATGGATATGCCGGTGCAGCGTATGGCGGATATGGCGGTGCGTAGGCTACACACCCGCTCAGAAAAGTTAGGCCGATAATGACGGCAATTGTTTTGATCTTTGTTTTCATGGCTAGTTTGACCAGAAAGCCGGGCTATCAGTTCAATCCAACTCGGCTTATTGTCTATATTATCTGCACATGTCAGGTTAGTGGTTGCCCAACATGACTTTGAGGGAAGCACTAGAGGATGTGCATCACTGCGTTCAGCGCAACCCAACGCCGTATCCGTCAAAATCAGTAAGCAGTAAGGCCTTTACAGCGGTTTTGGCAAACCGGCAATTCAATGTACCCGCATTTTGTTTGGGGACGATTTCAGCAATATCCACACTCAATCCGTTTGGCTTTTTCTGGCTGCTGTATTAGACTTGCTTGCGAGGATTTTTCTGTGCTCAAAAATAAACTTGCCCACTACAGGCTACAACTATAATTAAATCTGCTCAGGTGAACAAATGAAAGGCATAGTATTCACTGAATTCCTTCAGATGGTTGAAGATGTTTTTTCCGCCAATATGGTCGACGATATTATCGATGAAACGAATCCTGCTTCCGGCGGGGCTTATACCAATGTTGGCACTTATGATCATAGAGAGATAGTCAATATGGTTATTGAGCTGTCAAAACGCACCGGCATAGGCGTTAATGAGTTAATCCGCAGCTTTGGCCAACATTTGTTTATGCGATTTACGCTAGGCTATCCGGGGTTTTTTCAGGGCATTGATGACGCTTTTGTATTTTTGTCGGGAATCGAGAATATCATCCATGCCGAAGTGCGCAAACTCTATCCGGATGCTGAATTGCCGCGCTTTGAAACGGAATACTATGATGCAAAAAAATTGATTTTGCTTTATAAATCCTCTCGCCATTTTGAGGATTTGGCGGAAGGCTTGATCCTGGGCTGTATTGATCATTTTAAGCAAAACATCAGTGTACAACGCGAAACTGTGGGGGATGGCGAATCGCGATATGAACGATTTAGTTTAAATCTGCTGGATTGATTGCGATGGAGGATGAAGTTGCACGTCTAAAAAAGCGTCTGGAGCGGGAACGCAGCGCCAGAAATCAGGCAGAGCAACTGCTGGAGAAGATAAGCATTGAACTTTACAACTCTAATCAGGCTCTGAAAATACTGGCAGAAAATCTCGAAAACCAGGTTCAGGAGCGGACTAAAGAACTGGAAAAAGCCCTATACAACGCCGAAACTGCCACTCGGGCCAAAAGTTTATTTTTGGCCAATATGAGCCACGAAATACGCACCCCATTGAATGCCATTCTAGGGCTTAGTTATCTAATTAGACAAGATATCTATGACCCTCAGCAGGTCGGTCAGTTAGACAAAATTATCTCTGCAGCGAAGTATTTGCTGAGCATCATTAATGATGTGCTGGATTTATCGAAAATTGAGGCGGACAGGTTGGAATTGGATCTGGCACCTATGCTGGTGAACACGTCTGTCAGCAATATTTTCGGTATGCTGGAAGAACGGGCAAAAGAGAAAGATCTTGACTTGGTAAGTTTTATTGATCCCAGGCTGGTTAATTTGCCGTTGTTAGGTGATCGTCTGCGCATTGATCAAGTGCTGATAAATTTTCTGAGCAATGCGATTAAGTTTTCTGAGCGTGGCAGGATTAGTTTGCGCATTTTGGTTTGCTCTGTAGAAGATGATAATTTCGTGTTGCGGTTTGAAGTGGAAGACAACGGTGTTGGTATTTCCTTAGACAATCAAAAACGTATTTTCGATGCCTTCGAGCAGGCTGATATTATTACTGCACGCCTGCACGGTGGCACGGGGCTGGGTTTAACCATTTGCCGAAAAATAGCACTGATGATGGACGGTGATATTGGGGTGAATAGTACCCTGGGGCAAGGCAGTACCTTCTGGTTTACCGCAAAATTAAAGCGCAGTTGGGAAAATTATTTATCTCAGGAATTAGCCCAAACAGCGCAACTGCAAGCTGAGTCAAAAATCTTGCTGGTGGAAGATAATAAGATCAACCAAGTGGTTGCCAAAGGTTTATTAAGCAAATGGCAATTACATGTGGATGTGGCCACCGATGGACTACAAGCAGTGCAAATGGTGCAAGCTAACGACGAATACCAGCTGATTTTGATGGATATGCAAATGCCTGTTATGGATGGCTTGGAGGCGACTCGGCATATTCGCCAACTTGATATCGGCCAAACGGTGCCTATTATTGCTTTGACTGCAAATGCCTTTGCGGAAAACAGACAAGCTTGTCTGGCGGCGGGTATGAACGGCTTTATCTCCAAACCTGTTGAACCTGAGAAGCTCCACCAGGAATTAATTCGCTGGTTACCGCTAACCAGCGATTTTGAGAATAAACCGCCGACAACCAAAGAAAAGTCTTATCAACTGCTGAGCATTGATACCGCTCGCGGCTTATCGTATTTTGACGGCGATTGGCTTGAGTATGAGGATATGCTGGCGACTTTCGTTGCTGAATATCGTGACGAAGCCGATAAAATTGCCGCGATGTTTGTTTCTGGCGATTATGCCGCCATTGAACTGACCGCACATTCGATTAAAGGTATTGCTTTGATGTTAGGCATGGAAGTGCTGAGTGATCATGCTAAAACGCTGGAGTTAAATTGCCGAAATTTTACACAAAGCGATAGTCTGAGCTTGGCAATAGATGAACTTAGGCTAGAACTGGGCCAGGTTCTGCACGAAATAGCGGTACTAAATGATATTAGACGGGGTAAATAAGCAATGCCGTTTAGGGCTGCTTGAAGCCTGGAAAGCGATAGATGTGCCTCCTTGCGTCGGCACATCCCATAAGATTAAACTATTGTTTTAAATACATTTGTATTCTGGTGAATAGCATTTAAACACCAACGGCTTCAATCTCGTTATAAACATGGTTTAGCCAGGTTTTTACCCGTTGTCTTTCCAATAAACCCAAACTATTCAGGCTATCGGCATCTTTGTTTTTTGCTGCCCAAAAACTGTAGTTGTTATTGTCAATCTTGGTCATGACTGGAGCATGCAGACGTTTTAGGGTAATCACTTTGGCATTCAGCGCCAGTGCCCGGTCTTTGACACCAGAAAATTCCAGCAAATTGAAGTTGTCATCACGCAACTGGTTTTGCACCAGCACATAATTAAGTTTTAAGCCGAATTGATCGAGTAATTTGTCCAGTAAATCGACACTATCTTTACCGGAATCCATGACATTCCAATAGTTGATAGTTATTCCCAGTTCATCTGCCAATTCCAGTACGCCTGATTCTGCTATCCATTGCGCCAGGGGATGGTGAGTCTGGGCAGCAAGGTCGACCAGAATGCGGTGTTCCGGCAGCTCTGCAGCGGTTTCTATGATGTTATCCAGGCTTTGGTAGCTGTCGATTACCGTTGGGGAGGCGTAGCCCTCATAAAAGCGGAGTAGCGCACCATGCGATTTATCCGTATCAAAACCGACAAAGGGGATTTCATGATCTATCATATATTGCGCCAGCAAACGCGCCACCACTGATTTACCAACTCCGCCTTTTTCACCGCCGATCAGATGAATTGTTGCCATACTAACTCCATTAAGTTAAAAATGATTGTGGTTAAAGATCTGGTGTTAGTCTATCAAACCGCGTTGATAATTTGCCAGTTTCTGCAGAAAAAAGCGGCAAAATTTTCCAGTTGTTGTGCTGTAAAGCCCATAAGGTAAAACCGTGTTACCTGCAAAAACCATGATAAGCTTATGGCCTGAATTTTTTAAACACCAGATCGCTGTTCCAGTACTTCCGGGAGCCTAGTGGTTGACCAACATTACTTTGCCGGCAGCGCCGAAGGATGTGCCGACTTTGCAGGCGCCTGGTGCACGATTGGCGCGCATCACTGCGTTCAGCGCAGCCTACGCTGTATCCGGTACACTAATAGGATTACCTCTAAATGGTTAAGCAATCTTACATAACATTTGACTGACTATGGTTGGTCGATGGTTCGAACCCATCCGAGTGGCAAAATTTTGCAGGGCTTACAGCAACGTTGAGAAAACCCGATATGGTTCCCGAAAAAAGCTATTACCTTACCCGCCTGATGTGCTTGTTGGCTTTGCTGTTGCTGGTACTAATTGAAATACAGCCCATCCCGATTACGACTTTTACGGCCATCTATGTTTTGCTGTTTAGGCCTTACTGGTTTAAAAAGTTGATAGACCGGGTTTATTCAAGCAAGCCGGTACTGGATTTGCCGGGCATCTTCAAAAAACGGAAGGTTGAATAAGGCATGGAATGCTGAACTGGGCAAGCTGGAAACTAACAGGAGGCAGGCCACGCTTTAGCTTTATGCCTAAATCGTAACCTGCCCCCTGATGATATTAAGATGGGCATCAGTGACTAGATTTAACTAGCTGGGTTTAACTTCCTTCTGCTTTAGAGTATGCCTAGCACAGCAAGAACCAATAAAATGGCCATTGCTATACCAACCACTTTAGTTGGCACATATCCCCATTGGCGGCTATGTGACCAAACCGGTAAAACACCTAACAGCATTAGAAATAAAATTGTAAATACAACTGTGGAAATTGCCATGGCCGTACTCCTTTACTATGTGAAAGTGTTGGATAGTGATTAATGCTGTCCACCATGAGCTATTAATGTGACCTTTATAGGCTGACTAAGTTCAGAAATAAATGCCCGGATGTTCCCCTGGGTTTTTGAATTTTTTAGTCTCTGGAGAACCAAATGTCGCCGTAAAAGGCGGAAGCTTGACTATGACTGTTGTCGGTATCGGTCATCAAGGCTACTGCATCGATGTAGCGTATGTCTTCCCCGAACAGTTTTTGCAGATCGGCGCGGACATTGCGTTTTTCTGTATGCCAAACATTTATTGGCGCCTCCGGCCCCCGCAAAGCCAGCATCATGAGTTGTTCTCCAGCATAGGCATTGGGCCAGACGGTTTCCTTGGTGGTATTGCTGGCCCAGACATAATTGATGGCTTTGGTTTGCCAAAATGCCAATCCGCCTTTTACCACGACGTATAGCCTTGCCGCATAATCGTCACCGGCTTTAGTTTGTTCGATCAGTCCATACAGGCGATTGCTGATGCGCCACGACCAATTGATGAACGGGGTTTTTTCCAGATCAATATGCTGTTCTTTAAACATTCCTGAAGCCGAAGCCTGGCTATTTGCTTTCAGTACTGTCAAATCGCCGATTTTTTCCAGTTGGTATTGGGTTTCTCCATCCGCACCTTGCTGCTCCCAGCCGTCAAGCTGGTTACGGCTAAATTCGCCGAGCAGCAATCTGGATTCGGCACCAGCGTTTTCAACCGCCAAAATCAGCAAAAAACCTGTAAGCAAATTTAAGGCGCGACTTAAGTTTTTACAGCGTGTGGTGTACGCAGAATCAAGAAATGGTTCTTGTCTCATTGGGTTTACCTGGAAATTCATGATGGAGCAACTGGGTGCTAAGAGACAAAAGCAGTTAAGTGCCGTGGGTAATTGATCATGATACCAACAGCTAATTGACAATTTGATGTCAATGGTGCTGATTTGTAAATGTTAATATCTCATGCAGCCGACAGCCTCGATGCCGCGTTGCTTTATTCAGGCAACGCGGCATAAATTTTCCGGCTTAAAATTTGAAGTATTTATAGTGTTGTAAGCCTTTGTGTTTGGTCAAAGCCAGTATGACTATTGCGAACTACCGGCACTAACCATTACTTGTCTTTAAATACGTCGCTCATGGTATTTTTTGATTCGTTCTTTGATTTTTTCTCCGCTTTTTTTTCTTTTTGACTCAGTAAGGGTTTTTTCTTGTTTTCTTTATTACTTTTAGGTGCTTTACTCATGGGATTTTCTCCGGGTGACTAATGACATACGGAGCCTAACGCTTTGTGATGCGGCTGTCGGTGCGCCGGGACGCATAGCGGTGAATTTGGGATTCAGCAGTTGACCAAGACTTTGGCAGTGGTTTGGCTATTAGAAGTTTTGGTGGCTTGCCTGGCGGCGAAGCCACTCTACATGGCGGTCTGTTTTATTAACGCAAACTTAAGCTTTTATAAGGTATGATGCTGGCGCTGTACAGTCGGCTGATTTGTTAAATTCTACTAAGATATCCCTGCAAGCAGCACACTGAAATGCCATAATAACAATCAAATTGTCGTTCTGCTGAGGAGCAAAGATGCGAACATTTAGACAAAAATTTATCCCTGCATTCCTAAGCTTGGCTTACCTGGCTATTTTTTCCGCTGGCCGCCCTGTTTTTGCTGAAGCCACTGAAACTAAGAATGCTGAAGCGCATCATGCGCATGGGCATATTGACTGGCCGGGTATTTATAATGGGTTTACTCCCTGTGCCGATTGCATTGGCATAAAAACCACTCTGGCCTTAAACGCCAATGACAGCTATGTGTTGCTGACCAAATTTACCGGGAAGTCTGAACGGGAATTTGTGGAGAAAGGTAAATTTACCTGGAATGATGCCAGCAATATCATCACGCTGACTCCGCGCAACAGCACGACCAGCCAGCAATATTTGGTCGCTGAAAATATGCTGATTCAGTTGGATAACAATGGCAACCGTTTTACCGGCAAGTTGGCTGATCGTTATATTTTGCGTAGAAACGATATCACCCAAACTGCGCCTTCGCATTCACATTAAACCGGCTTGGTTTAATGCTTAGCTTTTTTCTGAATTAGTTTATCCATTACCTAGGTTGACCAACATTACTTTGCGGCAGCGCCAGAGGATGTGCCGACTCTGGGGGCGTATGGTGCGCGATTGATGCGCATCATTGGGTTCAGCGCATCCTCCACGGTATCCGTCAAAATCTTAAGATTGGTACACTACTAAGCCTAACCTGCAAACGTGTCAGCAATCGCTGAGCCGTTTGTGGGCTTCTAAACTTGTTTTTGCTTCTGCGCCACTGGATAGTATCGGAACTAAATTCAGCATGGTTACTCTAAGGATGCATGTCAAAACCTGAACAACACGCTGATAATCACTCCATTACTCCCGGTTTAACACCACGGCGTCCGCTATTCTTCTGGTTAGCGGGGTTTTTAGTGGTTGCCGGTGTCAGTTATTATTTTTACAGCCACGCTGCCGATCAAGTCCACAATCATGAAGGCAAACCGGAAAATCCGCCGGTCAGCGTATCCGTGGCAACCACTCGCCAAGGCGATATGCCGGTTTATTTAAACGGGTTGGGTACGGTAACGGCTTTGCGGACCGTTACCGTGCACTCACGGGTTGATGGGGAACTGATTAAAGTGGCATTTAGCGAAGGCCAATCGGTACGGCCCGGTGATTTACTGGCTGAAATTGATCCCAGACCGTTTCAGGTGCAATTAAAACAGGCTGAAGGCCAGTTGTTGCGCGATCAGGCGCTGCTAAAAAACGCTGAGTTGGATATGCAGCGCTATCAGACGCTGCTGGAGCAGGATTCCATTGCTGCTCAGCAAACCGCTACTCAGGCAGCTTTGGTCAAACAATATCAGGGTACGGTGGAAATGGATCAGGGGCTGGTTGATAATGCCAGGCTGCAATTAAGCTATGCCCATATCACAGCACCTATAGCCGGGCGTATTGGTTTGCGCTTGGTGGATCAAGGTAATATTGTTCATGCTACCGACACTAACGGCATGCTGGTCATTACTCAAACGCAGCCTATCGCGGTGGTATTTACGCTGCCGGAAGACGCTGTTCCCGCCTTGATGAAGCGCTGGCATAAGGACGCTAATATTACTGTCGATGCTTATGACCGCGCCGGTAGTCGCAAACTGGCCAGCGGCAAAGTGCTGGCCATCGACAATCAGATCGACACTACTACCGGCACGCTAAAACTTAAAGCCCAGTTCGACAATTTGGATTCCAGCTTGTTTGCCAATCAATTTGTCAATATCCGCATGCATCTGGATACTTTGACTGCGGTGACCTTGGCGGCAAGCGCCGCGATACAGCGTGGTGTAGACGGCCCGTTTGTTTATGTGGTTAAAGATGATGACAGTATCGCGGTGCGTCAGATTAAAACCGGGACTGTTGATGGTGAAACTGTGGCGATTCTGGAAGGTTTGAGCGCCAATGAAAAGCTGGTAATAGACGGTGCCGACAAACTTCGCGAGGGCAGCCGGGTTAATGTGGTAAAACGGGACAATAAAATCCTGGAAGTACCTTCCCAGCACGATGATCAGTCCGTTAAACACTCAAAACGCTTGCGCTCATGACTGCGGAGGAAGCTGCCGCAACCGGGTTTAACCCTTCCCGCCTGTTTATTCTAAGACCGGTTGCGACTACTTTATTAATGGTGGCCCTGCTTTTGGTGGGTATTCTGGCTTACCGCTTGTTGCCGATTTCCGCCCTGCCCCAAGTTGATTACCCTACTATTCAGGTTACCACGCTTTATCCGGGCGCCAGCCCTGAGGTAATGACGGCAGTGATTACTGCGCCATTGGAGCGGCAGTTTGGGCAAATGCCGGGATTGAAGCAGATGTCTTCCAGCAGTTCCGGCGGCGCATCGATGATTACCCTGCAATTCAATTTAAAACTGGATTTGGATGTCGCCGAACAAACCGTGCAGGCGGCCATTAATGCGGCAAGTAATTTTTTACCGACCGATTTGCCCTTGCCGCCTATTTACAATAAGGTCAATCCGGCAGATGCGCCTATTCTGACTCTGTCCGTCAGTTCCGCCAGCCTGCCTTTGGCGAAAGTGGAGGATTTGATTGATACCCGGCTGGCGCAAAAAATTGCTCAATTTCCCGGCGTGGGTATGGTCAGTATCAGTGGCGGCCAACGCCCGGCTGTGCGTATCCAGGCCAATGATAAAGCTTTGGCGGCTTATGGTTTGAGCTTGGATGATTTACGCACCGCTATTGCCGCCGCCAATGTCAATCAGCCCAAGGGTATGTTTGACGGGCCGTTTCGCTCGGCTATTATTGATAATAACGATCAGTTACGCACCGCTGCTGAATACCGGGATTTGGTGGTCGCTTATCGCAATAACGCTCCGGTGCGTCTGGCTGAAGTGGCGGAAGCCGTGGATTCTGCCGAGAATGTCAAACTGGCGGCCTGGGCCAATAAAACGGCAGCGGTGATTGTGAATATTCAACGCCAGCCCGGTGCTAATGTGATTGCTGTGGTTGATCGGATCAAACATCAATTACCGCAATTACAGTCCGCCCTGCCCTCGGCTATTGTGATTGAACCGCTCACTGATCGAACGGTGACCATCCGCGCTTCGGTACATGATGTGCAGTTTGAACTGATGCTGGCTGTAGCATTGGTGATCATGGTGATCATGCTGTTCTTGCGTAATTTATCGGCGACTATTATTCCCGGCATTGCCGTGCCGCTGTCCTTGATAGGCACGTTTGCGGTGATGTATCTGGCCGGCTTCAGTATTAATAATTTGACTTTGATGGCCTTAACGATTGCCAGCGGTTTTGTGGTGGATGATGCTATTGTGGTGATCGAAAATATTTCCCGTTACATTGAGCGCGGCGACCCGCCGCTGAAAGCGGCGCTGAAGGGTTCTGAGCAAATCGGTTTTACCATTATTTCGCTGACTTTTTCCCTGGTGGCGGTACTGATTCCGCTGTTGTTTATGGGCGATGTGGTGGGGCGTTTGTTTCGCGAGTTTGCTGTGACCCTGGCTGTGGCGATTCTGATATCGGCAGTGGTCTCTTTGACACTGACGCCAATGATGTGTGCCAAAATGCTGCGAGCCAAGCCGGCTACTGCTAAAGCCGACCAACATAGTGATTATTTTGCCGCGGTGATCGCAGCTTATGGCCGCAGCCTGGAATGGGTATTGGCGCGTCAAGGTCTGGTGTTGATGGTGGCCTCCGCGACCCTGCTTATGACGGTGTTGCTGTATATTTATACGCCGAAGGGGTTTTTTCCGGTACAAGACAATGGCCTGATTCAAGGCATCTCTGAAGCGCCCGCCAGTATTTCCTTTAAGGCTATGGCCGATCGTCAAACCAATTTGGCTGAACAAATCCTGCTGGATCCGGCGGTGGAGAGTCTGTCGTCCTTTATCGGGGTTGACGGTAATAATGCTACGTTGAATAGTGGCCGGTTTTTGATTAATTTAAAACCCAAACCACTGCGTCAGGAGTCGGCAGAGGCGGTAATTCAGCGCTTGAAACCGCAACTGGCCAAGGTAGCCGGGATTAATATATTCTTGCAACCGGTACAGGACTTAACTTTAGAAAATCATATCAGCCGCACTCAATTTCAATTCAGCCTGCAATCGGTTGACCTGAATGAACTGGCGGTATGGACTGAGCGGCTGATGGAACATATGCGCTCAGTTCCCCATATCAGTGATGTTGCCAGTGATCTGCAAAATCAGGGCTTACAGGCCTATATTACCATAGACCGCGCCACCGCCAGCCGCCTGGGGGTGACAACTGCGGCTATTGATAATGCTTTGTATAATGCTTATGGTCAGCGGCTGATTTCGACTATCTACACCCAATCCAATCAATACCGGGTGGTGCTGGAAATTAATCCGGCGCTGCAAACCGGCCCGCAAGACTTGGGCCGGTTACGCATCCCCTCCAGTAATGGCAGTCAGGTGTTGTTATCGGAGTTTTCTCAAGTCTCGGAGCGGCAAACCCCGCTGGCGATCAATCATCTTGATCAGTTTCCCGCCGCCACCATTTCTTTTAATTTATTACCCGGCGAATCTCTGGGCAATGCTATTAATGCCATTGAACAGATTAAACAGGATATAGGCGTGCCGCTCAGTGTACAAACCCAATATCAGGGTGCGGCTTTGGCGTTTAATGCTTCTTTGGGGAATACTTTGTGGCTGATCCTGGCCGCCATTGTGTCGGTTTATATTGTACTGGGGGTGTTGTATGAAAGTTTTATTCATCCTTTGACGATACTGTCCACTCTGCCCTCGGCAGGTGTGGGCGCGCTGCTGGCTTTGCTGGCTACCGGTAATGATCTGAACATTATTGCTATTATCGGCATTATTTTGCTGATCGGGATCGTGAAAAAGAATGCCATCATGATGATCGATTTTGCTTTGGATGCTGAGCGCAAACAGGGCTTACCTGCCAGAGAAGCTATTTATCAGGCCTGTCTGCTCAGGTTTCGACCGATTATGATGACGACGATGGCGGCACTATTGGGGGCGCTGCCGTTGATGCTGGGCAGCGGGGTCGGCTCGGAACTGCGCCACCCGCTGGGGATTACTATGGTGGGCGGTTTGTTGTTCAGCCAATTATTAACCTTATATACGACCCCGGTAATTTATCTGTTTCTGGATAAATGGGCTAAAGGTATCTCGGACTCCCCTCAACCAGACCAGGCCAACGATACCCGTACCAGCCTGCCATGAATCTTTCCCAATTGTTCATTTACCGGCCTGTGGCAACGACTTTGTTGACTTTTGCCATTGCGCTTGCCGGTTTTGTGGCTTATTGGCAATTACCGGTGGCACCTTTGCCGCAGGTGGATTTTCCGACCATTTCTGTTTCGGCCGGTTTGCCTGGCGCCAGCCCGGAAACCATGGCGGCGATTATTGCCACCCCGCTGGAACGAGCTTTGGGCCGAATTGCCGGCATCACTGAAATGACTTCGGCCAGTTCGCAGGGTTCGACGCGCATCACGCTGCAATTTGATTTAAATCGTGATATTGACGGCGCAGCCCGTGATGTTCAGGCCGCTATCAATGCCGCCAGCAGTCTATTACCCAGTAATTTGCCCAGCCGGCCTAATTACCGCAAGGTCAATCCGGCTGATTCGCCGATTCTGATTCTGGCTTTGACTTCCGCTACGCTCAGCCGTGGGCAAATTTATGATGCGGCTTCGACTATTCTGGCGCAAAAAATCTCGCAGTTGCCTGGTATTGGCCAGGTCAGTGTCGGCGGCAGTTCTTTACCTGCGGTGCGGGTGGAGTTGAATCCGGCGACTCTGGCTAAATACGATATAGGCTTGGACGATGTGCGGATTGCCATCGCCAATGCCAATGCCAATCGGCCCAAGGGTTATTTGGAGTTGGATGATTTACATTGGCAAATTCATGCCAATGATCAGCTTGATCAGGCCAAGGATTATCTACCGCTAATCGTGGCTTATCGGAATGGCGCCGCCATCCGCATTGCCGATTTGGGTACGGCGGTGGATTCGGTGGAGGATTTACGTAATACCGGCTTGAAAGACAGTCAGCCTTCGGTGTTGTTGATTCTGAATAAACAACCCGGCGCTAATATTATTGAGACGGTAGATGGGGTGAAAGCCATGCTGCCGCAATTGCAGGCTATGATACCGGCAGCCATCGATTTATCCGTGGTGATTGACCGTTCTGCCACTATCAGGGCTTCTGTCAATGAAGTGGAACGCAGCCTGCTGATCTCTATCGGTCTGGTTATTTTGGTGGTGTTATTGTTTTTACGCAATGTCCGCTCCAGTATGATTCCTATCATTGCTGTACCGGTGTCATTGATCGGCTCGTGTTCGGTGATGTATTTATGTGATTACAGCCTGGATAATCTGTCTTTGATGGCGCTGACCATCGCCACTGGTTTTGTGGTGGACGATGCCATTGTGGTACTGGAAAATATCAACCGCCACATCGAAAATGGGGTTAAACCTTTTGCAGCGGCTTTAAAGGGCACAACGGAAGTCGGCTTTACCGTGTTGTCGATGAGTTTGTCGCTAATCGCGGTGTTTATTCCGATATTGCTGATGGGAGGTATCGTTGGCCGCTTGTTTCGTGAATTTGCAGTGACCCTGTCGACTGCGGTACTGGTGTCGCTAATCATTTCGCTATCGGTAACGCCGATGTTATGCGCGCGCTGGTTGCAGCCCACTCAGCAGCGTCAACCCGGCAAAGTTTCAATGTTTTTGGAACAGTTGTTACAAACCATGCTGAATGGCTACCAGCGCAGTTTAAGCTGGGCTTTGCATCATTCCCGCATTATGTTGGGGGTGTTTTTTGCCTGTATTGCTTTAAATATTTATTTGTATTCCATCGTCCCCAAAGGTTTTTTTCCGGTTCAGGATAATGGCCGGCTGAGTGGTACCATACAGGCGGATCAAAGCATTTCCTTTCAGGCTATCCAGAGCAAGCTACAGGAGTTTGCCGGGATTTTGCAAAAAGACCCGGCTGTCATCAATGTGATCGGTTTTGCCGGAGGCGGCCAGAACAGTAATTCCGGGCAGATGTTCGCTACCCTGAAACCACCTGAACAACGTGAGCCGATAGGTGAAGTGATGCGCCGCCTGCGGCAGAAACTGGCGGATGAACCAGGCGCCAGTCTGTTCTTGCAACCGGTACAGGATCTCAGGATAGGCGGTCGCGGTTCTGCCGCCATGTATGAATATACTTTACAGGCTGAGCATTTATCAGAATTACGCGAATGGACACCCAAAATTCTGGCGGCTTTAAGTAATGCGCCGGAACTGACGGATGTGAACAGCAATCAGCAGGATAAAGGTCAACAAGTTTCATTGGTGGTTGACCGGGAAAAGGCCGCCCGGTTCGGGATTAATCAGGCGGCTATAGACACTACGCTGAATAATGCCTTTGGCCAGCGCCAGGTAGCGGTGATTTATCAGGCTTTGAACCAGTATCATGTGGTGATGGAACTGGCACCTGAATATTGGCATAATCCGCAAACCCTGACCCAGCTTTTTGTCGGTTCCACGCCTACCCGCCAGCAAACCACCAGTCAGCAAATTCCGTTGGCCGCTATTGCTCAATTTAAAACCACCAATTCACCTTTAACGGTTAATCATCAAGGTCAATTTGCGGCGGCTACGCTATCCTTTAATTTGAAACCGGGGATATCTCTGTCGGACGCTACTCAATTAATCAGTAAAACCATGCATGATATTGGTGTTCCGGCTTCGGTACGCGGTAGTTACCAGGGTTCGGCCAAGGCTTTTCAGGAGTCGCTGCAAAACCAGCCCTGGCTGATATTGGCTGCCTTGTTCAGTATCTATATTGTGCTGGGCGTTTTGTATGAAAGCTATATCCATCCGCTGACCATTTTATCGACACTGCCTTCAGCCGGTGTGGGTGCGATTTTGGCCTTGCTGATTTGTGATATTGAGTTCAGTATTATTGCGCTGATAGGCGTGATTTTATTGATCGGTATCGTTAAAAAAAATGCCATTATGATGATAGATTTTGCTTTGCATGCTGAACGGGAACAAGGTCTTAGTTCTGAACAAGCTATCTTTACCGCCTGTATGCAACGTTTCCGGCCTATCATGATGACGACTTTAGCCGCTATGCTGGGTGCGGTGCCGCTGGCTTTAAGTTCCGGTTACGGTGCCGAACTGCGCCAACCTTTGGGCATATCCATCGTCGGCGGCCTACTGGTCAGCCAATTGCTGACCTTGTATACGACACCTGTTGTGTATTTGTATCTGGATGGGTTGAGTGCCTGGGGGCGACGGGTTTTCAAGCGGGCGCTATGAGCAATGGCGCTGGATATTAAAGCTATCCATGACCCATTCTGTTTTTGTGCCTAAAGTGAGCCAGTTGCCATGACCACCTTGTACTATAGTCACCCGGATTTTTTAAAGCATAATACTGGCGTCGGCCACCCTGAATGTGCCGACCGGCTGCGGTTTATCGAACGGGCGGTGACCCAAGCCCAGCCTGCCGGTCTGGTCAGAATTCAGCCGGTGGTCGGCGCTGATATTGCTGCCAAACTTGGTTTGATTCATACCCCGGCTATGCTGGAGCAGGTTTTTAACAGTTTCCCGCAAACAGGGCAGGCTTATCTGGATGCCGATACTGTGATTTCGCCGGGCTCTAAGGCTGCGGCTTTGCTAGCCGTGAGTGCTGTATGCGATGCTGTGGATAAAGTATGTAGCGGGGAAGCAAATAATGCTTTTTGTGCGGTACGGCCACCCGGTCATCACGCAGAACCGTCTAGAAGCATGGGGTTTTGTGTGTTTAATAATATAGCCATTGCTGCGGAATACGCCAGAACCCAACGCCAGCTTGACCGGGTGGCAATTGTGGATTTTGATGTGCATCATGGTAACGGCACCCAGGCGGCCTTTGTTCAACAACCTAATATCATGTATGTTTCCAGCCATCAATGGCCGCATTATCCCGGCAGCGGCCAGAGCAGCGAAACCGGCTTGGGCAACATTGTTAATTTGCCGCTGGCAGCCGGCACTACTGGCGATTTGCTACGCCGTCTGTATAGTCAACAGGTGTTTCCGGCTTTGCGCCGATTTAATCCGCAATTATTGTTAATTTCTGCCGGCTTTGACGGTCACCGCTTAGATCCGCTGGCCGATTTGAGGCTGGAAACCGACGATTATGTATGGCTGACCCAACAGCTGATGGCAGTAGCCGCAGATTGTTGCCAGGGTCGTATCGTTTCGGTGCTGGAGGGCGGTTATCATTTACAGGCACTGGCTGATTGTGTAACGGCTCATGTCAGTCAACTTTGCCTAGTGGCTCAAAGTTAAGATTATTGGCTGAACCAGCCTTGGTTTGCGGGAAAAACCAGGCAGAGTTTAAACGATAAGGATCTAAAACTTAAGCTTTATGTAACTATTCAACGGCGTTTTTAGTGATTTGACAAAATGTCTTCGCTGTATCCTATCGCGTTTTTAGGTGAATCTGCTGCGATAATCCTCGATTCCACTCCGTGTCATCGAGGCTACGCTATCTACTTTTCAATAGGGTGAATTGTTACGGCTTTATATTGTTTTTTGCAGCATAAATTAAGCTGAAAAATTTAAATCCTTTAAGTTCAAGCACCTTAATTTATCGGGGTGGTTTATTGTCTGAAATTTGCCCTGGGTCAGTAAATTGACTATCGATTTAAATTACGATTTTGCCGGATAAATTAGCCGGCTTGCTGAGATGGCAACTTGAACCTTGGTGATGAATGTGTTAATTTCATAGACCATGCCTAGCATGCAATAGCAAAGTTTCACTGCACGATTCATCACTGCTTAGCGGTTTTTAGACTTTAAGACATTAACTTTATGAATAAATCAATTTCAAGTGCGATACCTGCTACAAATACTCCTAGAAAAAGTGAGTTTCATATTCCTTCCCTGGACGGTATCCGGACTGTTGCTATCCTGCTGGTTTTTGTCTCACATACTGCTTATGGTCATTATGTGCCGGGTGGTTTAGGGGTGACAATTTTTTTCTTCCTGAGCGGATATTTGATTACCACTTTATTAAGAAAGGAATATATTAAAAATAATAGTATTGATATCAGACATTTTTATTTGCGGCGGTTTTTCAGAATTTGGCCTAACTTTTATTTTGTGCTGCTGATAACCACGGTATTGACTATATATAAAATTCTCCCCGGCGATATTCAATTAATGCCTTTTTTAGCGCAAATATTGCACTATACTAATTACTATACGGCGTTTTATGGCCCTGGCGGCACGGCAATAGGCACCGGCTCTTACTGGTCGCTGGCTGTCGAAGAACACTATTATCTATTATTTCCATTTATTTATATTTCAATGCTCAAACTCAATTTGAGCGCCAAAGTGCAGGCCCTGGTTTTTTTATTTATTTGCCTGGTGATTTTGGCCTGGCGTTATTATCTGGTTAATTATGTTGGAGTAGATATGTTACGTACTTACACTACATCCGACACCAGATTTGATAGTCTGTTATTCGGCTGTATACTTGCCGTCTATAAAAATCCTGTTCTGGATGATATTAGTCGGCATGATTTTAAATTAAAGTATATTCTATTGCCGCTGGGCATACTGCTGCTGATAGTCAGCCTGGTGTTCCGCGGTGAGTCTTTTCGGGAAACCTTTAGATATACCCTACAGTGTATTGCTTTATTTCCGATTTTTATCTCGGCAATACGCTTTTATGACTGGGGCTTTTTTAAGCTGTTAAATTATAAAGCGGTCAGCTTCTTTGGCGTGCTTTCATATTCGTTCTATCTGGAGCATTATGCCATTCTAGGTTATTTTAAACATGAGACCAACTTGCCGCCTTATCTGGCGGCAGTGCTGGGGTTTGGCCTAGCTTGGCTTTTAGCTTATTTAATGCACATTGGCATTGAGAAGCCGTTTAATCGCTTGCGCAAACGTTTCATTTAAGCTTTGTGGCGAACTTTTTTGGCGTACCCGGTTTATCAAACCAACGATCTTGGCGAGGTTAAACCGGGCAAAACAGCCCGGCAATTTGCTCGGAATATTCATGTGTTAGCTAACGTGAGCTGCCAGCTTCCGGGCAAATGTCGCTAAATTTTTGTTGACATACTCAAAAAAGCATTATATAGTCGATTGCAAGATTTACCTTAGCCCTGATTAATACGCACACGTAGCGAGACACAGCTAATCCGGGTAACATAATTCGATTAAAGCCTGGGGCTTAATCGACCTGCCCTCGCAGGGCAAAACTCATGGTGGAGTTTGTTTAACGAGTTAAACTCTCGATTGATAGGCATAATAACTGCCATTAGATTGACCAACCTAGACGCCGGTAACAATGAGTTTCTGGACTCATTAGACAATACCATGGTCAAAAAGAAAATTTAGCACCCGTCTTTACCGACAACAGAAATATACTTACTCAGAACTGCTGGAATAAGAATTTGGGAGAACTTGCCCATTATTACAGCCTATCCAGCAAAGATTTACATCTGGTTTGTAGATTATTTGCCGTACCAACCCAGCCGTATTGACTTGCTTAGCGGTCAAACACTGTCAAATTCTCATGCATAGCTCTTTTTAAATTTTTAAGTTCTGGATTGCCAGTGGTTTACATTGCATTTTCCGCCAAATAAGTTTGGCTTTATGCTCAACACTCACTGTACTTAATATGCGACTATTAAACGGATAAGCCGCCTATATAAAGTTACGCCTACCAGTATCGCTCTTAAAATATCGACTTAAAACCCAAGATAAGCTTAATTAAGCCGGATATTTGACAGTTTAATAAGCAAAATATTTGCCGCCAAGACCTATAAATCCGCGGCCCATTCTAATTTAAGTTTACAAGCAATCGCTGTTTTAGTGCATTCGCTTATGCATAAATAACAAGCCAATCAGAGCCGTTTCTAAAAATAACGACTTTAATTTAAGCCTGGTTTTGTACATAAGCCAATGCGTTTAAAGGCATTAATAAAATAAGCTGGGCACTCTACTTAAATCGATAGCTGACGTTTAAGTTCACTCACACCCATCGCAAAAAACATTAATTCAATTTACGGATGATCTTGGAGGCTGTTATGTTATTTAAATTCCGCAAAAACCATTTTGGGCTTTTTACCGCCATATTGTTACTAGCCGGTACTTTACTGGGTTGTATGCCGCAACTGTCATTAGCAACTTGCTCCACCTATTATGTTGCGACCAATGGCAGTGACAGTAATCCAGGCACGCTGACCAGACCCTGGAAAACTATCGCCACCTCAGGCTATAAAATCAAAGCTTGCGACACTTTATATGTGCGTGGCGGCACCTATAAAGAATATGCGATCAATTTATTGCAAAACAGTACAGCGGCCAATCCGACCCGGGTACTGGCTTACCCAGGCGAATCTCCGGTACTGGATGCCAGCACCCTGACACCCGGCCTTTACGATGCATTTTTCAACCTTAGCGGCCAATACATTGTTGTCTCCGGCTTTGAAGTCCGTAACGGCGGCACCGGCATTTATTTATCCGGCAATTACACCACTGTCAGCAATTTGATAGTACATAATGTGCAGGGCATCGGCATTCTGGCCAAGGGCGATTACAGCGTAGTGCAGAACTGCACCGTGTATCAGACCAGTTTGATACATTACAACTATCTAATCGGTAACGGCGGCAGCGCCATGTGGGGCACCGGTATCAGCGCCGCCCGCAATCCGGTTACAGGCATCACCCAACACGCCACGCTGACCGGCAATACAGTCTACAATGTCTGGGGCGAAGGACTTTCCACCTACGAAGCCAGCGGCACGATTATCAGCAACAACGTGGTGTACGACAACTGGGCGGAAAACACTTATATTTCCGATGCCACCAATGTGATTTTTAAAGACAATCTGGTATACAACACCAATAACAATGTAGTAGGCAAAAAAGCCAATCTGCTGTCTCTGGCGGATGAAGTATCCAGCGTACCGCGCTCTACCAACAACGCGGTGATTAATAATATGTTTCTAAACGGCAACGTCGATCTGTTTTCCTGGACTTTAGTGTCAGGCAGCGGCCTGACCAATGCACTGGTAAGCAACAACACGCTAGTTAATGGCGAACTTAATCTGGGGCCGATTAATCAGGCATCTATTATCCAAAACAACATTATTTATCGCAATGATGGCGGCCCACTGGCCAGCGGCGTTCCGGCCTTATCGTCCAATTTACAATTTGTGGATAATTTGTGGTCAAGCACCCCACCATTTAACTCAGCCTATGATCTGGTCGGCGATCCTGAGCTAGCCTTATCCGGATCAACTGCTGCCGGACAATTGGCCGTCAGTTATTTTACGGTTGATGCCGATAATGACGGTGATGCTCCGGCAGTCGGTACTCAAATTAATACTATCGTTGGTAGCACCTTGATTACCAGCCAAGGCAATAATTTAAATATAGGCGCCTATCTTGTCGATCCGCTGCAATATATTGCTCAGTAATGCGTTCTCATCAGGCTCCAGCCGGTTAACAACCGGCCTGGGGCTCCTCCAATCAATACCAGTTTCAGAATAGTCATCCCGCCTACGGCAATCAGCACTGTCCTGTCAAAGCGATCAACAGTCCTCGACTATACCTGCTCTAATAGATGGAAAACTGTGTACCAACCCGGTCAATCTTTCATACGCTCAATTCAAAATTGTTGTTGAACCCCGGTGTACTCGGTATTGTCGATACCGGCAAAAACCGGCTGGTTTTGGCAACATCCCCATAAACCTGTAAAGTAGCTGCCGCAATATCTGCCCAGTTGTATTTATTATCAACCCAGGCTCTTAATCTGGTTTTAGCAATTGAGTCCTGCGCTGTTTCGGCAAACAGTTCCAGGCGTGCAGTTAAGGCGTTTACATCACCCATTTGATAATAATGGTTTTCGGGAATCCCCACTTCCAGATTAGCCGGTATATTGCTGGCGATGACCGGCAAACCAAAAGATAAGGCTTCCAGCATGGCAATCGGCAAACCTTCGTGTGAAGAGGGCAATACAAACATCCCGGCATGGGTAAACAGTTCTTTCAGCCCTAAACCGCTTTGAAAACCGGTCATTACCACATCAGGGTGACTGGCGGCACTAGTTGTAACCGCTTTGGTGTAAGCATCCGGGTGATCGGAACCACCGACTATTACCAGTTTCCAGCCGGGAAGGCTGCCTTTTTTAAAGGCTTCAATCAAATCCAGATGGCGCTTTTCAGGTACCAGACGGCTGACAGTCAAAATATATTTACCAGCAGTCAAACCAAATTTGTCTAACGCGGTTTCACTGTCTATCAAATCCGGCATTACTACCCCATTAGGTATTAATGTGGATTTTTTGGCGTATTTGTCTTGCACCAGGTTTTTTAAAACCTCCGAAATCACGATACGGCCATTAGACATTTTCATGCCGCAATACTCGCCGGACTTCAGCATGAATTTAGCCAGCTTGCCCCATTTTTGGCGATCATAATCCTGACCGTGATGAGTGACCACTACTCTTAAGCCCAGCATCCGCGCCAAAGGCACCATCAGCGAAGGGCCAACTGCATGAATGTGCAGAATGTCGGGGCGTTTAACTGCCGCGTACAACACACCTAAAAAAGTATGCGTAATCGCTTCCAGTGATTTAGACACCGGCGACCATAAACTGTGGATACGAATCCCGTTCCATTCTTTACGATGTTCGACTGGTTGATAAGGGGAGCGGACGATGACATCCACCCGACAATCCATGTCCTGTAAATACGAGGCCAGATTTTGTACATGAGCTTCAATGCCGCCTTGTACATTTGGTAAACCGCGTAATCCAAGCATCATGACAGATAAAGTGCGTTTCATATTTCCTAACTACCTACCACTATAATTGATAAATAAATATCTTGAACTTACCCAAAAACCATGCCAGAATAACCTTATTAACAATGCAGTTTCGTGCCGAAACAATCCTTCAGCTCTAGACAGCAGACCAATGTTTAATTATCGCATTTTTTACTTTTATATGTCAATTCTTAGCAGCTAAAGCCATGCGACTGACTGAGTATAGCTCAAGCAGAAACACACAGCTTAAGGATAATGCACATATTATGCCAAATAAAACAATCAACCCTATCAATCTCAATAAAATCATAACAAACTGATTTTATTTATCTATTTACCGCACGCCAAGTTCTGAATATTGCTCAGTGAAATTTTGCTTGTGCTTTAGCATGAGTTTTTGCCAGAATTGGCAAAGCGGTTTTAGCATTTTGACAAACCAGATAGCCACTGTGTCAGTCTGGTCTTAGCCGATTTAAACTGGTGGCAACATCAGCTGTCGCTCGAATCGGTAAATTGACCTAGAATAGGGCTAATGGTTGACCGACATTACTTTGACGGCAGCACCAGAGGATGTGCCGACTCTGCTGGTGGATTGTGCGCGATTGATGCGCATCACTGCGTTCAGAAATCCTACGCCGTATCCGGCAAAGCAAGGTTGGTCAACGACTAACGCAGCACAATCAGCAACTGGTTTTAATCAACTGAATAGGCCATAACGTGAGCGACCCTACCCAGCATAAGCCCCTCCATATCCTGTATTTTATTGAAGAATTCTGGCCTACTCATCGACAGGATGTCAGCGCCTTGTTCGGTAAATATCTGCTTAGATATGGTATTCATTGCGATCTGGTAACGGCGGAGGATCCGGCGGCTTCCGGCAAACCATTAAGCCCTTGGCAAAGCGGTGAGTTGTTACTTTGCCGAGTACCGCATAACCGCGCCGGCCAATATGTGGTGAAATTGTGGCATAACCTGAAGTCTTTGCTGACTGCCGATACCAGTAAATATCAGGCTTTACAGGTGCGTGATATGTCTTTGACCGCGTTATTCGGGCTGATTATCGCCAGAATAAAACACCTGCAATTCTACTATTGGCTGTCTTATCCACAGTCGGAAGGTCAGATTGACCGCGCTAAAAAACGCGGGCTAAAAGGCGGGATGCGCTTCTGGTTCCCCTTATTACAAGGTTGGATAGGCAAGTTTTTGCTGTATAAAATTGTGTTGCCGCGTGCCGACCATGTTTTTGTACAAAGCAGACAGATGCGGCTGGACTTGGCGGCTTACGGGATTCCAGTACAGCGCATGACGCCGGTACCGATGGGGGTAGATACTGAGGTAGCCCAAACCGATCAGATTACGGCAGCTACCGATCCGCTCTTGTCCGGTAAACGCGTGGTAGCCTATCTAGGTACCCTGGATAGAGTCAGGCAAATCGAAGTTCTGTTTCAAATGCTGGATAAAATCAAAGCCCAGATACCCAATGTGTTGTTAGTGTTAATCGGCGATACCGAAGATGCGGCTCACCGTGCCTGGCTGCGCGAGGAGGCCGTACGCCTGGGGGTGAATGATTTGATTTTGTGGACCGGTTGGTTGCCCATGACTACCGCATGGTCGTATCTGCGCAGTGCTGATGTGGGTATCTCACCGTTTCCACGGGGTTTCCTGCTGGACAGCGCGTCTCCAACCAAGGCCATAGAATATATGGCTTTGGGTTTACCTGTCGTGGTCAACGACAATCCGGATCAAGCGCAAGTTGTTACTGAAAGCGGTGGTGGTTTGTGTGTGCCGCTTGAGGCAAACGCTTTTGCCGAGGCGGTATTACGCTTGCTGAACGACCCGGCCAAATCTGCGGAAATGGCCCGACTCGGTCAGGAATATGTCAGTAAAGTGCGTAATTATGCCGTATTGGCAAATAACTTGGCTGATCAATATAAACGGTTGCTGTCCAAATAACTCCCTCCGACTTGATGCTGATATTAGTCCGGCTGTCTGAAATAGTGCTGTACCAGCCAGTAATCGGCGCTCAGAAAGCGGCCGCCACCGCTAAAGAATAGTGCCAACAGCATGATGAAGTAGGTGACAGCAAATTCGATCCCGTTGTTCAAGACCACAAAGCTGCCGTGTTCGGTTAACCAGGTGTAATCGCCCTGGTTTTGCAGAATTTCCTGAGCTTGTTGCAGACGCTCGATAGCGGCCTGGGTACGCGGGCTGGCGAAAATTCCGTCGCCACTGGCAATGGCTAACCAACCGTTTTCCAGGTGCACACTGTAGGCGGCAACCAGCATGATGATCATTAAGGGTAGCGTGATCAGCCGGGTGGCAAAACCCAACAATAAAAACAAGGCGCCCAGGGTTTCGCACAATGCGACCAGCAATACCAGTAAATACGGGGCCGGTAAGCCTAAACCGGTTTCGGAGTTGCCGAACCACTCGACAGTTTGACTGAAGTGGCTGAATTTCTGTACCCCGGCCATCCAGAATACCGGCGCCAGATATAAGCGCAGGCAAAGCGGGGCCAGAAACTCTGCTGGTTTAGCCTTGTCGCAGCCGGCCCTGAGCCGGGCGACAATGGCTGGTGTGTGGCTGACGATTAAGGCCCAGGTGGTTTTAATTGTATTTCTATCCATTCCAGTTTCCCCTTCTGCATTTATTTGTTTTATGGTTGCTGCGTGAGATCGCCAGTTGCATTTGTCTGCCGGTGCCATGGTGCATATGTTATACACCTATAGGCGGCTTGGTTATCAAGGAATTATGTTTACGCTTAATTGTGGCATATTCTGCTGCCGGTGGAAATTGTGACTAATCAATAAGCTTGGCTGAATAGACGCCAGGATTCAGCGTTCCAGGCAGGCTTCGCCTACGCAACAGTTTACTTCGACGGTAATGTGTTCCAACTGGGTGAATTTCGCCAGTTTGGCGCGGTAATAGTAAGGTGGCTTGGGGAAGCTGGTAACGATCACGACGATGACACCATAGTGTGCGGCACCGAGGCGCCAGATGTGCAAATCACTGACCCGGCACTCACCATCAGCCTCCAGGGTATTTTGGATGGCCAGTTTATAATCGATATCGACACTTTGATCGAGCAGTACCGGACTGGTTTCTTTGATCAGGCCCCAGGCCCAGATTAAAATAATCACTGCGCCGACAAATCCCATTACTGCATCCAGCCAGTCCCATCCATAATATTTACCGGCCAGCAAGGCGACAATGGCCAACACCGAAGTCAGGGCATCGGCTATCACATGTAAAAAAGCCGCGCGCAAATTGTGATCGTGATGCTTGACCGGATGATGCTCATGCTCATGCTCATGCTCATGCTCATGCTCATGCTCATGCTCATGCTCATGCTCATGATCGTGATCGTGATCGTGATCGTGATCGGCTAGATTATGCCGATGTTCCGGCCGGCCGTGGTGGTGGTCGGCGTGGTGGTCGCTTAATAGCAGCGCACTGAGCAGATTAACCAGCAGACCTACTCCGGCTACCAGGATGGCTTCGTCAAAGCGGATCAGCTCAGGCATGGCTAAACGCATGGCCGACTCCGCTATCATCACTAATGCCACCATCGCCAAGGCGATGGAGCTGGCAAAACCGCCCAGTAGGCTGACTTTGGCGGGACTGAAGGCAAAGGTATGATCTTTGGCGTGAATACGACTATAACGATAAGCAAACAGGGTAATCATAAACGCCAGTACATGAGTGGCCATGTGCCAGCCGTCAGCCATCAAGGCCATGGAATGGTAGTTAAAACCGGCGGCTATTTCGACCAGCATGGTGAAAAAAGTTAACAACAACACCCACTTGGAACGTACCTCTCCTTTGCGGTTGATGCTGACAAAATTATGCGGATGTTGCCAGTTGTTTAGTTGATGTTGATGCATATTTATCCTATGACCTTGGTCTTATCAGTCGTTAATCAGCAGTAAGGGCTATATGATTCCGGTATTTACCCAACAGGAATCCCCCCGCTCAGGCTAAATATACCATTTCATTGCTGAAAGTGGGCGCGGCTAAATTTAAGTTTAATATCAATCCCCAGTATTGACACAAGTACGTAATTCAGCAAATAAATCACTGGCCAGCATGCCACGCTGACCGTACTTGGCCGCACTAATATCGGCAGCTTGCCCATGTATATAGACCGCTTGCTGAGCTGCTTTACTAATCGATAAACCCTGGGCCAGAAAAGCCGTACAGATGCCGGTCAGCACATCTCCCATGCCGCCGCCGGCCATGCCGGGATTACCGGTGGTACCGACACTGGTCTGCTCGGCATCGCGAATCAGGCTGCCGGCACCTTTTAATACACACACACCACCGTAGCGTTGCTGTAAGCTGGTGACGGCCTGATAACGCTCTGCGCCGATAGCGGCGGTAGTGGTGTTGAGTAATCTGGCGGCTTCGCCGGGATGCGGCGTCAATATCCAGTTGTCACGCTGTTGCGGATGTTTAGCCAGAATATTGAGGGCATCTGCATCTACCACCAGCGGTTTGCCGACATTGATGGCCAAATTGAACATGGCTAGCGCCCAGTCATCCTGAGCCAAACCTGGGCCGATGCCGATAACGCTGGCTTTGTTGAGCAAGACTGACAATTCGGCAATAGTTTCGACGCCATGACTCATGATTTCCGGCCTGGTCAGTGGTATCAGATCGGCGTGACTGGCGCGGGTGGCAAGGCTAACCAAGCCGGCTCCGCTACGTAAAGCCGCTTCCGCAGCCAGACGAATAGCACCACTATAACCATGATTACCGCCTATCAGTAACACATGACCAAACTGACCTTTATGCGCACTAGGCCGCCGTGGTGAAAAGCCGGCTTTTTTCAGCAGTTTGGCCGCGACCAGCACATCTGTAAAGGCGGCGCTGGGTACACCCAAGTCTGCACATACAATATCGCCGCAGCAATCGGCAGCCTGACCGGTGAATAAGCCGGGTTTTAGAGCGATAAAACTGAGCGTGACACTGGCTTGCACGGCACTACCCATAATTTGGCCAGTATCGGCATGTAATCCAGAGGGAATATCGACGGCCAAAACCGGGCATGCTGCGCTGTTGATTTGCAGGATAGCATCGGCATAGGCCTGCGTCAGCGGGCGATTAAGGCCGGTGCCTAATAAGGCATCAATGATCAGGGTATCTTCAGCAAGCGGTGCATCCGGCTCAGCCAATTGGCCGTTGGCTTGCTGGTAGGCCTGATAGGCATTCAGGGCCAAGCCTTGCAAGGCGGCGACAGGACTGACGGCATGAACGCTGACCTGAAAACCGGCTTGCAGGGCTAGTCTGGCCGCGACATAGCCATCGCCGGCATTGTTGCCCGCTCCGCAAAAAACGGCAAGCCGGCGCTGTTGCGGCCAGCGTTGCTGAACTTCGGTAAACACGGCTTGTCCGGCCCGCTGCATGAGTTCTGCTGTGGAAATGTCGGCCAGGGTACCAGCCCTGGCTTCCAACTCACGGATCTGTGCAGTTTGATACAGATTTTCCGGTAATGTTTGCATGGCTGGTTTGTGTAAAATGGTGACAGTCTCTCTATTATATTGCAGCCGCCATGCCCACTACCGACAATATTGATTTTAACCAACTGGCCCAGCAGATTAAGCAGTGGGGGCTGGATTTGGGGTTTCAGCAAATCGGCATCAGCGATACCAATTTGACTGAAGCCGAGGGATATTTACAAGACTGGCTGGCAGCCGGCTTCCACGGTGAAATGGCGTATATGGCCAAACATGGTCTGAAACGCAGTCGCCCTGCTCTGCTGGAAATCGGTACCCGTAGTATTATCAGCGCCCGGCTGGATTATCTGCCGACCCCGCAGCCTGACAGTGGGGCGGTGTTAACTGATAAAGCGGCGGCTTTTATTTCCCGATATGCTCTGGGTCGTGATTATCACAAGGTATTGCGTCGGCGCTTGCAAAAACTGGCGGACCAGATCAGCACCGAGGTGGGTGAATTTGGCTATCGGGCGTTTGTGGACAGTGCGCCGGTACTGGAAAAAGCTATTGCCGCCAAAGCCGGACTGGGCTGGATAGGCAAACACAGTAATTTGCTTAATCGCAGTGCCGGCTCCTGGTTTTTTTTAGGTGAGCTTTACACTGACCTGCCCTTACCTGCTGATCAGGCGGTGAGCCAACATTGCGGGGACTGTACAGCCTGTCTGGATATTTGCCCTACTCAGGCTATCGTTGGGCCATATCAAGTCGATGCCCGTTTATGTATTTCCTATTTAACCATCGAACTGCAGGGCAGCATTCCGGAACAGCTGCGGCCTTTAATGGGGAACCGCATCTACGGCTGCGATGATTGTCAATTGATCTGCCCGTGGAACCGGTTTGCAAAGCTCAGCGTGGAAGCCGATTTTAAACCGCGTTATCAATTGGATAGCCGGACTTTGTTAGAGTTGTTTGGCTGGGATGAAGCTGAGTTTTTGCAAAAAACCGAAGGTTCTGCGATACGCCGGATTGGTCATCAGCGCTGGTTACGAAATATCGCTGTGGCGCTGGGCAATGGCCGAGCCGAACCTGAAGTCCTGCAGGCGCTGAGTGAAAAACTGGCGAATACTGACGCTTTGGTGGGCGAACATGTGGACTGGGCTTTGACCCGGTTGCAGGAGCGCATTTAGCAAAGCCGGCGGATTGCCTTGCGGCGAATCCACCCTACCCACTATCAACCGTACTTGGTGACCAGCCCTACCCTGCTAATTATCTTAAGTATGTGGCTTTCGGGTCGGGTTAAATTATCCTTAGCCGCTACCATGCTTGGAAATTGAACCTGACCCCATTTTTCCATCAACCACACTTATTATAATGCTTTTATTTTTCAATAATTTACCTTGCTGAATGCGCTGTTAGTACAGTATGCTCAACTTTCCCTTGGGTTATGAGCTGATTAGGAGCATCTATGACGACTGATTCTTGTACTTATGTGATTTTCGGTGCGACCGGTAATCTGGCTAAATTGAAACTGATTCCGGGTTTTTATCATCTGGAACTGGAAAATAAGCTGCCGGATGATACTCGAATTATTGCTGTTGGCCGACGGCCCTGGGATAAGCAGACCTGGACGGCAGAAGTAAAGCGGTTTCTGATTGAAAAATCCGGTCAGGGCCTGGATGAAACTATTTTTGCCAAATTCAGCGCCAGACTGGAATATCACCGCGGCAATCTGGATGAAGCTGAATGTTATCAAGCTCTGGCAACCAATGTGAATAATCAGCCGCAGTTTTCCAAAAACATGGCGTTTTATCTGGCGATCAGTCCAGGTGACTTTAGTACGGTGATTGAGAATTTGAGTCTGGTGGCTTTATTAAGTGAAGAATACGGCTGGCGGCGGGTGATTATTGAAAAACCCATAGGCTATGACCTGGAAAGCGCCAAGGCTTTACAAAAGCGGCTGGAGCGTCATTTAACCGAGGAGCAGATTTACCGGATTGATCATTATCTGGGTAAAGGCATGGTGCAAAATGTGCTGGTATTCCGCTTTGCCAATGTGATGCTGGAGCCGTTGTGGAACCGAAATTATATTGATCATATTCAGATTACTCATGCTGAGGATATCGGCATCGGCGGGCGTGGTGAATATTACGATGGCGCCGGGGCCATGCGCGATATGCTGCAAAGCCATTTACTGCAATTGTTGACGCTGGTGGCGATGGAACCACCGGTATCCATGGATGCGGAAGGTCTGCGCGATGAAAAAGTGAAAGTACTCAAATCGATTCGGCCTATTCCCAAATCGGCGGTGCACGCTCACGCTTTTCGGGCTCAATACAGCAAGGGTACGGTGAAAGGCGAAAAAGTCGGCGGTTATTTGGACGAGGCTAATATTCCCGGCGACAGTACCACGGAAACCTATGCGGCACTTAAGGTTCTGATCGATAACTGGCGCTGGCGCGGGGTACCGTTTTATTTACGCACCGGCAAACGCTTGGCTGCCGGGCAATCCAGTATTTCCATTTGCTTCCGGCACCCGCCCTTACAGTTTTTCCGGGATACGCCTGTTGATTGTATGAATCCAAATTGGGTGTTGCTGGGTATCCAGCCTGAGGAATGTATCCGCATGGAAATGACGGTTAAGGAACCTGGTTTGGAAATGCGTACCCGCACCACCAGTCTTGATGCCAGTTTTCGTAATGCCGATGAACGCCAGGTTGATGCTTACGAAGATTTGCTGCTGGACGTGATGAAGGGTGACCGTTCGCTGTTTTTAAGATTTGATGAGGTGGAATATGCCTGGCGGATTGTCGATCCTATTCTGCAGTATTGGGCCACTGAGCGGGACTATATTGCCACTTATCCGGCCGGCTCCTGGGGGCCGACTGAAAGCCAGCGTCTGTTTGAAAAAGAGGGACAATTCTGGCGTAATTCCCTGCTGCCGGATAATCAGTAGCTGAAGCTTATGCCCTGTTCAAGGTGCGGATGGTTTTGAGGTTGATCAACATGGCCACGGTTTCGGCTATTAGGGCCGGCCAGGCCTGCCAGCAGTAATCGTTGGCGATCCAGGCCAGACTGGAAACCAATAACGCTATCCGCATGCTGCGGTTATCCAGATAAAACAGGGCAATGCTGGTATTGATTACTGCAAAGCCGGGTAATAAGGAAATATTACCCTGCCAGGACAGCGCGGTGAGCAAGCCAAACACCAGGCTAAACACCATAGCCAAACCGTGCCGACCAGTTCGGCTTAACTTACCGGCGGAAATTAGTGTCCGCAAGGCGGTAGTAGCCATGGTCAGACCGGCAGTGACCGCATCTAACAGTATGTATTGTGCCGCCCAAAGTAATGCGCCTGCCGCAGACCAGTAACGAAAGCTTTGTTGATTAGGCTGGTAATATGCCCGCCATTCGACCAATATCCCAACACTGCCTATCAGGTAGGCCAGAATTTGCGGAGTGAGGAAAGCGGCGAGTTGCTGAGGCATGAGTGGCAGACAACATTGGGAAATTAATTTGGCTTAATTTGCCAAAGTTTATCGACTTTGGAATTGATGACCGACCACGCATCATTGAATTTGGTTTGCAACTTCGGATGATACGTGTGAATGCCTCGATTCCACTTCGTTTCATCGAGGCTACAAGCAGTTGATAGCTGTTTTGGTGGATAGCCTGAGGCGAATCCACCCTAGCTGACTAATGTTGCCCAGATCAGTTTAAATATTGGCTTTCAGTTCGGATTCACCAGCGGCTTGCTGGGCATCCAACTGTTTTCTTTTGTCGCATTTTTCTGTGCAAATACAATTGCCGGTTCCGCCGCATGAGCCTTTGATGGCGTTACGACCAAAGATGACGCCGACTGCCATGATAGCCAGTACCGCCAGCATGACAAAGAAAGTGATGAAAAAATAGGCCATGATGTTCTCCTGTGAATTTTATTCGGTTTTGTCTAGCCGGAGCCAGGCAAAAAGCGGCTGATGTTGTGGCTAAAGTTTGACTTTGTGATAATGCTTAGGCTGTGATCTTTACATTTAGTTTCCATCGCACCCGATTTTTTAACGGCTGAAATAGAAAACGAGGCGTAATCGATTCGATTAGGCCTCGTCTGTTGTCAGCTTTAAGCCGGCTTAGCCGCCAAAGTCGTCCAGCATGATGTTTTCTGGATCGACACCGTTAGCAATCAGCATGTTTATCACTGAGGTGTTCATGATTGGTGGTCCGCACATGTAGTATTCACAATCTTCAGGTGACGGATGCTTTTTAATGAACTCTTCAAACAAGACATTATGGATAAAGCCTGTGTAACCGGTCCAGTTGTCTTCCGGTAGGGCATCGGATAATGCCACATGCCATTCGAAGTTGTCGTTTTCTTTGGCCAGCATATCGAAATCTTCTACGTAGAACATTTCACGTTTACTACGTGCACCATACCAGAATGTCATCTTGCGTTTGGATTTCAGCCGGCGTAATTGGTCGAAGATATGTGAACGCATCGGCGCCATACCTGCACCACCGCCGACGAAGACCATTTCGTTATCAGTGTCTTTGGCGAAAAATTCGCCGTAAGGTCCTGATACGAATACTTTGTCACCTGGCTTCAGGTTAAAAATAAAGGATGACATGATACCTGGCGGTGTGCCTTCCGGCGCTCTAGGCGGCGGTGTGGCAATCCGGACATTGAGCATGATTTCCTTTTCTTCCGGATAGGATGCCATTGAGTAGGCCCGCAAAGTCGGTTCTTTGACTTCAGAGACATAGCGCCACAGATTAAAATTATCCCAATCCGGCCGATATTCTTCAGCAATATTCATATCGGCATACTTGGAAATATGCGGAGGACATTCGATTTGAATGTAACCGCCGGCCCGATAGTTGATGGCTTCTCCTGGTGGTAATTCCAGCACCAGTTCTTTAATAAAGGTAGCCACGTTATCGTTGGATTTAACCGTGCATTCCCATTTTTTCACACCAAATACGCTGTCTTCAACTTCGACATCCATATTTTGTTTGATGGATACCTGACAAGCCAGACGTTCGCCGTGAGCAGCTTCGCGTTTGCTGATGTGAGATAACTCGGTGGGCAAAATATCGCCGCCGCCGCTATGAATTTTGACTTTGCATTGTCCGCAAGTGCCGCCGCCGCCGCAAGCAGAGGAGACAAACAGCTGGTTTTCGGCCAGTGCAGTTAAAAGTTTTGAGCCAACCGGGACGTGGATTTTCTTTTCATGATTGATCAGAACTTCCACATCTCCCGAGGCTACCAGCTTGCTCTTGGCTCCGATGATCAGGAACACCAGCGCAATCACGATAGCCGTGAAGAAAATAACACCTAATGCAATTTCCAGCATTACGATACCCTTATAATTGAATTCCAGAGAAAGCCATGAAGCCCAAAGACATCAGACCAGCTGTAATAAAAGTGATGCCTAGACCTTGTAAGCCCGCCGGAATATCACTGTATTTAAGTTTTTCGCGCACACCCGCCATTACGGTAATGGCCAACGCCCAGCCGAAGCCGCTGCCGATGCCGTAGACCGTACTTTCACCGAAGTTGTAGTCACGTTCTATCATGAACAAACTACCAGCCAGGATGGCGCAGTTGACGGTGATCAGCGGCAAGAAGATACCCAGAGCCTGATACAGGGCCGGGAAAAACTTGTCGAGGATCATTTCCAGGATTTGCACGATAGCGGCAATCATACCGATGCAGCTCAGCAAACTTAAGAAGCTGAGATCCACACCAGTGATGCCCAGCCATTTCAGTGCATCTTCTTTTAACAGGGTTTGATAGATAAAGTTATTGGCTGGAACAGTCAGGGTTTGTACCACCATAACCGCGATGCCTAAACCCATAGCTGTGGAAATTTTCTTGGACACGGCCAAGAAAGTACACATGCCCAGGAAGAAGGACAACGCCAGATTTTCGATGAATACGGCTTTAATAAATAAGCTGATATAAGCTTCCATTAGTGGGCCCCTCCTGCCACGCCATGAGCAATCGGCAGAATTTTAAACTCGTTTTGTTCAACCTGTTTAGGTTTCCATGAGCGGAAGCCCCAGATGATCAGTCCGATTATGAAAAATGCACTGGGCGGCAACAACATCAAGCCATTAGGCACATACCAGCCGCCGTCTTTTACCAACGGCAGTACTTCAAAGCCCAACCATTTGCCGGAACCCAGGGTTTCTCTGAAAGTGGCGACCAGCACCAGAATCAGGCTGTAGCCCAAACCGTTGCCGATACCATCCAAAAAGCTTTGCAGCGGTGGATTTTTCATGGCATAGGCTTCTGCACGCCCCATGACGATACAGTTGGTGATAATCAGACCAACGAACACCGATAGTTTTTTACTGACATCAAACGCAAAAGCGCGCAATAACTGATCGACCACGATAACCAAGGAGGCAATGATGATCATTTGCACAATAATACGGATGCTGCCGGGGATATGTTCCCTAACAAAACTAATCGCGGCACTGGAACAGGCTGTCACCGAAGTGAGAGCCAAGGCCATGATCAGCGAAGTGGACATTTGTGAAGTCACCGCCAGTGCCGAACACACACCCAACACCTGTAAGGTGATGGGGTTGTTATCCACCAAGGGTTCGAATAGTACTTTTTTGGTTTCTTTATCCATAGCTTTCTCCTAACCGTTAGTTCTAATTTTGTTCAGATAAGCAGCAAAACCTTCATTACCCAGCCAATACTGGATCAGATTGCTGACACCACGACTGGTTAAAGTGGCGCCGGCCAGGCCATCAACTTTATTGACGGCATCTGGACGACTTGGATCGACACCGCCTTTGACCAGAGCCAAAACCACTTCACCTTTGTCCGAATAAACTTTTTTACCTTTCCATGTGCCGCGCCAGATGGGGTTTACCACCTCACCGCCCAGGCCCGGAGTTTCAGCTTGATCATACAGGTTAATGCTTTGCACGGTCTGACCATCCGGCTCCAGTGACAGGAAGCCGTACATGGTGGACCACAAGCCGTAACCGCTGACCGGCAGGATGATGGATTGCAACTGGTCACCTTTTTTCACCAGATACACTTTGGCGTATTTGGCTTTGACGCGGATACTGGCGATATCTTTCTCGGGCGGGATAGCTTCGCTCAATTCCGGGTCTTTGGCGGCCTTACGCTGGTCGTATTCATCGACATTCAATGTATCGATGTAATTGCCGGTTTTCAGATCGACCAGTTTGCTTTCGATTCTGTCCTTGAATGTCTGATCGATATTAGTCGTATCATCAAGCAGGTTGGCCACATCCAGGATATTTTTCTTCATATCCAGGGCTTTATTGTGCACTTGCAGCGGCCGCAAGGCCACGGTGGCTAATGATACCAACACCGCGCACACCAAACACAAGGCCAATGCAACATTGACGGTTTTTCTCAGACTGTCATTGCTCAAGGCCAGAATTTCTTGAGCATAAGCCTTGAACTGCTCGTAATACTTGCAGAGCTGTTCGTTATATTTGCAGGTTTTTTTCTCGGCGTTAAGCATGACGTTTGATCCTTCTTCTAATATTTGCCTGAACAACAAAGTAATCAATCAATGGCGCAAACATGTTGGAGAAAAGAATTGCCAGCATCACACCTTCCGGAAAAGCCGGATTGATAACCCTGATGATGATGATCATCACGCCGATCAGCCCACCATATATCCATCTACCGGTATCGGTTGCCGCAGCAGACACCGGATCAGTTGCCATGTAGACGGTACCGAAAGCAAAACCGCCCAGCACCAGATGCCAATACCAGGGAATGGCAAACATGGGGTTGGTATCGCTACCGACGATGTTCAGCAATGTGGAAGCGCTGATCATGCCGATCAATACTCCACCCATAATGCGGTAGGAAGCCACTCTGGTGTAAAGTAAAAATGCCGCACCTAACAGACAAGCCAGGGTTGAGGTTTCACCCATGGAACCGGGAATGAAGCCGAAGAATGCCTGAAACCAGCTAAAGCTGTTTTTGATGGCTTCCAAACCACCCGCCGAAGCCAGTGATAAGGCAGTTGCACCACTGAATCCGTCTACCGGTATCCAGGCGGCGTCGCCTGAGATTGAAGCCGGATAGGCGAAGAACAGAAAGGCCCGGCCGGTTAAAGCGGGATTGAGAAAGTTTTTACCTGTACCGCCGAATACCTCTTTTCCCAGCACGATACCGAAAGAGATACCCAGAGCAACCTGCCATAAAGGCATTTCTGCCGGCAGGATCAGGGTGTACAGCATGGAAGATACCAGAAAGCCTTCGTTGACTTCGTGCTTACGCACGGTAGCAAACAGAACTTCCCAGATGCCGCCTACTGCCAGGGTGGTGATGTAGATCGGGAAGAAATACAACATGCCGTGTACAACACAGGAAAACGGGTTGTACGGGTTATAGCCGAACAAGGCCATAGGCCAACTGCGCCAGCCGTTAATGGTTTCGACACCCAATTGCTGCATGGCCAGATTGGCCTGATAGCCGGTGTTATACCAAGCCATCAAAATACAGAAAAAAGTGGCAATTACCACAAAAGTCATGGTACGTTTCAGATCGTTGCCGTCTCTAACGTGGGTTGTGCCGCGAGTTACATCAGACGGCGTATAGATGAAGGTATCGACCATTTCATAGAGGCCGTAATACTTTTCCAGCTTGCCACCTTTTGTAAAATGCGGCTCTATGCTATCTAAAAAATCTCTAGCCGACATTTATCCTTCCTTCTCAATTTTATTTAAATTAGCTCGGAGTACCGGAGCGAAGTCATGTTTACCTGGGTCTACAAAAGTGAACAGGGAGACATCTTCCTCGCTCAACTCCAGACAACCCAGCGCCTGAGCAACATCGGTATCACCGATGACGATGGCTTTGAGCAATGGGGTAGCCAGAATATCCAACGGCATGACGGCTTCATAAACGCCGACCGGCACAATGGCGCGGTTACTGCCGTTTTTATCGGTAGTTAACGGGAACTGGCGACCATCTTTGCGATCTTTGCTGGATACATAAACGTTCAGCGCTGAATATTTATCCTTACCAGGTACGATCCAGCCGAACAGTTCGCGCTCACGACCTTCTTTAAGGACCGAAACCTGGAGGTTATAGGTACTTAAATAGGCTAATGGGCCGCTGGCTTCATGACCGTACAGCACTGAGCCGGAAATAACCCGGCTTTCAACGCCTTCTTGTAATTCACCGGCAGTGAGTTCCTGCAGATTGGCGCCAACCCGGGTACGAACCAGTCTGGGCTGTTTAACGGTTGGACCAGCCAAAGACACTATACGTTCAACATTCAATTGACCGCTGGTAAACAATGCACCAATGGCGATAACCGCTTGATAGTCGATATGCCAGACAAATTTTTTGATGTTGACCGGCTCAAGGAAATGGATATGGGTGCTGGGCAATCCGGCGGGATGCGGACCACTGAATTCTGCGGTTTCCACAGCAGTGCTGCCGGCAATGTCTGCGCCGGTGGCTTTGCACAAATAGGTTTTTCCACCACTGAGCTTGGAGATGATAGTTAAACCATTGCTGAAATCGTTGGCGCGTTCTTTAATAACCACGACCGGATCGGCAGCCAGAGGCCGAGTATCGATGGCAGTAACAAAAATTGCGTTAGGGGTGGTATTGGTTTCTGGAATTTTGCCGTAGGGCCGGGTGACAAAGCTGGTCCACAAACCGGAATTCAGCAGATTTTCTTTAACTTGCTCCGGGCTAAGATTAATTAGCTGGGATTCGTCATAGCGCGCAAATGTTTCCTGTTCATTCCCCTGTATTTCGATGACTACGGAAAGCAACGCGCGTTTGTCGCCACGATTGATAGCCTTGACCACGCCGGCAGCGGGCGAAGTAAAGTTGACACCTGGATTTTTCTTGTCAGAAAACAGCACCTGGCCCAATTTTACTTTATCGCCTTCCACGACCGACATTTTTGGTTTCAGACCAACATAATCGTCGCCCAACAGGGCTACCGACTGAATGCTGTTACCTTCGGTTATGTTTTGTTCGGGTCTACCCGTGATAGGTAAATCCAAACCTTTTTTAATTGTAAATTGCATAGTAGATACGCCTGCTCTCCAGACAAATTTTCACGAAACAGCCCTAATGAGAACCACTTTACCCAAAGGGCACTTCAAATCATTAACCTGGACATTACATCACAAGTTATCAGCTTTCTCAACGACAATTGCTGCTTGCAGCGCAACAAATTTGGCACTGACAGCCATTCCCAGCCAAGCGCCCAAATGCGGTGCAATAAATCATCGTTTCCAGACAATTTCCTGTTTCGGGCCTATAAAGGTTATAATTTGAATACCTAAGTGATTTACTGGGTATTTTTTCAGACAACTTTGATTTTGTATATATATTCTATGTCCATAAGCTCCAGAAAACAGACACAACAGGTTTTGGTCGGCAACATCAAGGTCGGCGGCGGCGCGCCGATTGTGGTGCAATCCATGACTAATACCGATACTACCGATGTGGCAGGCAGCGTAAAACAGATTATGGAACTATCTACCGCCGGCTCTGAGTTGGTGAGAATCACGGTTAATACCGAAGAAGCCGCCAAGGCGGTGCCGGAGATTGTTAACCGCCTGGAACAACAGGGATTTTCAGTACCTATCATCGGCGATTTTCACTTCAACGGCCACAAATTACTGGAAAAATACCCGGAATGCGCCCAGGCTCTGGCCAAATACCGGATTAATCCCGGCAATGTCGGCAAGGGCAAGGCGCGTGATCCGCAGTTTCAACAAATGATTGAATTTGCCTGCCGCTATGACAAGCCGGTGCGCATAGGTGTGAACGGCGGTAGCCTGGATCAGGCGGTTCTGACCCGCTTGCTGGACGAAAACCGTTTATTAGCCACGCCGAAAGAATTGGCGGCCATTACCCGCGAAGCCATTGTGCTGTCGGCACTGGAAAGCGCTGCTAAAGCCGAGGAATTGGGCCTGGCCAAGAATAAAATTATTTTATCCTGCAAAATCAGCAATGTGCAGGAGTTGATCAGCATTTACCAGGATTTGGCCAGCCGTTGCGATTATGCTTTGCATCTGGGCCTGACTGAAGCCGGTATGGGTTCGAAAGGTATAGTGGCTTCTTCGGCAGCACTGGGTGTGCTGATGCAGCAAGGCATAGGCGATACCATCCGTATTTCGCTGACACCGGAACCCGGCGCGGCCCGCACCAAGGAAGTGATTGTGGCCCAGGAGATTCTGCAAACGATGGGTTTCCGTTCGTTTACGCCTATGGTAATCGCCTGCCCCGGCTGTGGCCGCACCACCAGCGATTATTTTCAGAAGCTGGCCCAGGAAATCCAGACCTTTTTACGCGAGCAAATGCCTACCTGGAAAAATAAATATAAAGGCGTGGAAAACATGGAAGTGGCGGTGATGGGTTGCGTGGTAAACGGCCCCGGCGAAAGTAAAAACGCTAACATCGGAATTAGTCTGCCTGGCACTGGTGAGTCACCGGTGGCACCGGTATTTGAAGACGGCGTAAAAACCGTGACCTTAAAAGGTGACAATATCGCCGCTGAGTTTCATCAGTTGGTGGAACGCTATATTGAGTCTCATTATAGCGCGGAGTAATTTGTTTCCGGCTGCGGGCCTGCTTAGTCAAGCGCCAAGTCGTTAATTTTGATAGCTTGGCTAGTGTGACCAGCTTTACTTTTGACTGCAGCGCCAGAGGATGTGCCGACTCTGGAGACGCATGGTGCGCGATTGATGCGCTTCACTGCGTTCAGCACATCCTACGCCGTATCCGGCAAAATATGGTTGGTCGACTTCTAGTTCTCAGGGGGTTAAAACCGACTAGCTATCAGTCACTGCCAGACATGAATCATGGCTTTACAGCCTTAAAATATCATCCCGGTTGGCCGTCTACTCTGGGCTCGGACAAAATCGGCGCGTAATACAGTCCAAACAGGGAAAACGCCGCCAGCCAGCAATAGCTGGAGATGATGATAAAGCTGCTGTACCAGGCCGGTAACAGGATGGGAAACAGGACTCTGAACACGGCGGCCAGATTAATCAACACGAAGGCCAAGGCGATGATATTGGATACTTTGAGGGCGCGACCGGTGTGGCCCAGGCTGACTCTGGCCATCATGCCCAGGGTCAACACGCCGATACTGCCCAAGGTGAAGGCATGCAGGGCCAGTGAGGGCAACACCAGCGCAAATGCGCTTAAGGCCAGCAGTGCGAAACCTAATATCAGCCAGCCGTAACCGATATAAAGTATCCACAACAAGGGTACATATAATATGCGCCGATCCAGCCAGCCGGAAACGCGCAACAGATTTACGACCACTGCGGCAAATGCAGCCAGGGCCAGTAACCATCCTGACACATCAAAAACCCATAAGCCCAAAGCCAGAGTACTACCCAGCAGCGCCGCCAGATCAAGAAGCGGATTGCGGATACAGATGGCTCCACTCAAACCGCGTTCGGTAAAATAGGGAAATACCCGACCTGCGACAAAGATAATGATCAGAACAGTTAGCGCAGCGGCCAGTTGCAGACCTGTGCTTGCAGTTTGGGCCAAACCCAGGATTTGGGCATGGATCAAACCATTGGCCAGCGCCAAGCCTATTAATATTAAAATAAAGATTAAATTATGCCGGCTATTGCTGCGCAGCAATGGTTGAGCGGCAAAATAGGCCAGCAAGGGTAAAAAACTAAAATCGATCAGCGCAATCAGCCCATCCGGCAATAAGTCGGCATAAAAGGGTACCACCCGGCCATACAGCCATAACAAGGCTAAACCGGCCAATTGGTTTGGCTTAAGGGGCTGCAAGCCAGTCCAGTTTTTGATGGCGGTCAACAGAAATCCGGCGATAACGGCCACGGCGTAACCCAACAACATTTCATGACCATGCCAAATGCTGGCCGGGTAGTAATTATCCAGATGCAAAGCCGAGTTGGTCATCGCACTCCACAAGGCAATCAAGGCCAGTGCCGATAATCCAGCCAGTGCAAAAAAAACTCTGAAGCCCATGGCAAACAGCGGATAATCAAAAACCGGTTTGTTACTCATGCAAATACGCCTCCAGGCTATCGATTTCGTAATGGGTGAAACCGGCGATTATACGCGCATCGCGATTAAATGGGCCTTTGGGTTTACCGATGAAATATCCGCGCAGTAAATTCAAATAAGTCTGTTCTGCATCCAGGCCTTGTTGTCGGGCAAAGTGGTTAAACCAGTATGAGCCGCGTTCGACATGGCCGATTTCATCTTGGTATATCCGGGTAAGGATGGCGGTACCGGCTTGGTCATCCAACTCCTTGAGTTTGGCTATCATGCCTGGGGTGACATCCAGCCCGTGGGCTTCCATGCAGCGCGGCACCACGGCCAGCCGAGCCAGCAGGTTGTCAGCAGTGGCTTCGGCATGGGCCCATAAGCCGCGATGCGCCGGTAAATCGCCGTAATCCAAGCCTAAGCCTAATAAATGCTGGCGCAGTAATTGGAAATGCTGGGCCTCTTCATCAGCAATACGCAGCCAGTCGCCATAAAATTGTTCCGGCAAGCCGCGAAACCGGTAAATGATATCCCAGGCCAGATAGATGGCCATAAATTCGATATGGGCCAGGGCATGAAAAAACGCGGCTCTGCCCGCCGGACTTTCCAGTCTGCGCCGGGGCATTTCCCGTGGCGGTAACAGCAGCGGCGCCTGGGGAAAGCGGGTGGCGCTAATAGCTTGAACTTGGCCGCTATCCTGAAACGTTAATTGACCGGTATCCAGCAATTGTCTGGCCTGATGGCTTACCAGCAGCTTTTGCTCAATATCGTTTTGAAACAGGCATTGCTCGGCAAAGTTGAAGATATTGGCCACTTTGATCTAAACTGGAAAGGGATTTACCGCTGAGTTGATAGGACGGTTGGCACTTTGCGGTAGCCAAATCACTGCAATAAGCTGACTTGGCTGGCTGGGGTGATTTATTTTTTGGTCATGAAAAAATAAATTGACTGGCATTTCAGTACCATTTTTGCGCCGTCTTTTTCGACTGCAGTGCAGGTATCCATTTTAGAGCGGCCAGCGGCGGCTTGTTTGATCAGCTTGCCGTTTTCTATGGAATAATTCAGTATTGCGCGCATTTCGTTGATGCGGGCGTGAGCTTCTGCTTCTTCGGAAACACCTTCCATAGTGCCGTCCTCTCTGAATGTCCATTTGGTATTCTGGCTGCGCCCCTGGCTGCCATCAGCATGCATGGATTCTTTGTCTATTTGCCAGGTACCCAGAATATCGGCACGGGTAAGCGGCACTTCGGCAAATGCCGGGCCCGATAATAACAGCAGAGCCAAACCAGCCGATCGTTTAAATTGCATGTGAGTTCTCTTTTAAGACAGGGTTAAGGTGTTTGATCATTCTACCACATAGACTGTAAAGCTATTTTTAAACCGCTATCGTCGGATCAAGGGTAACTGATCCATGAGCTGGTGTAGATTGTTTTCGCAACAGCAGCACACAAACGTCCTGCTAAGTTTTGGTGGCTTGCCTGACGGTGAATGCAGCTGAGCTGATACCGCTTTGGGATTTATTGTCGGCGACACAAGCAAAAACCTTATAAGCCGTTGTTGTATAAATTAATTATCATTGAAGACTGCCATAGCCAGTGCCGGATTTGCACTCTACAGCTTAGCTAGTGGTTTAAATTATGTTCGATACTTGTTACAGTTACAGGCTGTTGCTTAATCTACCCTAATGATAGCTATGCATAAAAAATTGGATTCTTTGGCTTTAATACTGTTTTGCGGTTTGATTTTCTTTCTATCCGATCAATCCCGGTTACCAACGCCGAACTGGTTTGAAAATGAGGATAAACTCCACCATTATCTTGCTTACGGGGTTATGGGCATCCTGGCCTGGCGGGCTTTCAGGCATATCGGCATCAGCCGGGTTTATGTGTTACTCATCAGCTTTGTTTTTTGCAGCCTATATGGGATTTCTGATGAATGGCACCAATCTTTTGTGGTGGGTAGAAACTCAAGTGCCAATGATTGGCTGGCTGATAATATCGGCGCGGCTACCGGTATTATTTTTTGCTATTGGCGCCATAAACACCGCACTAATAACCAGGTTTTACCGAGTGTATCCTGATATTGCCTGGTACACCAACCAGATATTTAGTCTCTATCCACTAAGACTTATGTGATTTTGGAAAGTTACTTACCACCCACCGAGCCACAACTTGATTATGATGCCCCGGCCAACCAAGTTTGGCCGGTGCTGGTTTCGGCTAATGACGAGGGAGCCCTGACCAGTGCCGAGCGCGATCTGGCCGAGTATTTAACCAGCCACCCCCAAGTTAATCTGTATGATGCCGCCTACCATAGTCTGCTTGGACAGACATGGCACCCGCACCGCACAGTAGTATTTGGCGCATCGACAGCGGAAGTTGCCAAAACCTTGCTGGCTTGTGCCGATGGCACAGCCGACCGGACGCTGGTTGATACCGGTCTGGCCTTAAAGGCGCCCAACGGCGCAGCCTTTATTTATTCCGGTAATGGTTCACAGTGGGCCGGCATGGCTAAAAATCTGCTGGCAGAAGACCCGGTGTTTAAGCGGACTATACGGCAGGTCGATGCGATTTATGCCAATTACACCGATCATTGTTTGGAAACGGAGCTTGCCGGTATCGGCGCAGACCGTTACGCCGCCACGGAAATCGCCCAACCGGCTTTGTTTGCGATACAGGTGGGCATTACCCAGATGCTGCGCAGCAAAGGCCTGATGCCCACGGCGGTGGCTGGACACAGTGTCGGTGAAGTACCAGCCGCCTGGGCAGCCGGGGCCTTATCCCTTGAAGCGGCGGTTGAGATTATTTATCAGCGTAGCCGCTGGCAAAGTGTGACTAAAGGCAGTGGCGCTATGACCGCTGTCCGACTGGATCATCCAGAAGTAATATCATTACTGGAAGCAAGCGGTTTGGTTTCCGCGATTGTCATTGCCGGATTTAACAGTCATCGCGGCGTGACCTTGTCTGGCGATACCGCCGCATTGGCAAAATTTGAGACTTTTTTGACTGGCCAAAATATTGTGCACAGGCGTTTGGCGCTGGATTATGCTTTTCACAGTGCGGCCATGGACCCCATTGAAGCGGGGGTAACATCATCGCTGGCAAACTTGCAGCCTGTTAACGGCCCTATTCCATTTTATTCGACTGTGACCGGCGCTAAACTGGAAACCACCGAACTTGGTGCCGAATATTGGTGGCATAACATTCGCAAGCCGGTGATGTTTAAACAGGCGATTAATCAGATGCTGGCAGACGGACTGAATATCTTTATTGAAATTGGCCCCCATTCGGTATTGCGCAGCTATATTAATGACAGCCTGCATCATGCTGGCCATGAAGGCCGGATTATCAGCACGCTTAATCTGGGCGATGACTATCCTCATAAAGTTTGGGGAGCCTATCGGCAAGCCATGATTGCCGGAGCTGAGTTAGACTGGCCGACTTTATTCCCCGAACCCGGCTGTTTTTAGCCCCGCTATCAAATAGTATCGGCTACACCCTTATTATTTTTAGCAAAAACCGCCATAATAGGGGGTTTTTTATCCCTATCCTTACCTGCCATGACACTCACCGAAATTGCTACCGAGGCTAACCGACGCCGAACTTTTGCGATTATTTCCCATCCGGATGCCGGAAAAACCACGATTACTGAAAAACTGCTGCTGTTTGGCGGCGCCATTCAGCTGGCTGGTTCGGTCAAGGGCCGCAAAGCCGCGCGTCATGCTACTTCGGACTGGATGGAAATGGAGAAGGAGCGCGGGATTTCGGTGACCACTTCGGTGATGCAGTTTGAACATAATGACTGTATTATCAATTTGCTGGACACTCCCGGCCATGAGGACTTTTCTGAGGATACTTATCGAACCCTGACCGCCGTGGATTCCGCATTGATGGTGATCGACGTGGCCAAGGGTGTTGAGGACAGAACCATTAAATTAATGGAAGTGTGCCGTTTACGCGATACACCTATTCTGACTTTTATCAACAAGCTGGACCGGGAAGGCCGGGAACCGATTGAGTTGCTGGACGAGGTGGAAACGGTACTGAAAATTCAGTGTGCACCAATGACCTGGCCGATCGGTATGGGTAAACGCTTTAAAGGGGTTTATCAGTTGTATAAGGATGAGATTTTGCTGTTCAGCCCGCATCATGGCGGCCGGATTGCCAAGGCGGAGATCATCAAGGGTTTAAATAATCCCAAGCTGGATGAATTGCTGGGCGATCAGGCGGAGGAATTGCGTGAGGAAATCGAACTGGTTAAAGGCGCCAGCCATGAGTTTAATCTGCAAAAATATTTGAGCGGTACGCAAACCCCGGTGTTTTTTGGTTCGGCTATTAATAATTTCGGTATTATCGAATTGCTGGATGCGTTTGCCGAATTTGCGCCAGGGCCAAAACCCCGACAGGCCGAACAACGCGAGGTTATACCGACTGAAGAAAAGTTCTCTGGTGTGGTGTTTAAGATTCAGGCCAATATGGACCCGGCACATCGGGACCGGGTGGCTTTTTTACGGATTTGTTCGGGCAAGTTTGATAAGGGCATGAAGCTGAATCATGTGCGTATCGGCAAGAATATCATGGTAGCCAATGCCATCACTTTTCAGGCCGACAGCCGTAAACATGTGGAAGAGGCTTATCCGGGCGATATTATTGGTTTGCACAATCACGGCACCATCCAGGTGGGCGATACCTTTACCCAGGGTGAGGTATTGAAATACGGCGGCATCCCTTATTTTGCCCCGGAATTATTCCGCCGCGTGGTATTAAAAGACCCGTTACGCGCCAAAGCCCTGCAAAAAGGCCTGATTCAGCTGACCGAGGAAGGGGCCACCCAGTTATTCCGGCCTTTGAAAAATAACGATCTGATTCTGGGTGCTGTGGGGGTATTGCAGTTTGATGTGACGGCGCATCGTTTGAAGAGTGAATACAACGTGGAATGTGTGTACGACAATATTGCTATTAATACGGTACGCTGGGTCAGTGCCAAAAATCCGCTTAAGCTGGAGGAGTTTAAGAACAAGGCGTTTGAGAATCTGGCCGAAGACGGCGGCGGTTATCTGGTGTATCTGGCCAATAGCCGGGTTAATCTGCAGTTGACTGAGGAGCGCTGGCCGGATATCAGCTTTAGCGCGACCAGGGAATTGTAAGCTTGCGAGTACAAAAAAGGGGCTTAACGCCCCTTTTTTATTGATGCTTAGGCCGGATGTTTATTTGGCAGCAGCAGCAATTTTATTGAATGCATCTACCCGTTGTTTGCCGGTATCAACCAGTTGCAAACCGTTTTCGATCAGCAGTGATACCAGACCTGGGGTTTGATACACGATTTTACCCAGATAAGCCACTACCGGCACCGCGATGATCGCACCAAACAAGCTGCCGATACCGATTGTTTCCAACAGTTTGGTGATCAGTACTACGATATCCAGCGGCAGCAGTACCAGGGTTCCGAAATAAACCAGTACGATAAAGGTAAACAAGGTGAAGACCACAAATTGCAGGAATCTGACCAGTACAACATTAAGATTTTTCATAAACGATATTTCTCTGAGAAGTGTTTAGCGGTGGGCAGGTGAATCCTGCTGTTTCAAGCCGTGAATTTTAACGGCATTATAAAGAAAACCCTACATCTTTCTCAACTTTCCGGCGCATTTTTATCAGAGCGGTTTAGAACCGCCGGTTTACGGCATTTGTTATGCTAGCCTTGATGAAACTGGGTGGAATCTAAGACATTTGGTCAATTCATTTACAGCCGAGACCTCGATTCGGCGTTGCTGCATCGAGGCTACATTGGATATTTGCCGGTTCCGGTAAAACTAAATAGTAATTTTAACATCAGGGATACAGGTCGGCTTTGTCACCGGGTCTGGCGGCCGGCAAAAACAGGCTGTGTAACAAGGCGCCAGCCACGAAACCGCCGATATGCGCCCACCAGGCGGAACCGGTGGCGGCTATGCCGGTAAATCTGGCGGCGGTGGATACTTCGTCCAGTTGCATAATGACCCAAAAGCCTAAAAAGGCAATGGCGGGGACTTCAAAAAACAGCGGGAAAAACAGGATGGGGACCAGGATGACGACCCGGGCATAGGGGAAGCGGACAAAATATGCCCCCAATACCCCGGCGATGGCGCCGGAAGCCCCCACTACCGGGATGACGAATTGCGGGGTGAAATACCATTGGGTATAGGTGGCCAGCAAGCCGCACAGCAGGTAAAACACGATAAAGCGGCCGTGGCCGAGCAAGTCTTCGATGTTATCGGCAAAAATCCACAAAAAGATCATATTGACGATGATGTGTATCCAGCCGCCATGCAAAAACAAGCTGGTCAGAAACGACAGATAATGATCGGGCGGCAAACCGAAATTGTAGGCCCATTCCGGATTGCTGTAGCGGATCGGCACCATACCGTATAGATAGAGTAAATGCTGGGACACATTGGCCGGCAACAGTAACATCACCAGAAACACGATGATACAGATTGCCATGATAGCCCAGGTGACATAGGGCCGGGTGAGGCAGGGAATGGAGTCTCTGATAGGTATCATGTGGTTTCCCAATCTTGGTGGTGATGTTTTGGCTGAATTTGCAGCCACCTATGCGCTTAGCCGGTTTCGTTCCAAACTTTTTCCAGTCTTTGCACTGAGACCGGAAAAGCGGTTTTCAATTGCTGGGCAAACAAGGATACCCGCAGTTCTTCCAGACTCCAACGAAACAGCTCGCGCTCCGGGTCGGTGAGCCGGGTTTTGGCCTGTTTTTCCACCCGCGCCCAGTAATGCCGGCTCAGACGCTGTAAACCCTGCACATCCGGACTGTCCGGTTTTTGCTTGTCCAGCCGGTATTCTATGGCTGTTAAATAACGCGGCAAAGCCTGGAGTTGCGGCATAGGGGTATGGCGGATAAATCCACTATACACCAGCAGGGCCAACTGGTTTTCCACATCGGCTTTTAAGATGGGATTCAGGCCGGGTTGGCTTAAGCGCCGCTGCACTGTTTGATAGTTTGCCATAATTTCGCTGATTTGCCTGCCGGCCAAACTGGCGGTGCTAACCAGTTGGGATTTTTTGCCGGCCAGGGCGGCTTCGAACTGGCTCTGGCTACGGATATTGGCGGCTTCGACAAATACGCTGCTGAAGATTAAAAACAGAAAATCGGTTTTGAAATCGCCACCGGGCCGCTCCGGCAATAAGCGATGTTTGGCCAGCTGGTTATAGGCCAACTGTAAATTGGCAGGCACGCCGCTGTTTTTGACGATGTATTGGGCATCTTTGCGACAGTGCAATTGAAACAACCGGGTCAGACCCTGAAAATGGGCCAGGGCGGCTTTTTCCTGGGTATCCAGAATTTTTACGCCCACGGTTTCGCCTTCGTCGATAATGGCCGGGAAACCGATAAAGTTTTGGCCGTTTTGGCTAAACTGGCGGGTTTCCGGCAAGTCGTCGAATGCCCAGGCGATGCAGCCGGTGTGATGCAGTTCTTCTGCAGCCAGTTTCTGAAAACTGCTGCCGGCTTTGCTGGCAAACTGCTGTTGTAATTCGGCCAGATTGCGGCCATAGCCGACGGCTTTGCCCTGATCGTCGACCACACGAAAATTCATGCGTAAGTGGGCTGGCAAGGCATCGGGCTGCCACTCATTGAGGGGAATGGCTTCGCCGGTGAGTTTGCGCAAGCGGTTGCCTAGCCATTCATAAAGCGAGCCTTTAAAATCCGGTTCGATTTCCAGGCATTGTTTGGCGGTTTGCGGTACCGGCACGAAATGCTTGCGCAATTGCTTGGGCAAGGCTTTGATCAGCGCCGCCACTTTTTCTTCCAACAATCCTGGTACCAGCCAGTCAAAAGGCATGGTGCGTATCTGGTTGAGCTGGTGTATAGGGATAATGGCTGTGACGCCGTCTTCATCATGACCGGGCTCGAAGCGGTAATGCAGTTCGATAGTCAAATCACCGACTTTTTTGCGATCCGGAAAATCCCAGTCGCTGATTTGATTATCGTCATTACGGGTTAAATCTTGTTTAGTTAAAAACAGATAGTTGGGCTGCTCTCTTTCAATTTGCTTGCGCCATTGATCCAGGGTAATGCCGCTCACTACCTCGGCGGGCAGTTTTTTGTCATAAAAAGTTTGCAGCCATAATTCGTCTTCCACCAGATCCACCCGGCGGCCTTTATGCTGGATATAGCCTACTTCTTCCAGCAGCTTTTCATTGGCTTTAAAAAACGGCGCATTGCTGTGGTAATCGTGATTAACCAGGGCGTGGACGATGAACATTTCCCGCGCGGCTTTGGCATCGACATTTTCGTAGGGCACTTTGCGCTTGGCCTGCAGGGTTAAGCCATATAACAGGGTGCGTTCGTAAACCCCGCTACGGCCGGCATTTTTTTCCCAATGCGGGTCAAAATAATTGCGTTTGATCAGGTGCTGGGCGCAGGCTTCCACCCATTCCGGTTCGATTCTGGCAACGGTGCGGGCGTAAACTTTACTGGTTTCCACCTGTTCGGCGGCCATTATCCATTTGGGGCGCAGCTTGTGCTGACCGGAACCGGGGAAGATGAAAAACTTTAAGCCTCTGGCCCCCAGGTATTCGTATTGTTCATGGCGGAAGCCGATATTGGAGAGTAGTCCGGGCAGTAAGGCACAGTGAATTTGTTCGTAATTGGCCGGGTTTTCGTTGAATTTAAGTTTTAATTCGCCACGCGCCACTTGCATGATCTGGGCATGAATATCAAACCATTCGCGCATGCGTATATAAGACAGAAAGTTGTCCTGGCAGTATTTGCGCAATTTGGAGTTGGACAAATGTTTTTTCTGTTCTTCAAAGGCATTCCAGATATTCAGCAGGCTGAGGAAGTCGGATTCGTCGGCCTTGAACTGGGCGTGTCTGGCTTCGGCTTGCGGCAGTTTGTCGGCAGGTTTCTCACGCGGGTCCTGGATGCTGAGTGCGGAAACGATGATGGCTACTTCGCTGAGTGCACTGAGTTCAGCTGCGGACAGCAGCATTCTGGCCAATTTGGGATCGGTGGGAATTTTGGCGAGTTGCTGGCCGGTGGCGGTTAATTTACCTTGTTTATCCAAGGCGTCGACTTCAAACAGGGCGTTTTTGCCGTCGCGGATCATTTTTTCTTCGGGCGGCTCGATGAATGGAAAATCTTCGATGTCGCCGAGTTTCAGTGCCGCCATTTGCAAGATCACGGCGGATAAATTGGTACGCAGGATTTCCGGTTCGGTAAATTCCGGGCGAGCCAGATAGTCTTCGTGGGCATACAAACGAATACAAATACCTTCCGCTATCCGCCCGCAACGTCCGGCGCGCTGGTTGGCGCTGGCCTGGGAGATGCGTTCTATGGGTAAGCGTTGTATTTTGCTGCGATGACTGTAACGACTGATGCGGGCATGGCCGGAATCAATCACACAGCGGATGCCGGGTACGGTGAGTGAGGTTTCGGCAACATTGGTCGCCAAAACGATGCGTAATTTGCCGCCTTGTGGTTTGAATACCCGTTCCTGTTCGCTGACGCTGAGCTTGGAGTACAGCGGCAGGATGTCGTAACGGTTGCTGTGGTGGTGTTTGCGCAGGGATTCGGTGGTTTCGCGAATCTCATGTTCACCGGTGAGAAATATCAGGATATCGCCGGGTAAGTCGCGATGCAGTTCGTCTACGGCATCCAGTATGGCTTGCTGCAGATCGGCAGCGGTTTCGTCATCTTCTTCAATCAGCTCTATAGGCCTATAACGGACATCGACCGGATAGGTGCGTCCTGACACGTTGACGATGGGGGCGTTATCAAAGTGTTTGGCGAAGCGCTCCGGGTCTATGGTGGCCGAGGTGATGATGACTTTTAAATCAGGACGCTTGGGCAGTAACCATTTCAGATAGCCGAGCAGAAAGTCGATATTCAGACTGCGTTCATGGGCTTCGTCGATGATGATGGTGTCGTACTGGTTCAGATAGGGATCGTTTTGGGATTCGGCCAGCAATATCCCGTCTGTCATCAGCTTAATCAGGGAATTTTCATGGGTTTTGTCATGAAACCGAACTTTATAACCTACGGCTTGACCTATGGACTGGCCCAGCTCTTCGGCAATCCGGTCCGCCACAGTACGGGCCGCGATACGGCGCGGCTGGGTGTGTCCGATCAATCCGGCGACACCCCGGCCAATTTCCAGACAGATTTTTGGTAATTGGGTGGTTTTTCCGGAACCGGTTTCGCCGCAGACGATGGTGACTTGATGTTGTTGAATCAGTGCAGCTATATCGGCTTTTTTTGCAGTGACCGGTAAATCGGGGTAATTGATGAGCGGCACGGCGGCGCGGCGCTGCAGGTAACGGCTGTTGGAGCGTTCGATCTTGGCGGCCAGCCCAGCCAGCAGTTGTTCCGGCTGTTTGGCTTTGGGCAGCTCTGTGCGCAGGCGTTGCAACTGGCGCTTGAACTGGTGCTGATCAGCACTCATACAGTTATCAAGCCGGCCAAAAAGTTGTTGGAGTTGCTGGTGGTAGGACATCTAACAGGTGGCTAAATTGCTTATTATACCTTGTTATAGCGAATTGCCATAAGAGGGCCGACTTATTACGGGATTTAGTTGGCTTCATTTACTCTGCCTAATCTGGACAGCATAGTAAGTTGAAGCATTAAAACTACTTTCTTTGAATATTACATTTTATTGACAAAATAATGACAAAAACATTTATTTAATATTTCGAAAATATTACATTCAATGCAATTAACAGCCATTTATGGTTAATACCACTACTTAGCTTGTTTCATCAAATTGCAATATTGTGAAGTTATTCTCAATTAAGTTATCCAAACCCTATTGACTTAACTTTATTATTGAAACAAATATGAAAACTATTACAAAAACCCTACTGGCTGTTTCTGTTTCAGTAGCCGCCATGATCTATGTTGCACCTGCCCTGGCTTCTGATCCCGTTGTACTGACTTTTTCTACGGTGGGCGATTCCAGACAGGATCCGACTTCGCCTGACAGCACTGCAATTATTGCTAACCAGGTCGGCAAAGGCAGTTGCGCGATTCCTACCGGCACCGGCAGCAACGCCAACCCAGGCTTAACCGGTCAGGATTGCAAATGGTTGCAAAACACTGCTGCCTGGTCTCGCATCATGCGCAGCATCCAGTCTCAAAAAGCCAATCTGCTGTTTTTTAACGGCGACATGATCATGGGTTACGGCAAAGCCGGCGTCCCGGTTGTAACCAGAGGCAACGGTACAGGTGAAACGCCTATTTCCAGTCCGGCTGTGAGTGATATTTTGGGTTCAGACCTGATGCAGTTTTATCAACAATACGGCTTCTGGCGCGGCACGGTGGCTAACCTGATCGAAACCGGCACTTATGTGGTACCGGTTCCAGGCAACCATGAAACCCAATGTAAACGTTGCAGTAAAAAAGCTCAGGTTGAGAACGAACTGGCTTGGCGCGACAATATGGGCGACCTGATTCTGGACACCACCCGTCTGAATAATGCGCTGAGCCCAACCGGTTTAAGCCTGAACACCAGCACCTGGAATGCCAGCAATGCCCCTGGCGTTGCCGACGGCTTAACGACCAGCCAAACTCAATTGAGCTATTCTTTTGATATTGGTGTATCGCATTTTGCCATCATTAACACTGACCCGGTCGGCAAAGACGGCCATGCCCCAACCGCCTGGTTAACCAACGATTTTTCCACTGCTTTTGCTAATGGTTCTAAACACTTCTTCGTGTTTGGTCACAAACCGGCTTTCTATTACTCTTATACCGGCGCCGCAACTCCCGGCACCACTTCTTCTCTGTATGACGCTGATCACACCGCCGGTAATGCTTTCTGGAATTTGATCACCACTTATAACGCCACTTACTTCTCCGGCCATGAGCATATCTATAATGTGTCTCAACCTAACGGCGGCGCATCTTATCAGGTTATCGTCGGCGCCGGCGGCTCACCATTTGAAGATACCGGCAAAACCGGTACTGCACCTACCGACCGTTTGTATTCATGGGCTACTGTGTCTATTACTCAAAGCGGCAAAGCGACTTTGAACACTTATGGTTTTGACGCCACTTTGACCAACCCGGTTGTGAAGCTTGGCAGTTTTACCCTGCCAAACGCACAATAATTGTCTGATCAGGAAAAAACATGAAAACTTTAAATTCTGTATTAAGCCTGACAGTTATGGGACTGGCACTAGCCGGTTCGGCTCAGGCAGATGTACTGGTTAATACCGGCGCGCCAAATTTTACCGGTTTTCCGCTGGCTTTAAACAGTGGCGAATGGCTGGCTGCCGAGTTTACCACTACCCAGGTAGAGGAAATTACCGATATTAATGCTTATATCCAGGCTGACAGCGGCAATCCTGACAATGCCAGTTTCCATATTTCCATTTACGGTAATGCCGGTAGCGCGCCTGATCTGAGCAATCAGTTGTTTAGCCAACAGGCTAGTTATAGTGCTGATGGCTGGAACGGTTTATCCGGCCTGACTACTGTGCTGAATGCCGGCAGTTATTGGGTGGCTTTGGAAGTGAGTGGCAGTGATACTTTGCAGGGTTTGCTGCCGGTTTATGTGGCTAATCCTGCCCAGGGTGTGGCCTGGGACGATCCAAGCACGACCTATGGTTATCACGCTGCCAGCGGCAATGCTTTTAACTTTGGTGTGCAAATCAATGCCGTACCTGTACCAGGCAGTGTGTGGCTGTTTGGTACTGCTTTGCTGGCTTTGGGCCGGTTTGGCAAGCGTAAAGCGGTTTAACTCTTAAACTGTTAAACCATAACGCCGTCTGTCTTTGGGACAGGCGGCGTTTTTTTGTGCGCTTAATCGGCTAAATTTTGTCTGGCCGTGGCAATGGCCTGACGCACGGTATCCGGGGCGGTACCGCCTATGTGTTTACGCGCCGCTACCGAGCCTTCCAGACTTAATACTTCAAACACATCTGCACTGATAGCAGCGGCAAAACCTTGCAGTTCTGCCAGACTGAGTTCGGATAAATCTCTATCGGTGTTCAAACCCAGACGCACTGCCTGCCCTACTACTTCATGAGCATCACGGAAGGCCATGCCTTTGCGCACCAGGTAATCAGCCAGATCGGTGGCGGTGGCGAAGCCGCGTTTGGCGGATTGATACATGTTTTCGCGTTTGGCTCTGATATTGGGCAGCATGTCGGCAAATGCCCGCAGGCTGTTGATCAAGGTGTCTGCGGTATCGAATAAGGGTTCTTTATCTTCCTGATTGTCTTTGTTATAGGCCAGAGGCTGGCTTTTCATCAACATCAGCAATGCCATTAAATGGCCGGTGACGCGACCGGCTTTGCCGCGCACCAGTTCCGGCACATCGGGGTTTTTCTTTTGCGGCATGATGGATGAGCCGGTGCAGAAGGCATCGGGGATGTCGATAAAATTGAATTGGGCGCTGGCCCATAATACCAGTTCTTCGGAGAAGCGCGATAAGTGCACCATCAGTAAGCTGCCGGCTGCGGTAAATTCGATGGCAAAATCCCGGTCGCTGACTGAATCCAGGGAGTTGCTGGAAGGCCGGGTGAAGCCCAGCAATTCGGCAGTCATAAAGCGGTCGATGGGGTAACTGGTGCCGGCCAAGGCGGCTGCGCCCAAGGGCATGATGTTGACGCGTTTACGGCAATCTTGCAGGCGTTCTTTATCGCGACTGAGCATTTCGAACCAGGCCATTAAATGATGGCCAAAGGTTACCGGTTGGGCCACTTGCAAATGGGTAAAGCCGGGCATGATGGTGGCGGCTTCCTGTTCGGCCAGATTGAGCAGCGCCAGTTGCAGGCGGTGCAGTTGCACCAGGATAAGATCTATCTCGGCACGCAGATACAGGCGGATATCGGTGGCGACCTGGTCGTTACGCGAGCGGCCGGTGTGGAGTTTTTTACCGGCAATGCCGATTAAATCGGTGAGGCGTGCTTCGATATTCATGTGCACGTCTTCCTGTTTGATGGACCAGACAAATTCGCCGCGCTGAATTTCTGTGGCTATTTGCGCCAAACCCGTTTGAATATCGGCCAGTTCCTGGGCGGTTAATATGCCGATTTTGTTGAGCATGGCGGCATGAGCCAAGGACCCCTGTATATCTTGCTGCGCCATGCGCTGATCAAAACTGACCGAGGCGGTGAATTCTTCGACAAACGCATCGGTGGCTTCGGCAAAACGGGCGCTGGAGAGTTTTTCGGTGTTAACAGTGGTCATAATCTGGGCTGGAACGCAAAATAAACCGTAATTATACCTTTGTCACCCCGACAATTCAGCCTGCATTCGCCGGCACGTTGTCCGGCAAGCAAGTATAATGACTGATTTGAGTCATTTGCTTTATTCCTCCATGTCCGAAGACTTTTATTTCAGCCCCGATCAAGCCGTCGACGCCCTTAAGGTGCCGCCGCATTCCATTCAGGCGGAACAGTCGGTTTTAGGTGGTTTGATGCTGGATAATCAGACGTGGGATTCGGTAGCCGATAAGGTTAGCGAAACCGATTTTTACCGGCGTGATCACCGGCTGATTTTTCGCGCTATCAGTCAACTGGCAGAGAAACAGGACCCTTTTGATGTTATCACTTTGTCCGAGTTGCTGGATGCCACTGGTGAATTGCAGGATATAGGCGGTCTGGCCTATTTGGGCATGCTGGTCAAGGAAACCCCCAGCGCCGCTAATATTGTGGCTTATGCCAATATTGTCCGCGACCGTTCGGTGCTGCGCCAGTTGATTCATGTCGGTACCGATATTTCCGATTCGGCGTTTAATCCTGATGGCAGGGAAACCGCCGAATTGCTGGAACAGGCCGAACGCCGGGTATTTGAGATTGCGGAGCAGCGTCAGCGTGGTCAGGGTGGTTTTACGCCGATCAAGTCGCTGCTGGCTAAGGCGGTGGATAAAATTGAAACTCTATACGAACTGGATGGCAATATTACCGGGGCCAGCACCGGTTTTACTGATCTGGACGAAAAAACTTCTGGATTGCAACCCGCCGATCTGATTATTGTGGCCGGCCGGCCATCGATGGGTAAAACTACCATCGCCATGAATATGGCAGAGAATGTAGCGCTGAAAAGCGGCAAAGCCGTTGCGGTATTTAGTATGGAGATGCCGGGCGAAGCGCTGGCGATGCGGATGATGTCTTCGCTGGGGCGGATAGACCAACATAAGGTGCGTACCGGTAAGCTGGATGATGATGATTGGCCCAGACTGACTTCTGCCATAAATTTGCTGGCGCAAACCAAGCTGTTTATTGACGACACGCCGGCGCTGTCACCGACCGAAGTGCGTTCGCGTGCGCGCCGCTTAACCCGCGAACACGGCCAGTTGGGCCTGATTGTGCTGGATTATCTGCAGTTGATGCAATCTCCCAGCAGCGGCGAGAATCGGGTACAGCAAATTTCCGATATTTCCCGAGGCTTGAAAGCACTGGCCAAGGAGTTGAATGTGCCGGTGATTGCTTTGTCTCAGCTGAACCGTAACCTGGAACAACGCCCCAATAAGCGCCCGGTAATGTCGGATTTGCGTGAATCCGGCGCGATTGAGCAGGATGCGGATTTGATTATTTTTGTGTACCGGGATGAAGTGTATAACGAGGACAGCCCGGACAAAGGCATAGCCGAAATCATTATCGGTAAACAGCGTAATGGACCATTAGGTACTACCCGGCTGACTTTTCTGGGCCAATTTACCCGATTTGAAAATTTCGCCGGCGATGCGTATCAAGCTGAGGATTATTAATGACACCTGCTGCATACGTGCATCTGGATTTGGCTGCAGCACGGCATAATCTGATCCAGGTTAAACGCTACGCCCCCGGTAATAAAATCATGGCGGTGATAAAAGCCAACGCTTATGGGCATGGCATAACCCGCATGGCCAGAGTGCTGGAGACGGCTGACGCCTTTGCTGTGGCCCGGGTTGATGAAGGTGTGCGCCTGCGCAACGCAGGCTTTAAACAGGCGATTACGGTATTGCAAGGTTTTGTCTGCGCAGAAGAGTTGGAGCTGTTACTGCAACATCAATTGGACAGTGTGGTGCATACGCCGCAGCAAATTGCCATTTTGCAGCAACACACCGGCACCAACAGCCGCTTAAACGTGTGGTTGAAAATGGATACCGGCATGAATCGGCTGGGTTTTAAAGGCCATGATTTTGCTGCCGCTTATCAGCAATTATTGAGTTGTGCGCTGGTACAACAGCCTATCAATCTGATCACCCATTTTGCCAACGCTGATGATTTGCTGGATGATAAAACCCGCCGTCAGATTGAGGTGTTTACCAATGCTATTAAGGACTTTCCCGGTGAGTGCAGTATTGCCAATTCTGCCGGGATTATCGGTTGGCCGCATGTGGTCAGCGGCTGGGTGCGCCCCGGCCTGATGCTATATGGCTGTTCGCCGTTTGCCGGCAAAACCGGTAGCGATTTTGGCCTGAAGCCGATTATGAGCCTGCATTCGCGGCTGATTGCCGTTAAGGATGTGGCTGCCGGCGAAAGTGTTGGCTATAGCGGCCTGTGGCAATGTGATCGCCCTACCCGGCTGGGCGTGATCTCTATTGGCTACGGCGATGGTTATCACCGCCATACTAAAAGCGGCGCGCCGGTGCTGGTTAATGGTCAGCGTGTACCACTGATAGGCCGGGTATCTATGGATATGATTACAGTCGATTTAAACAGCCAGCCCCTGGCTGCACCTGGTGACCCGGTCACTTTATGGGGCGATGCCCTGCCGATAGAAGAAATTGCCCGTTACGCCGACACGATTCCTTATACGCTGCTGTGCGGCATTACCCAGCGGGTAAGGATAGTGGAGCAAAGTGTTTAAGGCATGGGCTGGGCCGCACTGCACAGACAGGGGTCAGCAAAAAAAGCTGGAATAAAAAAATAATTCTGGCATAATGAGCGGCTATTGGAGAGCTGGCTGAGCGGTCGAAAGCGGCGGTCTTGAAAACCGTTGAGGGCTTATACCCCTCCTGGGGTTCGAATCCCTAGCTCTCCGCCATAAATCAAAGGCTTACACCTAAAATCAAACCGGCTTTATGTCGGTTTTTTTATGTCTATAGATGGCGCGCGTCATCCATGTTTGATTAATCTGACTCTATCAAGTTACTGCGTATGATTTCGTAGACCCAACCCAGCATCAAAATTAAATTAAACAATCACGGGCATGAATTAGGCCTGCGCCAAACCGTAGCTCAAGACGGTATGCGCCATCATATCGAAAATCGCCCCATCATCGACATATTCATCTTTATAAAGCTCATCGTTATGTCCACGCTGGATATAAGCTAATTCAATGGATTTACGTATCTCCGGTTTGTACACTTCATTTAGGTAATGCATTCTGTTGATATTACGCTGAATGCTTAACAAGATAGTCTGATCTGCCTGCTTTTCTTCGCAAACTTCACGGATAATCAAGGCCTCTGCATCACTGATGGGATATTTTTCTTTGATCTCGTCTATTGTGGCTTGAATAGATGTTTTTACAACAGGCTGCGGTGTGCGGTTGCCGCCGCCACCAGTACGCGGTTCCTTAATTTCGCCCGCCCGATTTTCACTGACGCCCTTATAGGTCACACTGGCTTTTATCAATTTGACCTTGCCGATTGCCCGCATCAATTCCGACTCGGAACCTTCCTTAATCAATTGCGGCTGGATGAATTCAGCAAATAACACAAATCGTTCAATAGCTTCATCGTATTGATAAAAGCTGCTCAAAAAATTATAAGCTTTAACCAACTTCGCCAGTTCATATACATAAGCTTTACGTTCGGTTAACCCTTCATATTGGAATAAGAAGCGCTGACGGCAACGGTTTACCTCTGTTTGCAAAACCGCATCCTGACCCAGCTTTAATAGCTTTTCAAAGTGGCTGGCGTCGCTATCCGTAAACAGCCCCCGTTCGATAATACCTTGATAAAGCAGAATGACTTTTTGCTCATCAGGCACCGTTGCTTCGTAGGGCGTACCCTTTCGGTATTTATTAAAGGCCTTCAGGATATTGGCCGTATTATTGGTAAAATCGATGACAATCACTTTAGTTTTGCCATCACAACAGCGGTTCAGGCGCGATAAAGTCTGAACGGCGGTTTTATCCATCACCGGCTTATCTAAAAACATGCCCACCAACAACGGCTCATTAAAACCGGTCTGAAACTTACTCGCCACGATCATAATCCGGTAGTCGTCCTGCTTGAACCGCTCTTCAATCAATTCATTGTTGTTTAGTCCATTAAGCTGATGTTCTCTAATTTCCTCATTAGTCTCTCTGTGGGTAAAATCGGAAAACGCATACAACACTTTGTAATTGTATTGATCCGGGTATACTTGATGCTTTTCGGCGATTTTAGCTTTCAGCAACTGGTAATACTTTAAACCGGCAATCCTGGATGAAGCCACTATCATGGCCTTGGCTTTATCGCCTATCAAAGCTTTAATCTGCTCTTCAGCAGATTTCATCCAGGCTGTCCGTGCCATAATTGACCTGTAACCGCGCCAACGCTTCCGCTTGAGTGGCCCTAATAAACGCCAACAGCAGGCTTTCAGCAATATAATGTTCCTTATCGCTGATGTCTTCAGTCTCTAACAGCGTGTAACCTTGAATCGAGTTTAGATAGCGGACAACATGATCTTGAATTTTAGCTTCCGGCCCGGTCATGGCTTAGCCTCTATTGCCAATAAGCGTTTTTCTGCCTCATCCCAGGGCAAGCGTCTACCCTTTTGTTTCATGCTTTGGTAGGCCCGTCTTACTGTTTGACTATCAATCAATTGCTGTGTCAGCATGGCTTCAACTATCCACAAGGTTCCTTTGACAACTACGTTTTCCTGCTCTGCCGCCTGCCTTAAATTTTTATCCCCGGTCAGCAACGGACATTGCTGCTGTTTAGCCAGTACTAAAGCAAAACAATCATAACGGCTCGGTTATGCATATTTTGCCGCCAACACTTCAACTTCAGCCATGGAAGCTGGGTTTAGTTCGCCCAACTGCAAGCCATAGTCTAACAAATAACTATGATCGGCTTCCAACTCATCGACAAACAATAGGTCAGGCACTTGCAGTTGAAACGGCAATTGAAACAGCTCGGCAATCAACCCACCCTCTTCCAAATCGATCAGGATGTTGGCGTCACTAATGAGTAAGCGGCTCAAAGCTTTCTAATATCCGTTGTTGATGAAACGTAGCCACTGGCAGGCCCAATAATTCTGCGGCTTTGGATTCAGTAAAATAATCCTCAGCCAAGGCGCGGTAAACCAGTTGTTTAAACAAAATGGTCTGCTCCGCAGGATAAGGCTGTTTAGGCTCTTTGCTGCGCCAGCCTTTCAAGCTAAACAACTTATAAAGCTGCTGGAAAGTTGTCTGGGTAATAATTTCGCATTGCAAGGCACGAAACAACACGCCCTGCATGCTTAAACCGAATTCATGCTTCAGAAAATACAGTTCATTGATTTCGAGCTGGTGACGGTGCTGGCCTAAGTGTTCGATCAAAGTGGGTTTCGGCAACAAAAAAGCCCCGGCAAAGCGATTGCAGAGCTTTTCTTCCTCAGCCTGCAAATCATTAGTCAAACGATTCTTTAACAATAAATGGCCAAGTTCATGCGCCAGGGTAAAACGCTGACGGTCGCCCGTCCAGTTTGCCCCCACCACGACGACTGGTAGATCGTTGATCGTGGCCGCCAAACCGTCAAATTTATGTGCAGCCTCCACCAGACTGCTGATCACCATGACGCCTTGCGACTCCAGGGTATCTATCATATCCGGGATGCAGCTTAAACCCAGCTTCCAGGCGTCACGCAGTTGTTCTGCCAGGGCTTCCAATTGTTCGGCATCGGTAATCTGTTCCGGCAAAGCAGCAGGCAAAGCAAAATCTTGCACCGGGGACTGTGGATACAAGTTTAACAACTCATGCCAGCGTTCGGCCTGATCGAAAATATCCGCCTGAATTTTATCCAGACTCTTCTGCGGCAAGCTGCTTTTTTTGCGGTATTCAATGCCCTTGATGTTCAGGCTTTGCGGACGGAAAAAATATTCGGTACGCACCCCTAAAATTTTGGCGAGCTTAAGCAACTGTCCGGAAGACGGCGTTTGCAGCTCGTTTTCAAACTTGCTGATAGTGGTATGGCTCAAGTCCGACTGCTCGGCCAAAGCCCGCAAGCCCAAGCCAGCCGCCTTACGTGCGCGTTGTAGACGTTCACCTATCATTTCAAAGCCCCGTCAGGTTTCCATAATTAAAAAAATTATAGGCTATTGTAAACTATTGTCCGCACTTAAGCAGCCTTGAACAGCTTGCAGGCTTTCGGCAGCTACGACCACATAAAACCCTGTCGAGCAAACCAAATTGGGATCATCTATCTCGATGTAGGCAATAGCTTGAAGGTTTGGTCTTACCGAGAAAATAATCGTATCTCCACATGATACTTTTCTCCTTGCTCTAGATGGTGCAGATGCAAACTCAATCTCTTCAATCGCTTGTTCAGAAATGATCCCACGACTATTGACGTTGGAAATCTCAATATATTTCAAAACATAATGACCGGCAGTTTTTGCATCTAATGAGCTTACATTTATGTTGGCAATATCCTTGAGTCTATCGGTTTTCCAGGTCTTGGGAATCGCTCCAATCCACTGAACTCCGCTATCTTGCATAACCGCATAATCCATCACGCCTCAATCCTCCAAGCTTTTCAACAAACTAACTGCTTCCTGCTCTAAGTCCCAAAACTCCTTCAACAAAACAGCGGTAGGTTTGGGGGTTTGATAATGATAAAAATGCTTGTTCGGCAAGATTTCATAACCCAATTGCGGGCTGTCTTCCCAGCGGATAATTGGTACAGAGCCTCAATTTTCAGTTCTATCCAGGTCAGAAAATGTTCTTCAGATAGCGAACATATTAACAGTGGATGGAAAAATGGCTAGATGGGGTTTGATAACCGCTTACCAAAGAACTGATACTAGCCTCTGAATTTTTTGACATTTTGGCAGAGCCGACTGAGAAAGGAAGTATGCGTATTCTTTATCGTCCAAAACCTAGCATTTTCTCTGATTAATTTTCACAACTGCGTGTCAAATTAGCCTCGACACAATTCCCATAGTATTTTTTGCATGACAAGTAAAAAATCAATCAACCAGTCACAGCCAAGTGGTGGACTTTATCATCAGATGATATACTGAACTATGCATGAAGATTCTGGTAATTGAAAATCTTTCAGATCTGGACGACCAGATTCTTGATCAAGGGGGCGGTTACTGGATCAAAACTGAGGCGCAAAGGGTCGAGGTCACTAACGATGTCCGCATGGAATCCGTTATTCGCTGACCTTGCATGAACCTTATGGCAAAAGAATACTTGGCTATGACAATGCCCATGCAATCAAATTACCCAAAAAGTTTAAATATGCAGGACAGCGTCTACCCCAAGATCATAAACATAGACATATCAGTGACCAGGGCGTTCCGTATGAATTTCAGAGCGTTCATCAGTTGTTGCAGGACTTTTTTGAAGAAGTTGACCGGATAAGACAGAGATGAAAATATTGACTATAGGCATTATGTCCCAGGAGCGTATTCGTGAGCGGGTGCAGTCTATCGCCAAGGGCGAATATAAACCTAAACCAACCGATCCCAAAATTTGGTTTACTTCCATGCGCTCTTTAGCTGAAGTTTTGAGCGACGATAACCGCGCGCTCTTGAAAGTTATCCAGGCAGCCAAACCACAATCAATTTCTTCCCTGGCTGAACTTACTGGCCGCAAGACTGGAAATCTTTCCCGAACCCTGAAAACTATGGCCAACTATGGTTTTGTTGAGATGAAGCGCGAGAAAAACCATGTTCGGCCAATAGCCAAAGCGACCGAATTTAAGATTCTGGCTTAACGTTGCAAAACTCTGCCCAATCTGACATCAGTTGGCTACGCTTTTCTAACAGGTCGCCACGATGATAGACGGCTTCCGGCATATTCTTGATGGTGTGCGCCAGCGCCATCTCGATTACCTCATTGGAATAAGCAGTCGTCTCAGCGGCCCAATCACGAAAGGTTGATTGAAAGCCTTGGACGGTAAGGTCATCGCAACCCATACGCTTCAGCAACTGAAGCATAGCCATGTTTGACAACCCTTTTTTCGAACCAGGAAAAATAAATTCATTACATTGAAATTTCTGCATTAATTCCAAAATTTCAATGGCGCGGCTAGATAAAGGTACTCTATGCACCCTATTCACTTTCATGCGTTCGGGGAGTATTGTCCAGACTTTGTTAGGCAGATCGATTTCATTCATAATCGACTTCGGTCAAAACTAAACTGGCTTTCATGCCGGTTTTTTATGCCTCTACCAAAATAATTAGCTTTTTGGTTTGTTATAGGCTTGACGCATGGCATATTTAACCAGCGAGCAAAATATTACGAGGATGTCCCCACTGTTATCCTGAGTTTCCCGATGCTAAGGAACCTCTGATTAATTCGTTATCTCGAATTTCGGTACCAATAAAATCAATGCCTTGCGGATTGGTTTTTCTTGAAAAACTGCATTAATCAGAGGTTCCCTAACATGGAAAAGGTTTAATCCCATTATAGTAATTGGTTGCAAGTTTACACAAGCTGGACATCTTCCGGCAAGTTGGACAATAATTTTGCGTAACGTTAAAAATTACTATCCTGATTAATTTTAGTTTCGATTAAAGCCCGATATTTGCTAAATAGATTGAAATCTGCAGCAATTGCTCGACATAATAAGAACTAAAAACGCTTTGAGGACTAAATATATCAGCCCACCAAGGATGAAAACCCGCAAAAAGTTCGTTTAGTTTTGGAATAAGTAACGACATGCAAAGGTATACAGATCAAGAATTATTAGCTTTACTTGACTCACTGGAATCTGATCGAGTTGAGCGTAAAGAATCTTTCAAGGGTGATGTACCTAAAAAAGCTTTAGCTTTAGCAGGTTTTATCCTGAACTCTTAACGAGAATCGGCATTTACAACTGGTTATATTTGATGGTCATTGGCGTAACTACTTTTGCTGTGTTTAATTGATCCGATACTTTGTTAATCATTAATAGCTCATCGGAAGTTACGGCTTGAGCTTGCAACTCAGTTATACTATTTAGCTAAACTGACTCAATTTTTTGCATCATTTCGCACAGCTGCTTGGTTATAGGTTTCGGTTTCACGCTTGTCATCGGCAATCCGCTGCCGATATTGGGGTAAACGATCATACAGACCAGATCATAAAACGGCGCCAATTCGGTGTACTTGCATTTTTTGAGTAAAAAATAGCCCGGTATCACCGGGCCGAAGGGGCTCAACATCTTTCCTTAGACAGTTTTTATGTAATACATGCGTAGACTTTGCGTTAGATGCAAACTTGACCGGCCGGTAAAGGCCTGAGCTGGAGAGGATGGTCTGCACAAGCCGTAAAAGGCCACGCGCATGAATCAATGACCATACCTTTTATGTTAAGTCCTAATATTAACTCAGCAATATGAAAATGAAGTTAAGCTGATGTGATGATTTAATGACAGACTGGGGCTGGAAATGCCTACTGCTGGGGGTTCTAGTAGTCTGCCAACATTTATTTGGCGAATAAGGCGGAGGATTTTGAAGACAGTAATTTGATGATGCGCGTCAGTGAACAATATTAATCGCAAACGATGCCAGTCAACGGCGCGCGGGGCAACCCGATAAGATGCAACCCATAGCCACAAAGCAGCTGCTGCCAATAAACCGGGTGTGTCTTTTTCATCATAAGATTATTGACGGCAGAACCACTTGTGACTCTGGGCTGCATCTTATCGGGTTGCTTTGGTCTATTTTTAATTAAACCCTATTAGTTTAATGCAAATTACAGGCCACGCCTGTAATTACGCGCGACTGGGGCCTACAACACCTGGATACTGCACACCGGTGGTGCAAATACACCGGGTAACTGGTGGATTTGCTGCACCGCTTTAGCCGACGGGGTTGAGTTTTATCCAGCGCAAGCGATTGGCGTTGCTGACCACGGTGACTGAGGACATGGCCATTGCGGCACCGGCGATCATGGGATTGAGCAGGATGCCAAACAGCGGATACAGCAAGCCTGCCGCCACCGGAATGCCAATAATATTATATATAAAGGCACCCAACAGGTTTTGCTTGATATTTTGTACTGTCAATCGCGAAAGTTGCATGGCTTCAGGCACTTTGAGCAAGGAGCCTTGCAGTAGCACGATATCGGCACTTTCAATGGCCACATCGGTACCGGTACCTATGGCAAAGCCCACTTGAGCTTGGGCCAAGGCCGGGGCATCGTTGATGCCGTCACCCACCATGCCGACGATTTCGCCCTGGGCCTGCAATTCTTTGATGACCAACGCTTTGTCGTGGGGTAATACTTGGGCGCGTACTTCTTCAATGCCGGCCTGGGCGGCGATAGCCTGGGCGGTGATAAGGTTGTCGCCAGTGACCATCAGTACTCGCACACCCTGCTGTTTCAGTAGTTGTACGGCTTGCGCCGAGTCTGGTTTGATGGCATCGGCAACGGCGATGATGCCGATAACGCGCTGGGCATCGGCCAACAGCATGGGAGTTTGGCCGCGCACGGCGAGTTCGGCGAGTTTGGCGTGATAAGCGGAACTGTCTATGCCCTGAGCGCTCATCAGGGCTTGATTGCCAAACCAATAGGCTTGACCGCCAATTTGGCCGCTAATGCCCTGCCCGGCTAAAGCCTGAAACTGGCGAACCTTATCCAGCTTCAAACCTTGGGCAGTGGCTGCGTTAAGAATGGCGGCGGCCAGGGGATGTTCAGAACCGGACTCCAGACTGGCGGCGCGTTGCAATAACTCGGCTTCTGTACCGACTAAAGCGATAATGCTGGCCAGACTGGGCTTGCCTACGGTAACGGTGCCGGTTTTGTCCAGCACCAGACAGCTGAGTTTGCCGGCGGTTTGTAAAGCTTCGCCCTGACGGATCAGGATGCCGATTTGCGCAGCACGACCAACGGCTACCATTACTGAGATGGGGGTAGCCAGACCCAAAGCGCACGGACAGGCGATAACCAGCACTGTCATCGCCGTTACAAAGGCATAACCAATAGCGGGCTGGGGACCAAACAATAGCCAACCGATAAAAGTGAGGGCGGCGATGCCGACCACGCAAGGCACAAACACGGCAGAGATTTGGTCGGCCAGTTTGGCAATCGCGGGTTTGGCGTTCTGGGCCTGGCGCACGCTGTGGATAATTTGAGCCAGGGCGGTATCACGACCGATACGGTTGGCGCTGAACAAAAAAGTGCCTTGCAGGTTAATGGTGCCCGCAGCAACACTGTTACCGGGCAGTTTTTCCACCGGCAGCGATTCGCCGGTGAGCATGGCTTCATCGACGCTGGCATGACCTTCCAACACCATGCCGTCCACCGGAATTTTTTCACCGGGCCGCACTCGTAAGGTTTCGCCCAAACCGACCTGATCGATGGCTATATCGATTTCCTGACCATTACGCAACACCCGTGCGGTACGGGGTTGTAGCCCAATCAGGGCGCGGATGGCGGAGGAGGTTTTACCTCGGGCGCGGGTTTCCAGGGCGTTACCGAGATTGATAAACGCCAGAATGATGGCAGAGGCTTCGAAATAGGCGTGTGCGGATAATGAGGGTAATTGGGCCGAATAATCGATGACGATACAGGAGTAAAACCAGGCCGAGCCGGTACCCAGGGCGATCAGGGTATCCATATTAGCCTGACGGACTTTCAGTAGTTTTACGGCATTGGTGAAAAAATGACCACCTGAGTAATACAATACTGCCAAAGTCAACAAGGCGACTTGACTCCAAAAACGGCTACCGGCAACACTGCCCAGGACCGGAAACCAGTTGAAATGGCCGCCCAGCATTAATGGCACCCCCAAAGCCCCGGCCACAGCGGCTTTTTGGATAAGTTGGCGATAGCGCTGAGTTTCCTGCTCAGCATCGGCACTAGGATCCTCCAGTCCTTCCATGACGGCAGCATCGTAACCGGCAGCCTTGAGTGCCTGTTTCATTAACTCAGGATCGGTCTGACCGTTGACTGTAGCAGAGTGATCGGCAAAATTGATGCTGACTGCGGTAACCCCCGGCAAGGTACGTAATGCGGTATCAACGGCGGTAACACAACCGGCGCAACTCATGCCGAGAATGGAAAGCCGGGTTTCCGGCAGATCGGCCTGGGTTGTATTCATGTCTACTCCGATAATATCTGGTACAGGGCTAGGGTTTTGTGCCCTGATGGGTGACGGTGTTATTTAACGTGGTAACCTGCTGCAGTGATGACATCTTCAATGGCATCAATGTCCGTTTTTTCCGGGTCGTATTCTACAATAACGCTATTTTGTTGGTGTGAAGCCTGTACGGCAATTACGCCGGCCAGTTCACCAAGTTTACTGGTGACATTGGTTTCGCAGCCACCGCATTTCATGCCGGTGACGCTGAGGGTAATCGATGTCGTCATAGTGTTTCTCCTACAGTTAAAAGGACTGACGCCCGAATAATAGGGCTCACGGCCCGCTTGGCGCTGTTGGTTTTGACGTTTAAATCGCCACCAGGTTCCGGGTATAAGGCTGATCCGGTTTAAGTCTGAATTATAGTCGTTTTTATGAAGGACACTTGCATATCATTGTATATGAACTCACACTGCTTACCCCCTAAATTACTTTGGATTGCCTGAGCTGGTTTGTGGCACAATAATAACATTATGAAACAAGCAAATAGTGCTTGAAGCCAGCGTTATCAGGATTCAACTCAGGCTATACTGCTAATCGCTAATATTTGATTAGCACAAGCTCTTTAAGCATGTTATAAAGGTGTGTTTTTTTGTGTTCACGGTTAATTTGTATCCGCCATGACAGCATTTTTTATAGGTCGCCAACAGATATTCGACAGCAAGCTGGAAACGTTTGCTTACGAACTTTTGTTCAGAGGCACTCACTTTGACTTGAGTGCACCTGAAGAGGCTACCCATGCCACAAATCAGGTGATCAGCGATACCATATTGCAGATTGGCCTGAATGAGATCGTTGGGCCGCATAAAGCCTTTATTAATTTTACCGATCAAAATCTGCTGGAAAAAACCCCACTGAATCTGCCTAATGACCGCATAGTCATTGAGGTATTGGAAACTGTGACGGTGAATGATGCGATTATCAACAGTATCCGCGAATTATCGCAGGCCGGTTTTACTATAGCGCTTGACGATTTTGTGCTTAGCGATGCCTGGCTGCCGGTGCTTGAATATGTGGACATTATCAAGATTGATGTGTTGGCCAATGATCTGGATTATACCCGCCGGCAAATTGAACTGCTTAAACCTTATAAATTGCGCTTATTGGCCGAAAAAGTCCAGACCCGTGAAGAATACGAGCTGTTAAAAAGCTGGGGCTGTGAATTGTTTCAGGGCTTTTTCTTTAGTGAACCGCATCTGGTATCCGGGATACGCATGGATGTTGATCATGCATCGGCATTACAACTGCTGGCGGCGGCGAATAAAGCAGATGCCTGTTATGAGGATATCGGCCGCATTATCGGCCGGGATGTGAGTTTAAGCTATAAACTCTTGCACTATATCAATTCCGCGTTTTTTGCCTTGCCGATGGAAATTGAGTCGATTCCCCAAGCCATCAGTTTTCTGGGCTTGAAGGAACTGCAACGCTGGGTCAACATTCTGATGTTGTCTTCCTTATCGGTAAAACCACGCATTGTGCTACAGTTTGCTCTGATTCGGGCCAGAATGTGTGAGCTGCTGGCCCATGAAATGGGTGAAGATGGCGACCGCTATTTTTTGGTGGGGATGTTGTCCAGCGCCGATGCTATCTTAGGGGTGTCTATGGATAGGGCTGTACAGCAACTGCCTTTGACCCAGGAAGTGGCAGAAGCGATTTTGCATAAGTCCGGCAAAACCGGTCAGGTTTTGGAATATGCCATGAGTTATCAACCTTGGGAAGTATCTGCCCACGCTTTTCAAAATATTGATCCGCAACGGGTAGCGGGAATTTATCTGGACAGTATTCTCTGGGCCGGAGCAGTGCTGGGCAATATTGGTTTGAACGGCTAGCAAGATTTTTCTGTCAGCCTTGATTTGTACGGTTCAGTTTTAGACAGGATATTGATATATGGCGCTTAATTCGCTGGTTTTATTGTTTTTGAGTTTTTTTAGCCCCTGGCTGGCCGCCGTAGAGCTTGGTCTGTTATCCCCCGAGCAATTGCAGGTCATGCAGCAAGAACAACATGCTCTGGTGGTGGATGTGCGTACAGCCCCGGAATGGCATAACACTGGGATTATTCCTGATAGCGTCACACTGCAGTCGTTTAATGCTGAAGGCAAGTTTGACGGCCCGCAATGGCTAAGTGCGTTACAAAAACTAAAAGCCAGGCCGGATCAACCGGTAATATTGGTGTGTCGTTCTGGAAATCGTAGCGCCAAAGTGGGTCAATTCCTGTTGGAACAAGGCGTTCCGAATGTTTATCATCTGCAAAACGGCATTCAGGGCTGGATTAAATCCGGTCACGCGGTAAAATCGGAGTGAGCTGCTAAATCATGCCTTTATGTCATTAAATAATTTTAGAAACCAAACCATTGCCTTAGCCGGCTTAACCCAATCCTGCCGACTGGTACACCAGTTGGCGACCACCGGCAACAACGATACCGAAGCGTTTGCTGCCAGTATAGGCAGTGTTCTAAAAATTAATTCCGATAGCGTGCTGGATATCTACGGCGGTGTAACCGGCATCCGTTTTGGCTTGGAACATCTGGAACGACAACTGGCCGGTCAGGTCATGAATAATCCAGAACAGACCCGCTATGCCGCGCAACTGGTCTATCTGCAAAAACGGCTGGCCAAACGTTCCGACCTGTTAAATTTGATCAGTATCGGGGTCAGCAAGGCTCAAGCTCAAGCCGAACATTTTGGGGTGTTGCATGTTAATGTTCAGGCTAATCTGGCTGATGTTTATCAAAACACTATCAGCACTATCCCGCCACGAATTATGGTAGTGGGCGATCAGCAATATTTGAGCAATCAGGCTACTGCCAATAAAATCCGCGCCCTGCTGCTGGCCGGCATTCGCGCCACTTTATTATGGCGGCAATGCGGCGGCAGCCGCTGGAAGCTGTTACTGTTTCGGAAAAAATTGCAGCAAGAGGCCCAAAAACTGCTGGCAGAACTATAAGCCATGCCGGAATTACCTGAAGTAGAAACCAGTCGCGCCGGAATTGCCCCCCATATTGTCGGTAAATCGTTCCGGGAAATCATTATCCGTCAGGCCCGGTTACGCTGGCCAGTACCGCCACTACAAACCACCCTACCCGGCCTGGAATTGTTAAGCGTGGCACGGCGCGGCAAGTATTTACTGCTGGCTACCCAGCCGGGCTGCTTGATTTTGCATCTGGGCATGTCCGGCAATTTACGTATCACTCACCCCGACCACGCGCCCGGCAAACACGATCATATCGATTTTGTATTTGCCGACGATACCGTATTGCGCTTTAACGACCAGCGTAAATTTGGGGCAGTGCTGTGGACGGAAGATGAGCCGCAGCTACATGCTCTGCTGCGCGATCTGGGCCCGGAACCTTTAGGCGCAGATTTTGACGGCGCTTACCTGCTGAGCCGCGCCCAAAAGCGCAGTCTGGCAGTGAAAAGCCTGATTATGGACAGCCATATTGTGGTGGGCGTGGGCAATATTTACGCCAATGAAGCTTTGTTTATGGCGGGGATTGATCCGCTGCGTGCAGCCGGTTCACTGAGCGCTGCTGAATGCGGGCGTCTGGCGGCAGCCATTCGTCAGGTGTTGAGCGCGGCTATTGCCCAGGGCGGTACTACTTTGCGGGATTTTGCCAATGCCGACGGCAAACCCGGTTATTTCAAACAAAGTTTAAATGTGTATGGCCGGGCCGGCCTGGACTGCCTTAATTGTGCCGCACCCATTGAGCTGTTTAAAATTGGTCAGCGTGCCACTTATCGCTGCCGGGTGTGTCAGGTCTGAGTGGCGCAGGCTGTGATTATTTTTTATTTGATTATCTTGTATGGCAATTCTATTTTTTTCTCTACGCGGTGTACCGGAAGACGAAGCCGAAGATGTGCGTGCCATATTGGCCGAACATGAAATTGCTTTTTATGAAACTTCGGCAGGGAATTGGGGGGTATCGATGCCCGCCATCTGGCTATATGACGAAGCTGATCGGGAGAAGATTTTACCCGCATTTAACGATTATCAGGAACAACGGGCTTATACTCAGCGCCGTTTGTATCGCGAAGCCCAGAGCCAACGTAGTTGGGATGCCGGCCTGCTGCTGAGGCGCGGCTTTTATGCCAGTTTGCTGGTGCTGACGGCTTATGTGTCGGTGAAATGGGTGTTTGAGATGGGGTTGTGATAGTTTATTGAGTTTGGTTTCGCACATTACCACCTACATGGACTATTGTTGCCATACACGGCAGTCGATAAATGCGTATAGAATCATGACCCTAACAATCCCTCGTTTTCTTGCCATGGGTAGCCAGTAAGCTTTTAACTCCCCGCTTTGTTAAGACAAGGCGAAGCTCGCCTTGTCTATGATTGCCGCTTATTTTTTACCCGCTGCCCCGCATTTGGCTTCAGGCAATTTGGGGGTTTCGGTTGAGGTTTTTTTGTTGGCTCCGCAGCTGGCTTCCTGGGCTTTGGCGGCTTTGATTTTATCGGCGCCACATTTACCTTCCTGAAGCTTGGCGCTGTCGTCCGTAGTTTCAGCATTCGCATCGGCAAGCAATTGGCGGCTGGTGTCGACCGGGGTCAATTGAAACGGGTTTTCGCCGGCATGGATGCCGGGTGCCATAGCCAATAAGGTGGTCGCCAATGTGCCGCCTAAAGTAAACATGGTTTTTTTGTTCATAAGTATTCTCCAAAATTAATACGGGTCAGGATAAGCAAAATGGCTTATCTGCCTTATTAGTCGGAGCAGGTTGAAAATCCTTACAGTTTTTTTTAATTATTTTTAACTGATTGTGGCGAAAGCAGGTTTATGGCTTGGACTTACCGAGTTGAGCCAGATAGGCTTGGCTGATTTTGCGCATGATCAGGCTATGTTTTTGAAAATTACGGCAGGCACGGCAAATCATTAAATGGCAGCGTACGGCAAAGCGCTCTGACAGGCTTAATTGTTTATCCAGCCCTTTTGATACCAATGCTGAAATTTCGCGGCAACTAGGCATGATTTTTCTCCTGGGGGTTAAACCAGCGTTTTTCCAGACATTCCCGTAATCTGAGTCGAGCTCTATGCATGGTCACCCAGTAATTGGCTTCAGTCAGCGCCGTTTCCTGGCATATTTCGGCAGCTTCCAGCCCCACTAACTCGCGTAACATGAAGACTTTGGCCATCAGTGGCGGCAGGTTTTGCTGACATATTTCGTAGATGGCCCAAAACTCCAGCTGCTTGAATGCCGCTTCCGGGTCGGCCCAAGTTTGCGGTGGATTGGTCCAGTGCCCATCCTCCAGGAAAAAATCATCATCTGCTGCAGAATCTGCATCATGATCATTTCCGGCATAGGCCGGCAGCGGCTCTTCATTCTGATTCCGCCGCCAATGATCGGCAATTTTGTATTTAAGTATGCTGATTAACCAAGTGCGCAAACTGGACTTACCGGCAAAGTCACCGGCAGATTGCAGTGCCGCCAACAGGGTTTCCTGCACTGCGTCCTCAGCGCTGGCCTGATCCTGTAATTGCAGTAGTGCATAGCGGAATAATACCGGGCGCTGTTCTGCCAGCATTTGTCCGGTGATGGCAATAGTCATGATCAGGGCATCCTTAAACTTATTCTAAATCACTGTGATGCAAATGCCGATATTACCCTAACCGGCGACTAAACGACCAGTCACATTTTAAAAGCTTAAGATTTAGGTAAGCAGAGTAAAGTCTGCCGGACTCAGGCTGGCCGGATGGGTATTGGTGCCAATGATGGCGATTTCTACTGCTGCGCCGGGGTTGGATCCGTTAGGATCATAGTAGAGACCGCCGGTGTTGGCATCGTAGTAGAGATAATCGTTGGGGCTGGCAGCGGTAGTGGCATTGCTGAAATGATTACTGTCTATATTGATGCCGGTGAAGGCGGTATAAACAGTTTGGGACAGTTCTAACTGGCCGCTATCCGCTAAAAAACTATTGATAGTGACCGGGTTGCCGGTTAAGGCCTGATCCAGAGAAATTTTAGCGCTTACCAAACTAGTGGTAGCGAGTGGCGCGATTAGGCTAAAGCCTAATATAGAATTGAGGTTGGTGGTTGAACCTGGATTACCCCCGCCCAATAATGGTTGCGAGGCAATAACAGTGAGCGTTTCAGCGGAAATTGCTCCAGCTCCAGTAACCCAGCCGCTCTCGGCGTTGAGATCATAAATGTCCATGCCGCCAGAGCCGCCAAATCCAGTATGATCAATGGCGCCGGCAAACAATTTATCAGCAGCGGCTTTATCACTGGCTGATAACTGGATATTGACCAGATCAGTATTGGGTTTACCCTTGATAACACTGGCGTCTTTTAGAGTATAACTGGTATTGGTGGTGGCATCGGCAATGGTCAGGGCCGACACATGATAAGCTTTGGCGTTGCTGGGCAGATTATTACCGATCAGACTGAGAATACCGCTGCCGGCTTTGTAGATAACATCCGTCAATACAGTCGGCAAACCGCTGACATTGACAGCAAGGGTTTTGATTTTAGCGCCACTGTCACTATCCCAGTTAGCCGTTGCGGCCAGATTATAAGCTTGACCAAGCGGACCTTTGCCGTTATCGCTTAACAAGCTGTTAACGGTGGCTTGATCGGTACTGCTTAAGTTGATGCTAAAACGCTTGGTGCTGAGTTGACTGACGCTGTCGTCGCTGGCGCTAAATGTGTAGCTGCCGTTACCAGTCGTTAAACTGAAGTTAGCCAGAGCAATACCGTTACTGCTGCCGTGATTGGCAAGATGATTACCGGTAATGGTAAACACGCCGGTGGCAGCATCATAACTGACTTTATTCAAGCTGGGCAAAGCCGCTTTTTTGACGGTCAGTGCAGTATCGGCTGCAGCAGCCCCGGCATCCCAGCCGGCAGCGGCGCTGATTTGATAATGAGTGCTGCCATCATTGGCCAATATGCCGTTTTTGTTGAGTAAACCGTCAACCGCTAGTTGGTCGGCACTGGAAAGCTTAATAGTCAGCGCTGTGTCGGCAACCGTTTTGACGATACTATCCTGACTGAGGCTGTATGAATTATTACCGTCACCAGTTATGCTCAGATTGGTAAGCGGGTAATCACTAAGGGCTTTTGTGAAGTTATGGCCGCTGAGACTGAGAACACCAGTGCCGGCATCATAACCGGCATGAGTGATGCTGGGCAGCAGGCCACTGACGGTAACTGCTTTACTGGCAGCGGCACCGCTATCGCTATCCCAATGGGCACTGACAGCCAGTTTATAGGCGTGACCTTGGGAGCTTTTGCCGTTATCGGCAACCAAACTGTTAACTGAGGCCTGGTCGGCGCTGTTCAACTGAATGTAAAAACTGCTGACGTTCCCGGTAGTAATAAAAGACGAAACGGTATCGTTTAGGCTATTGAAAGCATATTTACCGTGAATACCGCTGAAACTGAAATCGGCAACTGCGATACTGGTATTGCTGTTGCCGTGATATGTGAGATGACTGCCGGTAATAGCAAAAACGCCGGTCGCAGCATTATAACTAACCGATGCAATAACAGGCTGATTAAGCTTGGCAACGCTTACATTTGCGACACTGACGGCATTGGCGCCGACTTGCCAACCACTGGCCGCACTCAGACTGTAGGCCACACCGTCAGCGGCATGACTGCCGTTTTTATTCAGTAAACCATCCAGATATTGTTGGTCTGTTTTGGAAACTTGTATGCTAAGACGGGTACTGCCGGGGGTGCCGACCACACTACTGGCACTGCTGAGGGTATAACTGAGCTGATTATCTCCGCTAAAGCTGAGGTCAGTGACAGTGTATGCATTGGCGGCACCTGTGAAATGACTACCAGTTAAGATTAGCAGCCCGGTGTCGGCGTTATAACTGACTTTACTCAATACCGGCTGAGCCGATAAGTCCGCGGTTAATGGACTAACGCTAGTCGCGTTGGCCTGGGAGCTAATAGTTAGGCCGCCTGCTATCAGGTAGGATTGCTTATATGTGGTCATAATTTGACTCTCTATTTATGTCGCTAACAGACCTGTATCGGCCTGATCGTGCCAAATGCTTGGGCTTGGTGCTGATGGCGCTTCGGGCTATGTGTTGGTGATTATGAAGAGTTTCACACTAGCAGCAAAGCTTAGCATATTATCCGAATTTGCAAAACTTTGTGCGGTGATTTATTTAATATATGACAGTTGCCACAAAGTAATGCTGAGCAGCTCAATCAGGAAGCCAGTCTGGTCGTTATTGACCAGACTGGCGCTTTGCTTGTGGTTGACCAACTGGAATTAGGATGTGCCAACTCCTGGAGGCGCATCGTTCGTATTGCTGCCCATCACTGCGTTCAGCGCATCCTACGCCGTATTCGGCAAAATTAAGAATGGTCGACTACTAGGCTAAACGAGGCTTTGACGTTTAATCTTTTAGATTAGCGGCATGTAAACCACATTCTTTTTTGGCGGTATCTTCCCACCACCATCTGCCGGCTCTTTCGTGCTGATTAGGCAAGACCGGACGGGTACAGGGCTGGCAACCTATGCTGATAAAGCCTTGCGCGTGCAGGCTGTTATAGGGCACCTGATAGGCTTCTATATAGTCCCAGACCTGGGCAGAGCTCCAGTTCAGCAGCGGATTAAATTTGTAAATTTTTTGCTCGGCGCTGGAAAAACTGGTGTCAAGCTGAGCTTCGGGTATATCGCTACGAGTATCCAAACTTTGATCTTTACGCTGACCGGTAATCCAGGCATCCAGATTAGCTAATTTCCGCCGCAAAGGTGCTACCTTGCGAATACCGCAACATTCATGATGTCCGTCTTCATAAAAACTGAATAGACCTTTTTGTTTGACAAAACTGTCCAAACTATGAAAATCTGGACTCAACAGCTCGATCTCAATCTGGTAATGTTTGCGTACTTGTTCGATAAATTGGTAAGTTTCTGCATGCAAACGACCGGTATCCAGAGAAAATATTTGAATATCGGGACGGATTTTTACCGCCATATCAATCAAAACCACATCTTCCGCGCCGCTGAAGGAGATGGCAATATTTTCAAAATTTGCTAATGCCGTTTTTAAAATGGTGCGCGGATTTTTACCTTGTAATTCAGCTTGCAGGCTGGCGATGTCGAATGCATTCATAGTCTTTAGGCCTGATTAAAGTATCGGGTGAGGAAGTCATCGAAACTCAAGTTGTCGTTGGCTTCGATATGGGCCTGTTTTCTCAGCGAGGCTACGGCCATATCTTGGAAACGCTGCTGATTCAGTTTATCCAGCGGCTGAGACAGGAACAGTTGTTTGTGTAAAACCGAGGTATCGGTAGCAAAACAACCGAATTCCTGTTGATTATTGCGCATACAGGCCAGAATACGGGCCGATGGCGTTAAGGCGGTATTGGCCACTACCGCCATTTGTTGATGCAGGGCCATTTGGTAGGGGTTGTCTATGGTGCCCTGATCCAGGATGGCACAAATTGGTTGCATGGCCGACAAAATACTGTAGGCCCAATCGTGCAGGCTGATGGCTTTACCGTTTTTATTGAGTTTCAATCCTGGTTTGCGGCCCTGATTGGCCACCAATAATTGGTTGCTGTTGTTAATCTGAAACTCTTCGCTACCCTGGCGGGGGCTATCATGCAGCAGACAGCTGAGTAAAAACGCTTCGATGAATCTGGCTGTACTTTCTTCGATGCCGATGGGATTGAACAGGTTTAAATCCAGGGAACGCATTTCCACATATAAGACACCGCGCCGTTTTAATGCCAAGGTGGGTTTTTCTCCCGATTTGGCGATTTGTTTGGGACGCATGGTGCTGTAAAATTCGTTCTCGATTTGCAGAATATTGGCATTAAGCTGCCGGTAGTCGCCATCAACTTTGACGCCGATTTTTTCATATTCCGGGTAGGGCGTATTGATAGCGGAACTGAGACTTTCGACATAGCCATCAAGTGAATTGTAATTGATTTTAAGATTTGCCTGATTCTTACTCTTATAACCGATATCGCTCATCCGCAGCGAAGTCGCATAAGGGTGATACAGATTGTTTTTATCGAATTCTTCAAACTCCTGCATTAACTGCGGGCGGCTGCTGAAAAAGGATTTACAGATCACCGGAGATGCGCCGAACAGATAAAGTATCAGCCAGCCCTGACGTTGAAAATTCCTGATCAGGCCAAAATAAGCAGACGAAATATAGTCTTCAAGAGTGCTTTCCGTCTCGCTGATTTGGTGCAATAGCGGCCACAATTCTTCTGAAATGGAATAGTTAAAATGGATCCCGGCAATGGCCTGCATGGTGCGGCCATAACGATGCCACAGGCCCTTACGGTAAACATGCTTCATTTTAGCAATATTGGATTTACCGTATTCGGCAATAGGGATACTTAAATCGCCGTCTATCCCGCAAGGCATGCTGGTAGCCAGCAATACTTCATCTGCCAAATGCGGATAGACAAATTGATGGATTTGATGCATATAGGCCAAGGTTTGCTTGATATCGGCAAACGGTGGCGTAATAAACTCCATTAAGGCTTCAGAATAATCGGTAGTGATATAGGCATGAGTCAAAGCCGAGCCTAAGCCTGCCGGATGCGGGGTTTGGGAAATTTTGCAATCGCCGGCAATCCGCAAACTTTCTTTTTCGATTCCTTTTAAGCCCAGACTTAATAAATGCTGCTGATCAAGATCAATAAGCCCTTGCAAAAGTGGAGGTAAAACAGCGTGTTGATAGTTCATTGCTCAGGGTTTGATACCCAATAGTCCATATGCAAAGAAGTCAATTATACGATCAGAGTGGGCTTTTGTTGACTATTTTGCAATTCGTTAGGTACCAAACTGCCGCCCATCTGATATTTTTTTATATAAAACAATAGGCTGCACTTCGATTGAAATACAGTAATACCGACATCAGACTGGCTTTAGAAAAATCTATAAAATGCTATGAAATATTGCAATTGCTCTACCGTTTTGAGTGGCTTATGATAAATATTGATGAAAAATACTTAAGCATTTTTTACCTGGGCGGCGATTTTGCATAATAAAATGGCGAATTGAATTTTAATTGCAGCTAAATAATGACTCCAATATCAATCTGGCGATGGTTATTGCCGGCTCCAGGCGTGGGCGCGCTGTTAACCCTGGCTTTTGCGCCCTATGATTATGGCTATGCAGCAATACCGGCTTTGATGTTTATTTATCGGATCTGGCTGTTACCGACTAAATACCATCCTATTCTGCTATCCTATTTATTTGGTGTCGGTTTATTTGCTGCCGGTATTTGGTGGGTATATATCAGCATTCATGACTTTGGTGGCGCTGATGGCTTGAGTGCTATTGGGCTGACGAGTCTGTTGGTGGGTTTTTGGGCGCTATTTCCGGCGTTGGCCGGATTAGTTGTGGTGCGCCTGATGCGACACTCCCGGCCTGGATGGCGGGTATTTGCTGCGGCTTTTGTGTGGATTAGCGTGGAGTATTTGCGCGGCAATTATTTGCTTAATGGTTTTCCATGGCTGCAAATTGCCTACAGCCAGCTGAATTCGCCGCTGGCGGGTTATGCGCCCTTAGTTGGGGTGTATGGTATCGGTTTTTTATTGGCTGTCTCGGCGTTTATATTAACGGAAGTTTTGCTGACCAAGCTGTCCAGCCGTTATATCTGGCTGATATTGGCCATTTGGGCTGGGGGGCAGTTATTGAAAAATGTGGCATGGACTCAGGCTGCGGGTGAACCGATTAAAATTACATTGGTGCAGGGCAATATCAGTCAAGATCAAAAATGGCAGTCCAATCAACGTCTCACAACCCTGCAACTCTATCGGCATCTGACTGAACAACATTGGGACAGCAAGGTTATCATCTGGCCGGAAACGGCGATTCCGGCATTTTTATCACAAGTGCAAACAGCCTATCTCGACCCCTTGGCGGCAGAAGCCCGGCGGCATGATACTGATCTGGTAGTCAGTATGCCTAGCGGCGGCGAAGGTAATCAATATTTTAATAGTGTGTTGGCATTAAGCGATAAACCAACCTTGTACCACAAAAACCATTTGCTGCCATTTGGGGAATATTTGCCGCTACAACCGCTTTCCGGCTGGGTATTGGACTGGTTAGAAATACCGTTAGGTGATTTTACGGCTGGGGCTGACCGTCAGCCCTTGTTGACGGCCGGTGGTTATGCTTTTGTCACAACTATTTGTTATGAGGATGCCTTTGGCGAGTTGGTGAGCCGCCAGATTGGCGATGCCGGATATATTGTCAATGTGACTAACGATGCCTGGTTTGGTGATTCTGCTCAGGCTTTTCAACATATGCAGATGGCGCAGATGCGGGCTTTGGAGACTGGGCGCTATTTGGTGAGGGTGACCAATACCGGGGTGACCGGTTTTATTGGCCCGGATGGCAAGGTGCGTAGTCAGGCTGCAACATTTACCACCACCACGCTAACTGACACTATTGTGCCGATGAGTGGTATTACGCCTTATTCTCGGTTTGGCGATACGACTGTGTTTGCAGGCTTATTGGCTCTGTTGGGGCTGGCTTATGCAATAAATATGTTAAATAACTCAGATAGAACAAGTTAAATAACATAGTTTTTGATACTCCTGACGGTTAATATTTAATTTAACAACATCAAGATATTGAATTTATTATTAATTTAAATTTAAGCATAGGATTTGCACAAAAAAATCCGAGCCATATGCGGACTATCCTGGTTTGCAGTAGTTTCGGATGTGATCAGTTCTTTTTTAAATGGAGATAATTCAATGAAACGTTTTTTAATGTCCGGCTTGCTGCTGGGCTATCTGCTGTTAGGTATTAATCAGGCTGCACAAGCTCATGTTTCATATACAGATATTAACGGTCTGGTCGGCATAGGCGGTTATGACAGTTTTACCAATTACGGCTGGCAACAAGGCCAAAGCTTTCCTTATGCCACTACTGACGATGTGAACTGGTATAGCTTTACCTTGACCCAAACCTCCGATATCAGCCTGAGCCTGAGCTCTACCGATCTTGGAGACCCATCACAACCGGCTTTGCTGGCACCGGCCTTCAGTTTATATAGCGGCCAATTTGTCACCAATTCATTTGATACCAACCCGATTTACCCATTGGCCTCAGGACAACGCGGCCTGGTGAATACTGCGGCTTCGTTTTCATTAACCACTCAACCCCAAGATGGTGATCCGGTTGCTAATGAGCGCACGGTTAATTTCATCACCAGTGCGTCTGTCAGTCCGGGTGTAGCCGGCACGGCCTCAATTGTTAATCTGCTGCTCGGCCCTGGCAATTATACGATTATTGCCGGCGGCAATAATGCTTATACTGCGGCACAAGACGGTAATAATGTTTATGGCGCCACCTTCAGCTTTAGTGCTGCTGCAGTGCCGGTACCCGGCGCATTTTGGCTGATGGCCAGCGCCTTGGGCGGCTTAACCCTGGCCGGCCGTCGCAAACTGCAAAGCTCGCTTTAATTTTTTTAGTTTTTGGCTGTTTTTGACTCAGGGACGAGTCTGATTGCTTACCCTCAGCTTTGATTCTTGACGCCATGCGGGACGTGAGCTGCCGTTATCTGGTGTAATTCAGCAGACTCGCAATGACCTTTCTGGTCATCGAAGAATATGTCCGCACCAAACGCCTGCAAAAATGGGCCTTTGTCCATCCCACCCAAAAATATGGCCTCGTCGATTCGGATACCCCAGGCCCGCAAAGTTCTGACTACCCGCTCATGCGCGGGGGCAGCCCGAGCAGTGACCAAGGCAGTCCGGATGGGTGCCAGATTCTGCTGATCGAAATGAGTCTGGATACGATGCAAAGCACTGAGAAACCCTTTTAAAGGGCCACCGGGCAGCGGTTGATGGGCATGTTTTCGTTCATTGTCGGTAAAAGCCGCCAGGCCATGCTGTTGGTAGATAGTTTCGGCTTCGTCTGAGAACAGCACAGCATCTCCATCGAAGGCGATGCGTAATTGTTCAGAGGTGTTGGCGGTGGCGCCGGCTATGATAGTGGCGGCGGCGTAGCCGGCTGCCAGGGCTTTCCGGACATCGCCGGCATTTGCCGACAAAAACAAATCAGCGCCGAAGGCCGGGATGTAGGCATAGGGTGATACCCCGCTGGTAAACGCGGCGCGGCTAATCGCCAGCCCGTAATGGTTGATGGAGTTGAAAATACGCAAACCGGTATCGGCACTGTTCTGTGAGAGCAGAATGATTTCTACCAGAGGCTGAGCCGGAAATGCGCTGTTGAGATCCAAAAATTTTTTGACTAGCGCAAAGCCGAAACCGGGGTCGAGTATTTCGTTTTCATGCTCGATTTGATAGCGGCAAAAAGCTTCCATGCCCTGGGTTTCAAAAATATGGTGAGAAGCATCAAGATTGAACAGGGCCCGCGACGAAATGGCCACGATGAGCTTTTGCTGCAACATGGCCTTAATTTTGTGTTGAACTGGCGCGCAACACCAGCACTGAATCCAGATTCAGAGTTTTTTTGACTTTGGCAGCATAGCTGTTGGCATCCGTCTGATTTTTAAAACCATCCACGCTCAAACGATACCAGTTTTCACCTTTGGCCTGAGTTCTACTGACTTTAACTGGTACGCCTTTGCCGGCATATTCGTCGGCAATGCGTTTGGCGTACCAATCCTGCTTAAACGCGACTAGACTTACCGACCAGTTGTCTTCGCTGTTGTCTGTGGGCTTTTTTTCGATTTCCGCCGTTTTTTTTTCAGGCTCGGCCGACTTTTTCTCAGACTTGGCCGGTGAGGCGGTTGTTAGTTGCCCATGCGCTGCAGGTGCTCGGTTTTTTTCTATGGCTGCCAACTTGGTTTCCAAAGCCTGTACTGCCGCATCGGTTTGTTTGTTTTGGCTGCTTAAGCCCGCCAGTTGCTTGCCCAGGCTAAGTGTGGTTTTAGTGGATACGGTTTCGTTTTTTAAGGCTTTATTGAGGTCGGCAACTTGCTCAGTCAGCACTATATCTGCGGCGGTAAGGTCATCAAGTTTTTTTTGCAATGCCGCTTTATCCTCCTGATTGTCTTCACTACTGGTCGGATTACTGAGCAAGGTCTGTAACTGTACCGTGGTTTCATTTAGTGCCGTAATGCGCTGGTCAGCCTGCTGTAAACCATAACCCAGACCCGCAGCAACGGCAATGGCCAGCACGGCCAAACTGTTGGCAAAATATGCCGATTTTACGGTCTGGCGCTGAGTCGGCGGCGCGGATTGGCGCTTGCCGTTATTATATTGCGTCTGGATGATGGCATCGATGTCGCTTTGAAATCTGGCTAATTCAGCTTTATTGGCTTTTTCGGCAAGTTCCTGAGTTAGATGAAGCTGGCGGTTTTGCAAAGCGATAATCTGGCTAGCCAGGGCCGCCAGTTCAGCGCCTTGTTCCAGATCGCCATTATTATCAGTTGTCGATGACGGCGTGCTATGCAAAGGCTTTGCCGATGCTGTCGGGGTGTGAACGGTTAAGCCTGGAGCAGGAAAATCCACCTCTGCAGGCTCTGCGCTGAATTCTGCAATGCCGGCCACTTGGTCTAAAGCATCCAACTCGGGGGTAGTGATTTCTTCTATATTTTCCACCCGGTGCTTGTTATCATCGACATCGGCAAATTCGGCCAAATCTTCGACCAGGGCATCGCTGGTACCAGGACTGAGCTGGATTTCGGCAAAATCCTGATAGGCTTCAGGTTCAGTAAACGGCGGCAGATCATCGTCTATTAACAGCCGGTCTATGACATCCTGATCATCGATATCGCCAACCTGTTTAGCACGGTTAGACTCTAAGGAACTGGTGTCGGTTAAAGAGGTTTTACGGGGTTTGCTGCTAGGGTCTTGGCTGGAATCTTCCATCTCTATACTCGATAGTTTAGGGTTTGCATCAGGGGAATCAGAATTATTTTTCTGCGGTCAGCAGGGCATTAACATCCAGGCGCTGGTGAATCTTGATATGCTGAAAACCAGCGGCAACCATTTGCCGGCGGGCTTCAGCTTCGCGCATGATATAGTTTTCGGACTCGTCACTAAATAAGTGGATAATCCAGTGTTCCAGTAGATCTAGGCGCTGCATATCAGTCAAGACTTTGAAATAGCCTGCTACTTCGTGCTGGGTATTGCGGGTATGGGTGACGATATCGTCCAGGGCATAGCGGTCGCCATTGATAAAGCGGCCACCCGGCACCAGTACCCGATAGGCTTCCTGTAACACCTGAATCCGATAATCTGCCGGAAAATTATGCAAGGTATAGGCCGAGGCTAATACGTCGATACTGGCTGTCGCCAAGTTGCGTAATGCAGTTAAGGCATCAGCGCCGCTAAACCGCAAACGGCCTTGCGCTGACCATTCCTGCAGATTTTGCCGCGCCTGGTTTTGCATGGTGGGTTCGTTATCAACGCTAAGTACGTTGGCATTATCTGCGGCAATCAAGATCGCCAGAGTGGTAATGCCGGTACCGCCGCCTAACTCTACCACTGTCAGGGGTGTATCAGGACGTTGGGTACCAGCCACCTGCTCTGCCACCAGACGGCTCATCTCTATCGCATACGGGCAAATTAGTTTCAACATTTGATAGTCTTGACCGATGATACCGGAAAACATGGCATCGTATTGCTGTGTACTTGTCATGACTGGCGCTTTAAAGCTTGTTTGGCATCGTAACTTGCCAGTTGAGCCGGGGTGGCTTCCAACTGATAAAGATCCTTCCATTCATTGTACGGCATACCATAAATTATTTCTCTGGCTTGTTCGTAATCCAGACTTAGCCCACGCTCCTGGGCTGCAGCGGCATACCATTTGGCCAGACAATTGCGACAAAAGTCGGCCAACAACATTAATTCGATGTTTTGCACTTCCGGGTGCTGGCGCAAATGTTCCAGCAAACGCCGGAAAGCCGCCGCTTCCAATTCAGTGGTGATGTCATTGCTCATCGGGCTTCCTCAAAATTTGATTGATGCGCTTATTTAGGTATCTGTTAAACAATAAACCCATTTTATACCAATTGGCGGCGAAATTTTGCCGAATAGCTCAGCTGGATGAGCTGGACTTGGAGGCGTGAACAGAGCTTGGTGGTGATGGCCGGGCATCCGGCATAGTCATCAACTTAATGGCTTGCCCTGGGGTTGAGTCTGGATTACTTAACCTATTTGCGGTGTTGTTGTATACAATTTAATAGCAAGATCATACAATGCCGGGATATAGCTGATTGGCTATGGGCGTTTTAGCGACGTGGTTTTATTCAATCAGACTTGTGGGCTTAGCTTTAAGTTGTTGTTACAATTAGCCAGGGATTGTTTGCATTCAATTGCTTATTCATACCGGAAAAGGATTTTAGTCTTATTCAAAATCAAGAAAAAACCTCCTACGTCAGTTGCAGACGCTTTAAATTTAGGAATTAATTTTCATCTCTGTCTATCATTTTCCCAGTTATTTACCATGAAGCCATTCTTAGAATTTTTTCCTATTGTCCTGTTTTTTGTTACTTACAAACTGTTCGATATCTATATCGCGACCGGGGTTACTATTGTGGCTACGCTGCTCCAGGTTATTATTTATAAACTGGTATACCGCAAAGTTGAAACCATGCAGTGGATCACCCTGGCCTTAATTGTGGTAATGGGTGGTGCCACTCTGTATTTGCAAGACGAGCAATTTATTAAATGGAAATTGTCAGTGATGGAGTGGTTATTTGGTCTGGCGTTTTTGCTGAGTCAGTTTGTGGGCAAAAAAACCGTGATCGAACGGATGATGGGCCATAATATTGAATTGCCTTTACCGATTTGGAAACGTCTGAACCTGAGCTGGTCGGCCTTTTTTATCAGTATCGGCTTTATCAATTTATATGTGATGAGTCATTACACCACGGATGAATGGGTGAGCTTTAAAACTTTTGGAGTACCGGGTTTGATGCTGATTTTTATCGTGGTGCAAATGGCTTTTCTGTATAAATATGCACCCGGCCCTGAGAGTAAAGAATAATGTTGTACGCGATTATTGGTGAAGACCACCCAAACAGCTTAAACCTGCGTTTGGCAACCCGAACTGCCCACTTGGCCAGACTGCACGCGCTTCAGGATTTGGGCCGGCTGGTTTTGGCCGGGCCGCATCCTGCAATTGATGTAGAAAACCCAGGTGAAGCCGGTTTTACCGGGAGCTTGATTGTTGCCGAATTTGCCAGTCTGGATGCAGCCCAAACCTGGGCGGCGGCCGATCCTTATACGGCTGCGGGCGTTTATGCCCGTGTTACTGTAAAACCTTTTAAACAGGTATTTCCGCAATGACCAGTGAAGTTATCAAAGTAAAACTTAAAGAAGCTTTTAATCCCGACATTATTGAGATTATTGACCAAAGCGCAAGCCACGCTGGACATTCCGGCAATCGAAAAGGTGGCGGTCATTTTTATGTGACTATAGTTGCCGAAAGTTTTGAGGGCCTGTCTTTGGTGAAGCGCCACCAGCTGATTTATCAGGTACTTAATGAGCTGATGAAAGAAGAAATCCATGCACTCAGCATTAATGCTTTAACACCATCCGAAAACTCAACAGGAAATTAAACAATGAAATTAAAACTCATCCCATTGCTTTTGGCCAGCGCAACCATGCTGCCAGGCTGCTTTGAAGACAAAACGAACGATGCTGAAGGTATTCCGCCTGCTCCAGCCGTTACTAAAGAAAATGCCGCTGCTGCCGTGAATGGGGTTTATATTGGCAAAACTACGCTGGAAACCTTGGAAAAGGAATTGGCCCAACGTAGCCAAGGCCAAACTTTGCCTAAAGAACAATTACTGGAAGAATTAATTCAGCGCGAACTACTGATTCAACAAGCCAAACAAAAACATCTGGATAAAACTCCAGAACTGGTTGAACGCTTGAACACAGTCAAAAATTCATTGTTATCGCAAGCGGCAATTCAGGATTACCTGAAAACCAATCCGATTACCGATGAAGATGTTAAAAAAGAATATGATTCGAAAATGGCTAATCTGGGTGCTGAATATAAAGCTCGGCACATTCTGGTGAAAACCGAAGATGAAGCTAAAAAATTGATTGCTGAACTGGAAAAAGGCGCTGACTTTACTGCATTGGCCAAAAAACATTCTATTGATCCTATGGGCTCTGAAGGTGGCGATTTGGGCTGGTTTACGGCTGATCGTATGGTTGCCCCTTTCTCTGAAGCCGTTGTGGCGCTGGAAAACGGCAAATTCACCAAACAACCAGTACAAACTCAGTTCGGCTGGCATGTGATCTTGAGAGAAGATTCCAGAGCCCTGACACCGCCACCGCTGGAAGCTGTTAAAGAGCAAATCCGTTCGCTGTTGCAACGTGAGAAAGTTCAGGCATTTATTGAAAATTTGCGTAAAACCGCGCAAGTTGAAATTCTGCTGCCGCCGGCAGTTGAAGCCAAACCTGAAGCTGAAGCAAAACCGGCTGAAGAAGCTGCACCTGCGGCGGCTCCAGCACCGGCTCCTGCCGAAGAAAAGCCAGCCAAATAATTTTTCCGTTACTTGGCACCTTAATCCGGCAGAATGCTTACCGCCTGGCGCGGTCGGCCCTGCCGGTTTTCGTTTTTGGGGTAGCTGAATCAAGTCTTGAACCACTTGGACCTTACTGGCAAGCAAGCTGTCAACAGTTAATGAAATTAAAAGTGCTCAGCTTGTGGTTTACACAATCCGAGCGTATCTACGCTGAAAACGATTTTGACTGAATGGTTTTGAAAACCCTGAATTTCCAGCTAAAAACCCCATAAAAATAATTATTTAATGCAAACTATTATCATTTATAATAGTTAGATGAAATATTTTTTTGCGCCGAACTTACCCTTAAGCCGCTGATCCAAGCCATTACAACCGGCAATTTGCCGATAAATCATGGCTTATGGGTGCCTGGTCAAATTGCCAAGCCCGGTTTGTTCGTGATTAAATAGCTGCCGCTAAATTTTCGTCATTTTTTACAGAGCCGATGATGCAAGACTATCAAAATCAAAAATCCACAGTGCTGGCTATATTGGATGACCATCTGACCATGCCTGGCAATTTATTGCCTATTCTGCACAGCATTCAGGATACGCTGGGTTATATTCCACCGGCTGCTGTTGCTGACATTGCCAGTGCTTTGTATTTATCGCATGCTGAAGTCCACGGGGTGATCAGTTTCTATCATTATTTCCGGGAAACGCCGCCGGGGCAGCACACTATACATATCTGCCGCGCCGAATCCTGCCAGTCCATGGGTAGCAAGGCTCTGGAAAATCACGCCAAGCAAGCGCTAGGCATTGATTTCCATGAAACCAGTGCGGACGGTAAATTTTCTCTGGAACCGGTCTATTGTCTGGGCAACTGCGGCTGCTCACCGGCTATCACCATTGATAACGCAGTGTATGGCCGAGTCAGCCCGGAACGATTCGATAAACTTTTAGCCTCATATCAAGGTGCCGAATAATGACTCGCTTATTTATTTCCCGTGATTCCACCGCACTATCCCTAGGTGCTGAGCAAGTCGCAACGGCTATTGCAGGCTATGCCGCCAGCAAAGGTCTGGATATTGAGATCGTCCGTAACGGTTCACGCGGGCTGTTCTGGCTGGAGCCTTTAATTGAGGTGGAAACTGCTGAAGGCCGAGTGGCTTATGGGCCAGTACAAGTGGAGGATGTTAATGCCCTACTGGATGCCGGTGTATTGAAAGGAACTGAACATCCTTTGTATCTGGGTAATATTGAGGAATTGCCGTTTTTTAAAAATCAGCAACGCCTGACTTTTGCCAGGGTGGGTTTGACCGACCCGGTCAGCATTAGTGATTACATCAAATATGACGGCTACCGAGGCCTGAAAAACGCACTGGCGCTACAGCCTGCGGAAATTGTTAAACAAGTCAGCGATTCGGGTTTGCGCGGCAGAGGCGGTGCGGCGTTCCCAACCGGGATTAAATGGAATACGGTGCTGAACGCACCCAGCGACCAAAAATATATCGTTTGTAATGCCGACGAGGGTGATTCCGGCACTTTCTCTGACCGGATGATTATGGAAGGCGATCCATTTGTGTTGATTGAAGGCATGACTATCGCAGGCTTGGCGGTTGGCGCAACCCAGGGCTATATCTATCTGCGCGTCGAATATCCGCATGCAGAAATTGCTCTTAATCAGGCCATTGCCGCTGCTTATGAAAACGGTTATTTGGGCGAAAATATTCAAAACAGTGGTAAAACTTTCCACCTGGAAGTACGCCGTGGTGCCGGGGCTTATATCTGCGGCGAGGAAACCTCTTTACTGGAAAGCCTGGAAGGTAAACGCGGCCTGGTGAGATTTAAACCCCCATTACCGGCTATTGTCGGCCTATTCGGTAAACCTACCATAGTCAATAATGTGATTTCGCTAGCTTCTGTGCCTATCATCCTGGATAAGGGCGGTGAATATTACCGCGATTTTGGTACCGGCCGCTCGCGCGGCAGTCTGCCGATCCAACTGGCCGGCAATATCAAGCACTCTGGCTTGTTCGAGGCCGCTTTCGGCATTACCCTGCGGGAAATTCTTTATGATTACGGCGGCGGTTCGGCAACCGGCCGGCCTATCCGCGCAGTGCAGGTGGGTGGCCCGCTTGGCGCTTATCTGCACGCCGACCAATTTGATACGCCGCTGGATTATGAAGCTTTTGCCGCTATTTCTGCAGTATTGGGTCATGGCGGGATAGTGGTGCATGATGAGAGCGTCAATATGGCGGATATGGCCCGTTATGCGATGGAATTTTGCGTTGAAGAATCCTGCGGCAAATGCACACCTTGCCGGATTGGTTCAACACGCGGTGTTGAAGTGATAGACCGAATTGTTGACGGTGTACAGAAAGATAAAAACACGGAATTGTTACGCGATTTATGCAATACCATGACCTTTGGGTCTTTGTGTGCAATGGGCGGCATGACACCTTTCCCGGTGTTAAGCGCGCTGAATCATTTCCCAGAAGACTTTGGCCTCGAAACCACCAAAGCCTAATCGATTAATTAGGAGATAGCTTTATGTCAGCCAATTTTGAAATTGATTATGGAACTCCCGTCAGCTCAGGCCAGGACAAAGTCAGTCTGGAAATCGACGGCCACAAGGTGGTGGTGAATTCCGGCACTTCGGTCTTGCGAGCAGCGGCGGAAGCCGGTATCAGCATCCCGAAACTGTGTGCCACCGATAGCCTGGAGCCTTTTGGTTCGTGCCGGATGTGTCTGGTGCAAATCGATGGTGCGCGTGGTTATCCGGCCTCTTGCACCACACCGGTTGCCGAAGGCATGAAAGTACACACCCAAAACGAAAAGCTGGCGACTATCCGCAAGGGTATTGCCGAGCTGTATATATCTGATCATCCGCTGGACTGCCTGACCTGCGCCGCCAACGGCGATTGCGAACTGCAAGACACAGTAGGCGCGGTGGGTTTGCGTGATGTACGTTATGGCTTTGCCGGCGAAAACCACCTGGGTGCCGACAAAGACACCAGCAATCCTTACTTCAGTTTTGATCCCTCGAAATGTATCGTCTGCTCCCGTTGTGTGCGGGCTTGCGAAGAGGTGCAAGGCACTTTTGCCCTGACTATCTCGGGACGTGGCTTTGAATCGCATGTGTCTCCGGGTCAGGATCAGGCCTTTATGGAATCCGAGTGCGTATCTTGCGGCGCTTGTGTACAAGCCTGCCCGACCGCAACTTTAATGGAAAAATCGGTTATAGATCACGGTCAACCGGAACACAGCACCATTACAACTTGCGCTTATTGCGGCGTGGGCTGTTCTTTCCGCGCCGAAATGAAAGGCGAACAATTGGTGCGCATGGTACCGGACAAAAACGGCGGCGCCAATCATGGTCACTCCTGCGTGAAAGGCCGATTTGCGTTTGGTTACGCCACCCATAAGGACCGCATCACCACCCCGATGATTCGCGACAAAATCAGCGATCCGTGGCGGGTTGTCAGTTGGGAGGAAGCCATCCAGTATGCAGCCAGCCGTCTGAAACAAATTCAGGGCAAATATGGTCGTCATTCCATCGGCGGCATTACCTCATCACGCTGCACCAATGAAGAAACCTTTCTGGTGCAAAAGCTGATCCGCGCTGGTTTCGGCAATAATAATGTGGATACCTGCGCCCGGGTTTGCCATTCTCCTACCGGTTATGGTTTGAAAACCACTTTCGGGGAATCTTCCGGCACCCAGACTTTTGATTCGGTAAAACTGGCCGATGTGATTTTGGTGATCGGCGCTAATCCTACCGATGGTCACCCGGTATTCGGCTCTTTGATGAAACGCCGCCTGCGTGAAGGTGCGAAACTGATAGTCATTGATCCGCGCAGCATTGATCTGGTCAGAAAAAGCCCGCACATCAAGGCTGAATATCATTTGAAACTGCGTCCCGGCACCAATGTGGCGGTTGTCACGGCATTAGCCCATGTGATTGTTACCGAAGGTTTGACTGATGAAGCTTTTGTGAATGAGCGTTGTGATGTGGAGTCTTTCCAAAAATGGAAAACTTTTGTGTCGCTGCCGCAACATTCTCCTGAAGCGATAGCGGAACTCAGTGGGGTTAATCCTGAAGAATTACGTGCTGCCGCCCGTTTATATGCTGAAGCAGGTAATGGCGCGATCTATTATGGCTTGGGCGTCACTGAGCACAGCCAAGGTTCTACTACTGTGATCGGTATCGCCAATTTGGCGATGGCGACCGGCAATATCGGCCGGGAAGGTGTGGGTGTTAATCCGCTGCGCGGCCAGAACAATGTGCAGGGTTCCTGCGATATGGGGTCTTTCCCGCATGAGTTTGTCGGCTACCGGCATGTTTCCGACACCAGCACCCGGGCTTTGTTTGAAACGGCCTGGGGTGTGAAACTGGAATCTGAACCGGGGTTACGGATTCCGAATATGTTTGCTGCCGCAATTGACGGCACTTTTAGAGGCCTGTACGTACAAGGTGAAGATATCGCCCAGTCCGATCCGGATACTCAACATGTGCATCATGCCCTGCGTTCTCTGGACTGCCTGATAGTACAGGATATTTTTCTGAACGAAACGGCAAAATTTGCTCATGTGTTTTTACCGGGCTCTTCCTTCCTGGAGAAAAACGGCACCTTTACCAATGCCGAACGCCGAATTTCGCCAGTACGCAAAGTAATGACTCCATTGGCAGGCAAGGAAGACTGGGAAGTGACTCAGGATCTGGCCAATGCCCTGGGTTATCCGATGCATTACAGTCATCCGTCTGAAATTATGGCGGAAATTGCCAGCCTGACACCGCAATTTGCCGGGGTTAGTTATGAAAAACTGGATGAATTGGGCAGTATTCAATGGCCTTGCAATGATAGTGCGCCGGAAGGTACACCGATTATGCATGCCGATACGTTTGTGCGCGGTAAAGGCCGCTTCCTGAACACTGAGTATATTGCCACACCGGAACGGACTAACCGGGAATATCCATTGATTCTGACCACAGGCCGGATTCTGTCGCAGTACAATGTGGGCGCCCAAACCCGCCGCACCGAGAATGTGGCCTGGCATGACGAAGACCGCCTGGAAATCCATCCGCATGATGCTGAAGTATTGGGTATTGCCGATGGCGACTGGGTTGGGGTAAAAAGCCGTGCCGGTGAAACCGTGATGCATGCCATAATTACCGACCGCATGCAGCCGGGTGTGGTTTATACCACTTTCCATTTCCCTCATTCTGGAGCTAATGTAATTACCACTGACAATTCAGACTGGGCAACCAACTGTCCTGAATATAAAGTAACGGCAGTGCATGTAGCCAAGGTGGCGCAGCCATCAGAATGGCAAGCACAATACCAAAGCTTTAGCGACGATCAGTTGGCTTTACTGGAAAACCGGATTTTCAGTACCGCTGAATAAGGTTTACTCTGTTAATGGATGCTATCAGTGAGTTGGGTTGGGCCAGTTATCGGAAGGCAACTTTTGATTACTGGCGCGGCCCGGATCACACTCAGAAAGAGGACTGTGTTGCCGAAGAAGTGCCGGTAGTGCTGGTATATAACCAGCTGCCGCATGTGGTGATGCTGACCACGCCGCTGAATCTGGAAGATTTTGCGCTGGGCTTCAGCTTGACCGAAGAAATTATTGCTCATCCGGCTGAACTGCAAAGTATCCGGGTGGTGCAACGCTCTAAAGGTGTGGAAGTGCGCATGACTATCCCGGAGCCGCGTTTTGAGCAGTTACACGGCAAAGGCCGCAATATGACAGGCCGCACCGGCTGTGGTTTATGCGGTGCAACTACGCTGGAACAGGCGATCAGACGGCCACGCCCGGTCAAAGCCGGGCTGGCGCTGGATGCCCAGCTGTTAAGCGGAGCCATGACAGCCATGTACCAAAAACAGTCGTTAAATCAATTGACCGGCGCAGTACATGCTGCCGGCTGGTTGACCCCGCAAGGTGTGACTGTGGTCAGGGAAGATGTGGGACGGCATAACGCGCTGGACAAGCTGATTGGCGCCCTGGCCAAAGCTGAAACCAATTTTGAAGCCGGCTGGCTGCTGGTAACCAGCCGCGCCAGTTATGAAATGGTACAGAAAGCCTCCAGTGTCGGCATTACTCTGTTGGCGGCGATTTCTGCGCCCACCGCATTGGCCATTCAGTTGGCCGAAGAATGCGGTCTGACGCTGGTGGGTTTTACCCGCAATGACAATCATGTAATTTATACTCATCCTCATCGTTTAACCCACTATCAAGCCTCAATCGCATAAAACTCATGGATAACAGCAATTTAATCAAAATGGCCAACAACATCGGCGCTTTTTTCAAATCTGAGCCGGACAGAGTATTGGCCATTCAAGGTGTGGAGCAACACATCCGCAATTTTTGGGAGCCACGCATGCGTAAGCAGATTATTGCTTATGTGGAGAAAGGTGATCAGGAATTACTGGATATTGTCGCTGAAGCGGTTAAGCATATTGCCGCTAAGCCTTAGGCTGCCGGATTTTCGAGCTGGCCGAAAAGGCCATTTTCGGCCTATAAGCCCCGATAAACAAGGGAATCAAACCAAGCAAGATGTGAAGCCCTATGACTCAAGAAAGCATTCTGTTGCCGGTTTTTGCATTAGGCGGATTTACTTTTTTTATTTCGCTGTGGATGGCCAAGCTGAGATTTAAGGCTGTCAAGCAGGGTGATCTGAATCGGCGGTACTACGAACTCAACCGCGGCTATGAACCACCTGACTATCTAGTAAAAGTGAGTCGGAATTTTGAGAACTTGCTGGAAATACCGGTGTTGTTTTATGTGGTTGCGCTAATGATCTATATAACAAAACAAACCGACTTTATATATCTCAGCCTGGCATGGTTATATGTCGGCAGCCGTTTTATCCATTCCTATATTCATACCACTTACAATAATGTACGTCATCGCATGATTCCTTTCTTACTGGGCGGCATGATACTTATCGTAATCTGGCTACGACTTTTTGTGGCAATCATTTAATTTACAAACGATGTGGGTATCATCGGCAGAGTTTAACGGATCGGTATTTTTCTTGATTCGGCGGACTCACGAAACAACACTCGCGACATCAGCTTAAAAAGTATGGTCAAACAAAAAATCGATTGTGTCAATATTTTACCGTTTGAATTAAGCTCATCTCACCATGCTTAGCCACATTTTTTATGCTTTTTGGACGATGTCAGTTGGGTAAGCAGCAACTGCCATCGATCAAAATTGTCTCACCGGAAGCCAAAAGTAAAGGGTCGAACTTTGACTGTCGATGCCTGATAAAATCGAAGTTTTACCCCGCTTAATCTTGTCTAAAAATATTCGCTTTTTAGATAGCATCAATGCCGCCTAACAAATCCAGCTCTATATGAAAGACTATGTACACGTGGGGTCAGGCATCAACAATCAAACATTAAACCGAACGTATGGGGTCTAATTGTTGATACCTGATCCTCAACTTAGTATTTAGTGTAATTACATTAGATCAGCAGATCGATATTGAGCGCTCCATGAAATACGCCTAAAATGTCGATTTGCGATTGGTTCTTTATAATATAGGCAATGCGATAATGCCCATATAACAAAATACGGATATCGCCATCAGTTTCCTTTCGATAAAAATGTCCTATTTCAGGATGATCGGCTAGAAGATCAACTTTTTGAAAAATCCCGAATATAACATTTTCAGCAGCCTGTTGTTTATCCTGCGCGATATAGTCGTATATTTCCTTCAGCCATAATTCGGCTTCATCTGTCCAATTTATTTCCGCCATTTAAGCATGCGCTGCTTCATTTCCGCATGAGGGATCATGCGGTTTTGACGGGAATCATCCAACCCTTTTTCAATCATACGTAAAAACGCGAGTTCTCGTAAAATTTCGTCTATACTGCTATCTTCAGGTTGAGCGTTGACAACTGCAGACATTTTTTCTTTGACGTTCATCATTATAAATTTGAAACGCTAGTCATAAAATGGTTCTAAAGTTTAACGGATCGGTATTTTTTCTTGAGTCGGCGGGCTCACGAAACAACACTCGCAACATCACCGTAAAAACTATGGTCAGACAAAAAATCGATTGTGTCAATACTTTTACTGTTTGAATTAAACTGATTCATCAGCCTTGCCCCTGCATCAACAACTCCCCGTATTGTTCCGGCGTGATGGTGCCGCCCATTTGCTCGGCTATATTTTTTGCGGCGGCAGGCAATGCATCCTGGATGGCATCTATGCGCTTCCATTGCGGTTGTGGCGGGGTTTCACAACCAGGCTGGGGCGCATATTTGGAGGTATTTAGCCGGTGGTACTGGTGGATATAGCGCGGACAATTAACAAATATTTCCGTCACCGTAACCCGCACCAGCAATTCCGCGCCCAGAAATGATTCAAGCAGAGTATCGTTTTGCTCAATACTGGCAATGCCATGTACTCTTAATCGATGCGGGTTCTCGAAATCGATAAACAGCATGCCGATCTTATTATTGGCGGTGATGTTGCCCATAGACAGGAACATGCCGTTGCCGTCGTAACTGGGGAAAATCAAAGTGCTACTATCCAGCACCTTGACGAAACCGGGTGCCCCGCCTTTGTAGGAGCAGGTGGGATAGCCACGGTGATCGACCGTGGTGAGAAAGAACATGTCGCGTGATTCAATGAAACTTTGGTGGGGTTCGGGTATTTCGGGCAGCACGATCAGTTCTTGGACTCTATCGGCCAACTGCACGGTATCGAAGGATTGTTGCAAGGCCCGATGCTGTTCTCCATATATATTGCTCATATTATCCTCAGGAAATCTATTTATGGTTAAGATCAGGGGGCAGGATTCGGCAAATCCTATAGCTCCCTACTGCTCAGCGATTTTCGGGTACGGAGAATTAATGCCCACTAACCCGAAACTTTTTTGGCAAGCTTAAACGATACCGAATAGATCACGCTTGTATAAACGTGCGGTATCCAACGCAAAATCGGCTTAACTCAAACCAGTCTCCGGCTTGTTCTGGGCGAATTTTTTTCTAGCAGCTTGCATAGCCGGCCGATTCTCGACAGCCCATTCATAAAGTGACTGCAGCGGTACGATCAAGGTCAGGCCCAATTCCGTCAACTGGTAGTCTACCCGTGGCGGTACGGTGGGATACACGGTGCGCTTCAGCAAGCCGTCTTGCTCCAGCCCTTTAAGTGTTAGGGTAAGCATCCGTTGGGATATACCTTCGACTGCGCGGTGCAATTGGTTGTAGCGCATAGGCCCATGCGACAACACGCCTATCACCATTACGGTCCATTTATCGCCGATCCGAGCCAGGATATCCGCTACCGCCCGGCATTCGCTATGGGATGTTTCTGCCTGACGAACAGATATGTGCGTATCGCTCAAAAAAGTGCCTCCTTGTAGAAAGTTTTATGCGCTGTATCATAGTGTAACGCACAAATTGTTTCTACGAACAATTTGTGTCCTCCTGTCAGCTTGCATTCAGCGCGGCACAGCGGAGATTTTTTTGCTGGCCTGGTGCATAAAATAGGCGACATCCTTGTCATATCAATAAAATCAGAGGCTAACTATGAAACGAATTCAATATTACCGCTACGGCGGCCCTGAAGAAATGCGCCTGGAGACTTATGACTTGCCTGCTCCTGACAGTGACGAAATCTTGGTTCAAGTCAAGGCCAGTTCTATCAATCCCGTGGACTGGAAGATCCGCCAAGGCGCTATGAAGTTGATCAGCGGTGGCCGGATGCCTCGTGCCATGGGGACGGATTTTTCGGGTATCGTGGCTGGCGTGGGCAAAGGCGTAACCCGCTTTAAAGTCGGGGACGAGGTATTTGGCAGCGTTCCTATCAAATCATCCGGGGCCTTTGCGGAACAGCTGATCACTCAGGAGAAGCTGGCCAGCAAAAAACCACCCTCCATTTCTTTTGCAGCCGCAGCAACCCTGCCGATTGCCGGCACAACTGCCTGGCTGGCCCTGGTGCAAAAAGGCGGCTTGCAGGCTGGACAAAATGTGTTTATCAATGGTGCTTATGGTGGCGTGGGACAGGCAGCTATAGACATTGCCAAAAACCTGGGTGCAGTTGTGACTGGCCGGGTTAGCCCCAAATCAATCTCGACTGCTAAAGCCGAGCTAGGTATAGATCAGGTTTTAGACTACACGCAGGCAATTCCTGCCGAGTTACATAAGACATTTGATATCGTCTTCGATTGCAACGGCGGCCTTACTCCGCAACAAGGCGATGCGCTAATCAAGTCTAGCGGGGTGGTCATAGACATCAACCCCAGCCCTTATAAATTGATACGCAGTTTGTATTCGAGACAACACAAATTTGTGTTCGGCAGTATAAATCCGCAAATCCTGGAAAAGCTGGCCGAGCTTGCTGCCGCCGGTAAACTGAGTATTTCTATCGGTCGCACCGCAAAGCTGGCAGAAGCCATAGCTTTGATTACCGATCTTGAAACGGGGCGACGCACTAAAGGTAAAGCTGTCATCATAACGGATGAAGGGTAAGGGTTTGCTGCCCTGCACTGTGTTTGGCACAAACTACAGCTATCTGTTTTTAAATAGCTATTTAGACACTGAGTAGTTACGTTTTTTATAAATCTGGTATCAACATGCTATCTATATTTGAAAAACCGAATTGTTTGTTACGATTGGAAGGCTTGGCTGTATTTATTCTGGCGCTGGCCGGATATAGTCATTTCAGCTTTGGCTGGGGATTATTTTGGTCCACTTTACTGCTGCCTGACTTGGCACTGCTGGGCTACCTGATCAATGCCAGAATTGGCGCGCTGACTTATAATATCACTCATGCCAAAATTTTACCTTGTGCACTGGCCTTGGCGGCCCTGGCCCTTGCTGATGATTTGTTGCTGAGTCTGGCGCTGATCTGGTTCGTGCATATAGGGTTGGACCGTATGTTCGGGTATGGCTTGAAATACCCGGAAGGTTTTAAAATCACTCATCTTGGCGTCATTGGTCAAGCAAGCAATCTTAAGTTGGGGCGTTATTTGCCTTGTACCAAGTAGGAACCGATTTGGTTTAAATTTGCCGATTATGTCAACGGCCCAGCAGCACTTGCTTGGCCAGGTTTATTTGGGCAGCCAGATAATCGGAACCGCCCCGGTCGGGATGCAACCGGGAAATGAGTTTGCGGTGGGCAGCTATAATTTCGGCGCTATTGGCGCCGGGTTTTAAGCCCAGGATCTGCAAAGCCTCTGCCTGACTGAGATTGGCATTACCGGGCCGACCGGCAGATGACTGTTGCTGCCTGCCGGTTTTGGCCGATTGGAATATAGACCAGAGTTTGTGTAAATGCGGCGCATAGCGTAACAATACCGGCAGGGTTCGCAACACAAATGCCACCCCAACCCCCAACCCCGCCAGCAACCAGGTCAGACGACCACTCAGCATTAATATCAGCAATACCGCAAGCACCAGCCACCAGCCGGATTTTTTTAAAACCTGACGCACAACAGCAGCCGGGGTATTTTTAAACCAGTTCAATATCCAGTAAATCAGCAGCAGTATTACTGCAAATAAGAAAATGCGTATCATGACCATCAACCTGTTCAGACTGCTGAGCAGATTACCGTATTATGTCTTAGAATGCCATGTATTGAATGACAGAGCGAATCAGCAATGCCGGATAAATTACCTGCGATACTGGGCTTTGCCGCTTTTAGCGGCACGGGGAAAACGACATTATTAACCGGGTTGTTACCGATTCTACGCCAGCGCGGTTTACGGGTTGGGGTTATCAAGTATAGTCACCATGATTTCGACATAGACCAGCCCGGTAAGGACAGTTACAGGCTGCGGCAAGCCGGGGCTGTTCCGGTATTACTGGTATCGCCTTATCGGCGGGCGCTGATTACTGAATTTACGCCGCCGCGCGCCATCAGTCTGGCGGAAGAACTGGCGGCATTTCCGGGCACGGGCCTGGATTTGATTTTGGTGGAGGGTTTCAGGGATGCGGCTTTTCCGAAAATTGAGCTGCACCGGCCCAGCCTGGGCAAGCCTTTGCTGTATCCTGATGATGCCAATATTATTGCTATTGCCAGTGATGAACCATTGCCGGTGCCTGGGCATGTTAAGCAGCTGGATTTGAATGCAATTGCCCAGATTGCCGATTTTATTGTGCAGCAAACTTTAAGCTAGCAGCTCCACATTTACCAGCAAGTGGCATGAGAAGCCTGAAATCATTGCTGTTGTTAATATATTTTCACCACTCTTTACCAAATGGTATCTCATGATTGCAGACACTCAACTTTCTCAGCTACCCTTGAAGTTTAAGGCCTTGTTCAGCGGCTTTTTGCTGGTGATCGGGGTTGGCTTAATGATGGCTGGCGCCCAAATCATGCTCACCCACGGCATGGCGGACGGTAAGCCCGGATTGTCTTTAAATGACATTATCTACAGTTACTACGGTAACCGTACCAATTCCAAATTGGAAACCATGCTCAAAGGCCCTATGAAAGCGATGGCGCCGGGACAGGTTGGTTTTACCTTAATCCAATGGACGCATGATGGTGCGCCTGCCGAGGATTGGCCGACAAAAATTCAGCCTCTAATTGAAGAGCATTGTGTTGCCTGCCACAACAGTGCGTCAAACCTGCCGGATTTCAGCAAACTGGAAAATGTGCTGAAAGAAACAGCGGTGGATCAGGGCGCCACGATAAATGCGCTTACCCGCGTCTCACATATTCATTTATTCGGCATTGGTTTTATTTTTATGTTTGTCGGCTGGATTTTTGCCTTGGCCGAGTTTCCGCAGCGCTTGCAAGTGTTGCTGATATTCACCCCTTTTGCTTTTCTGGTGCTGGATATTCTGTCCTGGTGGTTGACTAAATATTTTCCGGTATTTGCCTGGCTGACCATGATAGGCGGCATTGGCTATAGTCTGGCCTCCACTATTATGATATTTACGTCTTTAATTCAAATGTGGGTGCCGAAACATTGGTGGTCTGCCGGTTGATTTCCTGATAATAAGCAAAATTACCCAATATTTTCTCCCCAACATTACCTAAAAGGGCTTCGACATGTGGGCTTGCTGACGGCGGCTGCAACCGGCAAGTATAAGTCTGTAGTATGAATAAGCAGTCTCACGCATAACCTTAACAAATATCCGGTAAAATGAGTAAATGCTAGCTGAATCAGCTATCCTTACCATTATTTGTGATGAGATTAATCTTATGAATTTAGCTTCGAATTTCTTTTCCATCAAAACCCTGGGTTTGGCCATGCTGTTATGCGCAATCGGTTCGCCGGCCCTTGCTGAGGTTTTGCCGGCACCGGAACACCCTGGTCATCATAATATCGCCGCAAATTCTGCCGAAGAACATGCTGCAGCAGCTTCTCACCATAAAGATACTGCCGAGTATTACCATGCGCTAGGCCTACACCATGCCTCTTTAGCCAGGGAACATGCCAAACTGGGTCATCATAAGTTGGCGGAACATCATGAGAAATTGGCTAAGCTTTATGAGGCGATTGCCGAAGAACACGCGGCAACCGCCAAAACTCATGAGCATCATCCTGTCGATAAATAAGCAGATCATGTCATGCTAACCCCAATTTTACCAAGCGGCACAACTTGGGGTTTTGAACCTGTCCAGCATTTTTGGCATTAACTGACATAGCTTGACTTAAAAGCTTAACAGCACCAGCCCCTCTCAATACATCTTGTTAATATGGAAAATTTTTTTAAACGCAGTTTTATTCTCCAGTGTGCGCCGATTGCCGGCTTATGGTTGCTGTTCTCGACTGATGCCAACGCCTTGCCCAGCTTTACCAGACAAACCGGAATGGCGTGTACGGCCTGCCATACTCAGGCATTTGGTCCGAACCTCACCCCTTACGGCAGGCAGTTTAAGCTGAATGCCTATACTTGGGGCACTAACAAATCCCAGCTTAGCCGCTTGGGCGGTCAGGTGCAGGGTTCGCTGACCAACACCAAACGCGACGACCCGGCATTTGCCAATAACAGTATCGCTCTGGATCAGGCCTCCTTGTTTTATGGCGGCAAAGTTACCGACTTTATGGGTGCTTTTGTGCAACTGACGTATTCCGGGGTGGGCAATAATTTTGCAGTTGATAACACTGATATCCGCCTGAGTGATGATATTGATTTATTTAATCAGTCGCTGATTTACGGTGTGTCATTTAATAATAACCCTACCGTGCAGGATTTGTGGAATACCACGCCGGGCTGGAGCTTTCCCTATGTTTCCTCGCCATTAGCAGCCACACCCGCAGCCGGCCCCTTGCTGAGCAGTGTCGGCGGCCAGGTGGGCGGGGCTACTTTATACAGCATGATAGCTGACACGGTGTTTGTGGAAGCCGGAGCTTATACCAGTTTTGCCAAAGGCGTACAGCGCAGCTTTGGGCAATGGGATACTTCCAATCCGAATTATTCGGCAAATAGCGGTTCGGTAAAAATTGACGGCGGCGCACCTTACTGGCGCATCGGCTTACAGAAAGAATGGCACGGCCATTATGCTTCGTTAGGACATTTCGGTTTTCGCGCTAATGTTCGCCCGAATGTTACCGTGCCGGGTACTGACCGTTATACCGATCTGGGTGTTGATTTCAACTATCAGTATCTGGCCAACCCCAGACACATTTTTGAAACCAAAGCCAGTTATGTGCGGGAGCAGCAGGAGCTGTGGACCACCAATACCCTTCTGAACGGATCGACCAATTCCAATCAGCAATTGGGCTTTCTGGCTTTAAACGGTTCTTACACATTTCTGCAAACTTACAGTTTTAGTGCCGGATTTAACCATATATACGGTAACTCCGATGCCAAGCTGTATTCCTCTTCGCCGAACCAACGACCCAATTCCGAGTATTTTAGCTTTGAACTGGATTATGTGCCGTTTGGAAAAAAAGCCACGACCGGACTGGATTCATACCTGAATCTGCGTTTTGCCGCACAGTATGTGGCTTATACCCTGTTCGATGGAGCCGTCAAGAATTACGATGGTTCTGGGCGTAACGCCAGTGATAACAATACTTTTTATCTGAATAGCTGGCTGATGTTTTAAAAGAAATACTTTAACGATGAGCTATGCAAGGGAACCTGCCTTTTTATGTTTAAGGCAGGTTCAATCTCTCAATGAAACACAGTGGAAATTAGCGGCGCTTTTTGGCGGCGATACGTAATCTGAGCGCGTTTAATTTGATAAAACCTTCCGCGTCTTTTTGATTATACGCGCCGCCATCTTCTTCGAAAGTGGCGATGTTTTCGTCAAACAAACTATCGGATTCAGAAGCTCTGCCGACCACAGTGACATTGCCTTTGTATAATTTCAGCCTGACTTTGCCATTGACGTGGACTTGTGAGGCATCAATCATGGTTTGCAGCATGGTCCGTTCTGGTGTCCACCAATAACCGTTGTAAATCAGCGAAGCATAGCGGGGCATTAATTCGTCTTTTAAATGAGCTACTTCGCGATCCAGGGTCAAGGATTCGATGGCTCGATGGGCTTTGAGCATGACAGTGCCGGCAGGGGTTTCGTAGCAACCTCTGGATTTCATACCTACATAGCGATTTTCCACAATATCGAGTCGGCCAACGCCATTGGCGCCGGCGACTTTGTTGAGCTGTTCCATCACTTGCGCGGGGCTGTGCGGTACACCGTCGATGGCGACGATATCTCCGCGCTGGAAACTTAATTCCAGATAGGTGGCTTTATCAGGAGCATTTTCCGGCGACACTGTCCAGCGCCACATATCTTCTTCCGGCTCGGCCCAGGGGTCTTCAAGGATGCGGCCTTCGTAAGAAATATGCAGGGAATTGGCGTCCATGGAATAAGGCGAGGCTTTGCCTTTTTTCATTTCCACGGGAATGCCGTGCTGTTCGGCATAGGCCAGCAGTTTTTGCCGGGAGTTCAAATCCCATTCCCGCCAAGGGGCGATGATTTTAATGTCCGGGCGCAAGGCATAAGCGCCCAGTTCAAAACGTACCTGGTCGTTACCTTTGCCGGTAGCGCCGTGAGAGACCGCATCGGCACCGGTTTCGTTGGCGATTTCAATCAGGCGTTTGGCGATCAGTGGCCGGGCAATCGAGGTGCCGAGCAGGTATTCGCCTTCATAAACGGTGTTGGCGCGAAACATCGGAAACACAAAGTCTCTGGCAAATTCTTCACGCAAATCATCGATATAAATTTGTTTAACGCCGGCCGCGGTGGCTTTACCCCGCGCCGGTTCCAGTTCTTCGCCTTGACCGATATCGGCAGTAAATGTCACCACTTCACAATCGTAGACATCCTGCAACCATTTCAGGATGACAGAGGTATCAAGACCGCCGGAATAGGCTAACACTACTTTTTTGACTTCAGACATGATGCGTTTACACCTTCAAAGATTTAATTAACCGAAAATTATACCGTAAAAAAAACCTTGCTTGTGGAGACAAAGTGGATTTGCTGAAACCGGGAAACAATAAGGGGCTGATGCAATCTTTATAGATAAGCGGCCAATAACTCAGTGAGGCGGGTGGTGGCTCCCTGGTTTTGCCGGACAAAGGTTTGAGCGTTGCTGACCAGGGTCTGGCGGTAGCCTGGCTCTTGGTAAAGTTTTAGTAAGGCCAAGGCCAGCGCTGCCGGGTCCTGACATTGTTGGGCGGCGTTGGCGGCAAGCATTTGTTCAGCGATATCCTGGAAGTTAAACATATGTGGACCAAACAGAATGGGGGTACCCACCGCCGCAGGTTCCAGGACATTGTGACCGCCGACCGGCACCAGACTGCCGCCGACAAAAGCGGCATCGGCAGCGGCGTAAAGCATTTTTAATTCGCCGATACTGTCGGCAATATAGACATCACAGGCCGAGGTGATCTGCTGCTGCCGACTGCGCATGACGACTTGCAGATGCTGGGCAAGGCAGAGTTTTTCAACATCGGTAAAGCGCTCGGGATGACGCGGTACAATGAGCAACAGCAGTTCGGGGATACGCTGTTTTAATTGGGCATAGCTGGACAGAATCAAGGCTTCTTCGCCTTGATGACTGCTGGCGATAATCCAGACGAAGCGATTGATGAACAATTGCTGATGTAATTCACGACCGGCCTCTATCACTGCAGCCGGGATGTGCATATCAAATTTAATATTACCCGGCACTTTCAGCTGTTGCGGGCTGGCACCTATGCTCTGAAAGCGTTGACTATCGGCGCTGGTCTGGCAGGCTATCAGGTTGACCTGAGCCAAGGCAGGCTTTAACAAGCCAGGGATTTTTTGGTAAGACGCAGCCGAACGCGGTGATAAACGGGCGTTGACGATGGCGATGGGAATGCGTCTGGCGGCACAGCCGGCATAGAGATTGGGCCAGATTTCCTTTTCCATGATGATGGCGATTCTAGGCTGAAAATGCTGGAAAAACCGGTTGAGGATATAAGGAATGTCGTAAGGCAGGTAGACGTGGGCAACATTGCCGGTTAATACGGTCTGCACCCGTGCCGAGCCGGTGGGCGTAGTGGTGGTAATCAGGAAATCGGCAGCGGGATAGCGCTGTTGCAGGCTATTTAATAAGGCAAAGCCGGCTTCAGCTTCGCCGACCGAGACGGCATGCAGCCAGATGACATGGCGGCGCGGCTGGGTCTGGTAACAGCCCAGCCGTTCACGCCAACGCTGGCGGTATTGGGGGGCTTTAATGCCGCGCCAATATAGCCTTAACAGAATTAGCGGCAATAAAGCACTGAATAATAAGGTATAAAAACGGCGCAACATGCGGAACTAGGGGCGACTGATGACTTCGCCACCGCCGGCAAACAGCTGATAGGCGGGATTACCGGTTTCGGCATGATAGGCCAGCCCCAGTTCGTGCAGGGCTTGCTCAAACAGCTTTACCTCTGCACCAAGTTGCAGACCGATTAAAACTTTGCCAAAAGCCGCACCATGATTGCGGTAGTGAAACAGGCTGATATTCCATTGACTGCCCAAAGCGGTGAGAAACTTCAGCAAAGCACCAGGCCGTTCCGGAAATTGCAGACTGTAAATGCTTTCTTGAAGTTCGCAAGGAGCATGGCCGCCGACCATATAGCGGATGTGATCCTTGGCCAACTCACTGATGGTCATATCGGTGACACTGAATCCTTCGCTGTTAAGCTGATTTATCAATTGCCAGCGATCGGCCTCCACCCCACTACTGGTGATACCAACAAACACCTGGGCCATCTGCTGGTTGAAATAACGGTAATTAAATTCGGTGATGCTGCGTTTACCCAGCATTTTGCAGAACTTTAAAAAACTGCCGGGCAGTTCGGGAATGGCCACCGCCAGCAATATTTCTCGATGTTCACCCACCGAGGTACGTTCCGCCACATAACGCAGCCGGTCAAAATTAATATTGGCGCCACTATCGATGGCGACCAGGGTTTCCTGAACCAGCCCCTGCTGTTCAGCATATTTTTTCAGGCCGGCTACGGCCAAAGCACCGGCAGGTTCGGCCACTGAGCGGGTATCGTCAAAAATATCCTTAATGGCCGCACAAATTTCGTCGGTGCTGACGGTTACTACCTGATCAACATATTGCTGGGCAATACGGAAGGTTTCTGCGCCGATTTGTTTAACCGCCACGCCATCGGCGAACAAGCCGACCTGTTCCAGCACGACCCGGTGACCGGCTATTAAGGCCTGGTTTAAACAATCGGCATCATCCGGCTCTACGGCGATGATTTTGATCTCCGGGCGGACAAATTTGACGTAAGCAGCAATGCCGGCCACCAGACCACCACCACCCACCGGCACAAAAATAGCGTGAATAGGGCCGTTGTGCTGGCGGAGAATTTCCATGCCTACCGTGCCCTGCCCGGCAATGACATCGGGATCATCGTAGGGGTGAATAAAGGTCATGCCTTTTTCAGCGACCAGTTCCTGGGCATGACTGTAGGCATCGTCGTAGGAATCACCATGCAGGACGATTTTGGCGCCTCTGGCTTTAACGGATTTGACTTTAATTTCCGGGGTGGTTTTGGGCATGACGATGAGCGCTTTGATGCCGAGTTTTTTAGCAGCCAGTGCCACGCCCTGAGCGTGATTGCCGGCTGAGGCGGCAATCACGCCATTGGCGGTTTGCTCCGGGCTTAATGAAGCGATTTTGTTATAAGCCCCGCGCAATTTAAAGGAAAATACCGGCTGCAGGTCTTCGCGTTTCAGGTAAACCTGATTGTTTATGCGTTCCGACAGTGTGGGCGCCAAATCCAGCGGCGTTTCTTCGGCCACATCGTAAACTTTTGCCCGCAAAATTTTTTCTATATAGTTGTGTATCATTGTCCTAAAAACTGCTGAGGGATTGGCTTTAATCGGTTATTATCCCATACTATGACCGGTTTATCGCCGTATCAGAATTTTATAAAGAAACCATCAGGACAACCAAAAATGACTCAAGATGAATTAAAAAAACAAGTCGCTCAAGCTGCCCTCAAATATTTGAAAAACGTGCCTATTATCGGCATGGGCACCGGCTCTACCGTGACACATTTAATCAATCTGCTGGCCGATAGTGATTTCAAACACGAAATTGAAGGTGCGGTTTCCAGTTCGATCAAAACCACCGAGCATTTGCAAAAAATCGGCATCCCAGTGCTGGAACTGAACCAAACCGGCGATCTGGATGTGTATGTGGATGGTGCAGACGAAGTCACCCCACATAAAAAAATGCTGAAAGGCGGCGGCGGTGCATTGACCAGAGAAAAAATCATCGGCTCCGCCAGCAGAAAATTTGTTTGTATCGTAGACGAAACCAAAGCAGTTGATGTGTTGGGCAAATTCCCGTTACCTGTGGAAGTATTGCCTTTGGCCCGTAGCTATGTGGCTAGAGAACTGGTAAAACTGGGCGGCCAGCCAGTGTTACGGGAAAATTTTATCAGCGACAATGGCTGTGAAATTTTGGACGTACATAATCTGACCATTCTCGATCCAGTGGCACTGGAACAAACCATCAACAATATTCCTGGCGTGCTGACCAATGGTTTGTTTGCTTTGCGCGGCGCGGATATCGTGTTGATTGGTAAAGGCAGCGAAGTCATTACTCTGTAAGAGCAGCAAAATCCATCGTTAAATACCTGCCAAAAACTTGGTTCTCCCTTGGCTAAAGGGGGAACCAAGCCTACCTGAACCAGCCGACCATTTTTTACCGGGTTTACTGCAAAAAATACTATCCCGTGCCCCAACGAAGCACACCCTATTTAGGCTCATCCGTCACCACCCAACGGGTCAACTACTAGTTTTTACGGCCTTCGACTATAGCGGAATGTGGGGTACGATCCGCCAGTTCCACTGCACTGATGTCGGGAATATCACTATCAAAAGCCGGGCGTACTTGTGCGTTAAACCCCAGTTCGGTGAGAATTTCCACCAGACGTGGATTGTCGTACATGCATTTATGTGGGTACTGAAAATAGGTATTGGCCAGTTTTTTGAGGCCTTGACCGTCAGATCCATAGAGTACACCAAGGTTTTCGATAAAATCATCGGCTTTGGTGTGACCTTGCAAATATTCGTTAACATCATGCTGTAAGTCCGGCACGACTATTCTGATGATACCGTTGGGTTTGAGCACCCGATAGGCTTCGGCCAGAAAACGGCGGCCTTGCTGTTTGGATAAATGCTCCAGAGTATGCGAACTGTACACCACATCGACACTGGCATCCGGCCAAGGAAAGGGTTTGGTTAAATCATGCAGATAGATCTCAGGATGCCAATTCAGATTGAACAGTTTGAATTTTTGGTTGATGGTGCGAAACAACGGAATTTTGAATAATCGGGCACCGAGGGAATAATCGACATTACACCAGCCATCCACTACCTGTGGGCCACAACCTAGATTAAGTTTCATGCCTGGGCTCCTGCTTGATGGCCGAATGATCTGACAAGCACTTCCCTGTCAATTAGCAATAAATCTTCCAATGTATTCATATTATTACCTTTGTTGATTAAAATTTGACCAGCGTGAATGCGCTGGTTATTGTAAGCGATAGCGGCTAAACTCAAGCGACTAATTTCGTAATTTTGGCTATGCCGACTTTATAGTGCGATTTTAGCTTACCTCAGGGCTGAAGCAGTTTGATTTCACCAGGATGACGCAGGAGTATGGTGTAACGATGCCCTGATTTGTGCAGCCAGCCCCGCGCTTCTATGGTTTTACCTAGATAGCTTTGCCAATCCGGAAACAAATCAGCATATTGATGGGCAATTTGCACCGCCACTTGTGGAGAAAACTGTAAGTAAGTGTTTTTATGGTTATGCTTGATGACGGTAATCTGACCGGTGATACGTTTCCAGCCTTGACTGTTATCCGGGTTAATATCGCCATAAGCCAACGGCGCATAAGTGGGATCGGCCCAGATGCCGAGTCGAGCCTGTTCGGCACTTTGTTGGGCAGCCAACAAGGCCGCAGTATGTTTAAGATTGGGTGGAAAGATGCTGACGCTGGCCAAACCGGCTTTGACCAGTTCCAAGTTGATAAAGCGCTGATCAGCACTATAGACATAGGCTAATTGCCGGCCATATTTATCTTGTACCTCGACATCGGTTTCCAGGCTGACGGTTTGCTGTTCCAGCCGTTGTAACCAGTGCTTGGCCTGTTCGCCGCCGGACTGGGCCGGCTTGCCTCTGCCGGCCACTTCCGGGGTATTGATACCCAGGAAACGGACTTTCTGACCGTTGTTGAGTAGAATGGTATCGCCGTCATAGACTTTTTGCACCTGATAAGTGGTAGCTGCTGCGTGGGCCGACATGGGCCACAGCACCAGCAGCAGTATTAAGCGGATTATGATTTTCGGCATGTTTCCTCCTATTGCTTAGCCTTTCCACTCATGAATCATCAACACATCATAACCGCTACCCAACATTGGCTGACAAGCTTTATTATTGCTTATGAAATCTGTCCGTTTGCCCGGCATGTGCATGAACATGATGCGATTCGTTACCGGGTGCTGGACAGCGCTGATGTGGCTGATTGCCTAGCCGAGCTGATAGCAGAGTGCCAGCATCTTGATACAGAACCGGCAACCGAAACGACTTTAGTCATTTTTAGTGCGATTTGTCGGGATTTTGATGATTTTCTGGATGTAACGGCACTGGCGGAACAGTTAATGGTGGATTTGGGCTATGAAGGTATTTATCAATTGGCCAGCTTTCATCCTGACTATTGTTTTGGCGGAGCCGAGCCGGATGATGCCGCTAATGCCACCAATCGTTCGCCTTACCCAATGCTGCATCTGATTCGCGAAGCCAGCATTGAACTGGCTTTGCAAAATTATCCTAACCCGGAGCAGATTCCCGAACGCAATATTGCTTTGTGCCGAGAGCTGGGACTGACGCGTATCCAAGCTTTGTTGGCACAGAGTAGCCGCTAAGTATTCCTAATCACTGTTTGGTTGCTAATTGCGGATTCCGCTAAGACCACATCCTGACAACTTCCAGGATAGACAAAATATTTACCAGTTTTCCCGAAATAAATCATCCATGAACAAATCGTCGATTTCCGGCTGCACCGGGATACGATAAGTTTTCAACCATCTTTTTAGATGATTGGGGTCTTGGAACACGCTAATATCTTTGGTTAAAGTCCGCACATCACGTTGAAGTTGGGCAATATCGCGACGCAGATATTGCAGCAGTTGCTGGGGAGTCAGACCGGCATAAGGCGGCAGTTGCAATTGCATTTTAAAAGGCACACTGATTTGCTCAACTTCCTGCTCCAGTTCGGCCAGTTGCTGCTTGAGAATTTTATTGAAGCTTTTGAGTTTGTCTTCACCGATATTGTTGAGATGGTGCTGATCGATCTGTGCTACCTCTATTTGCAATTCCAGCAGGCCGAGTAAATCTTTTTTGGCGTAGGCAGCATTGACACGCTGCATGATCACGGTTTTGCGCTCCCGCTCCTGTTCATCCTGTTCTCGATCAGGGTGGAGAACGGAACTTAATTTGCGGTAAATATCCCGAATGGAAAGCTTGAGATTTTGCTGTTCTTGTTCTTGCCTGGCTTTCTGTTTGGAGGGTTTGGCAGTGTGCGCGCCGCCCTGTTCGGCTTCAGCCTGAAGTTTTTCCAGGGTTTCGCGGATTTTTTCCGGTGAGGAGGCATCCAGCTCATCGCCCAGATCGACTCCGTACATATCCTGGGCCATGTTTTTCAGAACCTGAGCAGCAAATTCATCGGATTCTTGTAGCATTTCATCGAAATCAACATCGCTGTATTTATCGTGCAGGGCTTTTATCTCAGGATTATCGTCATGTTCCAGTAAATCGGCGGTGATTTCCACCACGATATGGCTGATTTTTTGTTTGTCGAGCTTTTTGAACAGTTTATTCTGATAGGCTTGATCCAGAATCATGACTATTTCCAGGCGTTTTTGATTGTAACTATCGCGCACCTGTTCATACTCGCTGCTAACGATGCGATTGTAATCAGGAATAAAAGCCTGCCAATCCTGCAAGGCGGCTTTTTGCGCGGCAATTTTACCAATCAAGGTATTGAACAGTTTTTGAGCTTTAGACTGCGCGGTTTTGGCAGCCGCTTGCTTAATTTTAATAGGGGCTTGTTTGGCGAAGGTCATGACGGCGGGATGTCAAAGCAGTCTGGGTATGGTTAGGATTATACCATTTTGATAGGTTTAGTTGGCGCATAACCTATCCACATTTATTGACAAGCTTGTCAGCAATCAATTTTACTGTTAGATTCTGGACAATAATAACAAGGAGGTTTTATATGGCTAAAACCAATCAACCCACAATTCCCTTAAAAATCTACCGATTTTATTTTGACACCGGTGAAAAAATTCATCTGCCGGAATATTCAGGCTCAGCTTGGCGAGGCGCATTTGGTCACGCACTAAAACGCACAGTTTGTGTAGTGCGCAACACTCCATGTCAACAATGTTTGTTAAAAAATGCCTGTGCTTACAGCTATATTTTTGAAACTCCGCCTCCCGCCAACACCGAAAAAATGCGCAAATATAACGCCACCCCACATCCAGTGGTATTGCGTTTAACGCAGGGTAGCACCAAGATCAATGACTATTACCAGCTAGATACGGTATTGTTTGGACATGGGCAACGCTATTTTCCTTATATCATTCATGCCTTACAAACAGCAGGGATGAATGGAATAGGTGGGCACCGGCAAATATTCAAACTAGTCCGAATTGCCGAGATTGGACTAGATGATCAAGAAAAATTGGTTTATGAGCGGGGGGAACTATTAGCGCAATCACCTGCCAGCAGTCCTAATGTCCCTGCCATGCCGAATCGGATTGAAATTAGTTTTAATAGCCCGATTCGAATCCAGCAAAACAGCAAAAATGTGGCAGATGCCGGATTTACTTTCGCGGCATTTTTTGGTGCCCTATTACGGCGGATTTCCCTAATCAGTTATTTTCATACCGACAATCCGCTGGACACCGATTTTGCCGGCTTAGTTGTGCGCGCCAAAACCGTCCAGTTCAGCAGTCAAAACTTAAACTGGTACGACTGGACACGTTATTCCTCACGCCAGCAAACGGAGATGCAAATGGGCGGAGTAATCGGAACCGTCGAACTGGACCTGCATGATCTGGAAGAATTTTGGCCCTATCTGTGGTTGGGGCAATTTACTCATGTTGGTAAAGGTACGATGATGGGCATGGGTGCCTATACCATTAAACCGACAAGCTTGCCAGCCCATGAATCGGCAACAAAATCGCTGATAATGCCAACATGACAACTAAACCCCATTCCATACTGCTGGCAGTTACCGGACTAACGCCTCAAGTGGTAACAGAAACCCTGTTTGCACTCTATCAGCAAGGCGCAACCTTGCCTGAGCAAATTCATATTCTCACCACCGCAGAAGGTTCTCAACGCGCCCAATTAACCTTATTAAATGATGGCTGGCTGGCGCGGCTCTACAGCGATTATCAATTACCGCCGGTAAATTTCAGCATTGCCGACATACATGTTCTGGAAAATAGCAACGGTGAGTATTTAACCGACATCCGCAGCCAAACCGATAATCAAGCTATGGCTGATTGTATTACCGAATGGATTAGAACTCTGACCGCAAATCCAGATACTGCTTTGCATGTTTCGATTGCAGGTGGCCGCAAAACCATGGGTTTTTATGCCGGTTACGCATTATCACTATATGGCCGACCACAAGACCGTTTAAGTCATGTGCTGGTTACACCAGAATACGAATCGCATCCGCAGTTTTACTACCCTACCCCCTACTCGCAAGTCATTTATGCAAATGACCCTACACGCAAGCCACTGGACACCCAAAACGCCGAAGTCATGCTGGCCGACATTGCCTTCGTACGACTGCGGCATGGCCTGGATAACGCCCTGCTGGACGGCAAAAGCAGTTTTAGCGCCTCGGTTGCCAAAGCCCAACAGGCCCTTGGCCCGGCAAGTTTACGCGTGAACAGTCATGCCCATGCCCTGGTGGCTCATGGCGTAACCATCAAACTAAGCCCCGCTGATCTGGCATTTTATCTATGGTTGCTTAATCGCCAACACCAAAGCAAGGCAGCCCCCACCTGCCCCTGCGAAGGCGCACCAGAACCTGAATACGCCGCAGCATACTTAATGCAATATTTGTCCTTGAACAACACAACAGGCGGGGTAGATCGAACCCTGATCAACCTGAAAGATGGCATGAGCAAAAGCTTTTTTGAACAGCGAAAATCCCGTATCAATAAAACACTGGAAACTACTTTGGGGCCAGCAGCCAGTGCGTATTTGATCAAGGCTGAAGGTAAACGACCTAAAACTAGTTACCGGATAGGCTTAATAGCAGAACAGATTGAATTTGATAAGGAGAACAGAGGATGAGTATTACCCCATTGCTGGAACAATCCAGCCGTATCGCCCTAGCTGCGTTTTTACATGACTTGGGGAAATTTGCTGAACGCGGCAAAATTTCTAATGACGTAGATACTATCGAAAGTAATAAGCATCTTTATTGTCCCACGCAAAAAAAATTTACAGACGACAAATATGTCCGCTTTACCCATGTCCATGCCGCCTATACCGGTTTGGCAATGGATGTGATAGAAGCGTATATGCCTGACTTAACCGGCATAGATTTTGCGCCGTTCGGTTCATGGAAGACCAAAGAAGCAGACGATTCGTTTATCAACGCCGCCGCCATGCACCATAAGCCGCAAACTTTTCTGCAATGGATAATAGCCACAGCCGACCGGGTGGCATCCGGTTTTGATCGGGAAGAGTTTGAACAATACAACCAAGCCGAAGAAGGCACAGAAACCGGCAAGAATCATTACACAGCCAGACAACTCAGCCTGTTTGAACAAATCCACAAAACCGGGAATAACGCGCAATCGTTTATATACCGCTATCCACTGAAAGCACTTGCCCCGCTGCATATTTTTCCGGCTAAAGCAGCTGATTGTGAAGGCAACGACAAGCAGCAAGCCCAGCAGGAATATTTAAACTTATGGCAAAGTTTTACAGATGCGATAAAACAGATACCCGCTTCGCATCGAAACAACTGGTCGTTATGGCTGGATCACTTTGAAACCTTATGGGGCGTATTTACCCAAGCCATCCCTTCAGCAACGGCATTTAACGTGCGCCCGGATGTTTCTTTGTACGATCATTCTCGTGTGACAGCCGCACTGGCAACCGCTTTATGGCGCTATCATCACGAACGCGGCGAAACTGGTGAAGCAACTGCCCACGCATTAAAAGATCAGCAACAAAGTTGGACAGAAGCCAAATTTTTACTGATACAGGGCGACTTTTTCGGCATCCAAGACTTTATTTTTGCCAGCGGCGGCGAAACCAATAAACGCGCAGCCAAATTATTACGTGGACGTTCGTTTTATGTATCACTGCTTTGTGAATGCGCAGCCTTAAAAGTGCTGGATGCGCTGGATTTACCGGCTACCAGTCAGGTAATCAACGCCGCCGGTAAATTTACCATTGTCGCCCCCAATACGGAGAGCGCCAAAACAATTTTAGGACAAATCCGCAAGGAGCTGGATGACTGGTTTTTAAAACACAGCTGGGGCCAGGCCGGCGTCGGCTTGGCCTGGACTGAAGCCGCCTGTAATGATTTCCGCCGCAAAAACAACAGCGAATCAACTGAAAAGCTTAGCCCATATCGAAAACTAATTAATAAACTGATAGCAGAAATGGAGCTTATTAAATATCAGCGCTTTAATCTATGCGCTGAAGCGCCGCTGGTATTCAATACATTTCTGGACAGTTTCGACAACACCAAAGGCGTCTGTAAAATTGATGGCCGCTCGCCGGCGCAATTGGCAGTTGAAGAAATATTTATCAGTAAGCTTGCCCATGATCAGCTGAAAATAGGCGAATGGTTAACCCGCCATAAACGCATCCTGATTACCCGCAACACCCTGAATCTGAACAGCGAATTAAACATACCAATGTTTGGTTATTGCATCAGTTTTACCGGCGATGAAGATGAAAAAGGCAAATTCGGTGCGGAAGCTAAAAGCGGCAATCTGCTCAGAGCCTGGGACTTTAGCTTGCCGGAATCAGGTGAACAGCCCTTATGGAACGGCTACGCACGGCGTAACATCAACGCTTATGTGCCTATCGCCGACCAAAAGGATCTTACGGAAGAAGCTTGGGGTAAATATGTCAATATTGAAGAACCATTGGAAATTGACGCAACCAAAACCCTAAATCATTTGGCTTGCAGTGACCGTACACGGCTGGAAAAAGACCAATGGCAAGGTATCAGCGCCCTTTCCACATTAAAAGGCGATGTCGATAACTTAGGCCTCATCTTTCAAACCGGACTTGGCAATGATGTTAGTTTCAGTAAAACAGCGGCATTATCCCGACAAATCAATAATTTTTTCACCGTCTATCTGCCCTGGTTATGTAAAACCGAATATCAAGACACATACACCGTGTTTGCCGGTGGCGACGATTTCTTTTTAATCGGCCCCTGGTTTTCACAAATTAAACTGGCCGAGAAAATGCGACAAGCTTTTCAACACTTTGTGGCGGAAAATTCTGAAGTACACTTCTCTGCAGGCATCAGCACTACCAAGCCCGGCTTGCCAATTAAGCAATTAGCTGAATTGGCAGAAACTGCGCTGGAACAGGCCAAAGCGCATAATCCAGAGAATAAGGAAACTCTGCCTAAAAATGCGGTTACCTGTTTTAAGCAGCAAATGTCGTGGGATAAATTTATAGAGCAATTAACTCTGTTACTACCAAAATTACAGGAATTAAATAAAGAAATTAATTTAAGTACCGGATACGTTTATGGCATGCTTAACCTGATCGAAATGGCGGAAAAAGTTGATGAAAAGCCTGAAAAGGCAATATGGTATAGTTATTTTGCATATCGCACAGCTAGGATGCTAGAGAAAAAAAAACAGCTTACCGAAAAACAACGAAAATCTTATCAGGCTGAATTAGCAAAAGAAATTGCCAATGCCGGGATTAAAAAACATGGTGGTAATTACCGAGTAAGTTTGTTTTGCTATCTTTATCAAAAAAGAGATTAAGCAACCTATAAACGCATATTTTTAGTTTAATGATTTAGGAGAATCTTTTATGGCGACAGTACCACAACAACGATATGGTAATGCTTATCGGGGCGGACATGATGAGAAGCCTGAGCCGCTTGATACATCAAAAATTAGGTTTAAAGACATCCATGCTGACTTATTCGATAGCGTGGCTCAAAAAGTGGCTGAAACCATCGCTGATAACAGGAAATCGAATAAGCCTACTCAATTACGCCGTTTTTACAATGAAATTGTGATGTGGGAAAACAAAGCAAGTTTGCAACCAGATAGGTTCGATGAATATTTACCTTTCATTCGTATGATTAACGCAAAAGCAGCTTATGCAAAAGGCAGAACCCTGATAGACGATAATTTTGTCAAATTATTACATGATAGTCTTGATCAAGTTGATAGCGTAAAAACCTTACAGATTTTCAAATTGTTTATGGAAGCCTTTATGGGCTTTTACAAAGAAAAAAGACCAAAAGACTAGGAGAACCCTGATGCAACTTACTAATATTCAAAAGATAACCGGTAAAATTGAAATCCTTAGCGGTTTACATATCGGTAGTGGCAATACTGAAATTCATATCGGCGGTACCGATAACCCGGTGATCAAGAATCCAATTACTCAACAACCTTATATTCCAGGTTCCAGTATAAAAGGCAAAATGCGTAGCTTGCTGGAATGGCAGTTAGGTGTAGTCGGGCAAACAGAAGGTCAGCCCTTAAGTTTTAAACATATTGATGGACTGGACAGCAGGATCCAGATAAAGGCCAAAGACTTGCTAAAACTATTTGGTGGTGCGCCAGATAACAACATTAATAGCCAATTGTTGAAAGAAATTGGTCCAAGTCGTTTAGCGTTTTGGGATTGTAGTCTTGATCCGAAATGGGTACAAATGATGACTAACGACAAAACTTTGCCGCTGACTGAAACCAAAATGGAAAATACCATAGATCGCATTAAAGGCACTGCAGAAAATCCGCGCAATACCGAACGGGTTCCTGCAACCGCCAAATTTGATTTTAATTTGACCCTACGGGTGCATGACAACGAAAATCTGCTGGACAGCATTTTGACCGGATTAAAGCTGCTGGAACTCACCGGATTAGGCGGCTCTGGCTCACGCGGCTACGGCAAAATTATTTTCCGAGAACTGAAGCTGGATGATGAAGACATCCAAACCAGACTTACCAACTTGAAACTGCATGAGGCCGCCTGATGCAACCCATACGCCAAATTTATTACGATGCCCCCAGCACGATAGAAATACCTATAGAGCTGCAACATAAAACTGTGGAAGTGATTCTCTGGCCGCTAGATAAAACCGAAAGCCAACCACGACCTGAAACTGACGCCAATGGCTGGCCGCTGGGATTTTTTGCAGCAACCGCCGGCTGTCTGGCTGGCGACCCTATTGAGCGTGCACCGCAAGGCGATTATGAAAACCGCCTGGAGTTGGAATGAGTTTTTTACTGGATACCAATGTCTGCGTGGTTTATCTTAATCAACCGGACTCTAAAGTCGGCAAACAGTTACTCAGCCGCCACCCACATGATATTGCGGTTTGCTCGGTGGTGAAGTCCGAATTGTTTTATGGCGCTATGAAAAGCCAACGCCCGCAACAAACCCTGGAGAAACAACAGATTTTTTTATCTGCGTTTCATTCCTTGCCGTTTGACGATACAGCTGCGCTGATATTTGGACAAATTCGTGCTGATCTGTATCGACAGGGCAAACCCATAGGGCCTTATGACCTGCAAATTGCGGCAATAGCGTTAGCCAATAATCTGACTTTAGTTACACACAACACCAATGAATTTTCGCGGATTAATGGCTTACAATTGGATGATTGGGAGTTATAAATGGAAACGTACCAAATAATCATCAGCTTGCAATCTGCTTTTGCCACCCTACTCAAGGGAGATACCCTGTTTGGTCAATTATGCTGGGCCATCCGCAATCGGTTTGGTGAAAATCAATTGCATCAGGCCCTAGATGGCTATGTAAATAATCAACCGTTTGCCGTGGTGTCCGACGCCTTTCCGGAAAACTATTTACCCTTGCCCAAATTACCCAGCAATTATTTCATTTTACCGGAGGGCGAAGATCACAAAAGCCTGAAAAAACGCACTTTTCTACCTGAAAATGATTTTCAAAAACCTGTACAGGAATGGCTGCAACACGCAGTAAACCCCAAAAGCATTATTAACACCTTAACAGAACAGCAAAATTCACTTATCCATTTCAACAGCCTTAGCGAATTTCATCCACAAGCGCATAACACCATCAACCGCCAGACCAACACCACCGGCCCAACAGGTTTTGCCCCTTACAGTGTAGAGCAAGAATGGTTTATTCCCGGCTTACGCTGGACAATCTACCTATTGCTGGATACCACGCGCGTAAACGTAGCAGATTGCCGGCAATGCCTAACAGACATCGGCAGCTTTGGGTATGGCAAAGATGCCAGCATCGGTATGGGGAAATTTAAAATTGATGATTTTCAAACAATCCAGTTACCCGCACAGCCAGATGCCAACGCCAGCTTAACGCTAAGCCCCTGCGCACCACAAGGTTTAGACTTTGACGACAAGCATAGCTATTATCAAATTTTTACCCGTTTTGGCCGACATGGCGACATGGCCGCTCAACAGGACGGCAAACCTTTCAAAAACCCGATCTTACTGGCTAATACCGCTGCCGTGTTCGGCGTGGCCCCACCACAATCCGGTTTTATCGGTCAAGGCATAGGCGGCAATGCTCAATTATCCAAAACCCTGCCGACCACGGTGCATCAGGGCTATGCCCCGGTTATGGGGATTAAACTGAATCCCAAGGAAAGTTTATGACCTATTTTTTGCAGAATTACACACTCCACTACACGCCGCTGTCCCCGATTCACATCGGCACTGGCGATAGTTATGAGCCGACTAATTATGTGATAGACGACCAATGTCTATACGAGTTTGACAGTGGCGGCGCTCTGGCGGCTTTAGACGCAACCGCCCGACAGGAATTAGAAAAAATCGTCAGCGGCAAATCCGACGATATACTCAAAGCTGTGCAGGCATTTTTTTACCGGCAGCGTGAAGCCCTAAAACCCTGGGCCAAAAATACCTTACCGGTATTGGATGGGGTGACCAAACTCTATGCAGCCCGAGTCGGCCAAACGGCGAATAAACAAGGCAACGGCGTTCAAATTATCAATAAACTGGAGATAGGCCGCACCGCTTACAACCCCGTGACCAGTCGACCAGTGTTATTCGGCTCCGCCATCAAAGGCGCCTTAAGAACTGCTTTATTAAACGCTGCAAATCAAAACCAGCCGTTGTCAGATAACGCAACTAATTGGTTTAAAATTGATAAATTGGAAAAATTCGAACGTAAAAAATACGAAAAAGAACAAAATAAGCTTTTCCCCCAGCTTAACCAGAAATTATTTAGCAAATTTGAACAAGATCCCCTACGTTTGGTACAAATCAGCGATGCGGCCTGGTGCAGCCAGGATAACTTACCCAGCGCCCAAGTGCAGTTCAGCGTTAATCGTAAAAAAGAACTTAAAAGGGATAAAAACGGCACTGAACTATACAGTAATGCGGAGAAGCAAAATCTTTCTAAATTACTCGAATGCCTACCGGCATGGCGTTACCGGGCGTTTTGCGGCCAGCTTAATCTGCAACAGATCAATATCACCGGACACAACCAGAAGCAACCCAGCGCTGACTTACGCTACACAATCTCGCAAATTGCCAAAACATGCAGCAGTTTTTATTTACCCATTTTGAAAAACGAAATAAAAATACTGCGCGAGCGCGGTTTTTTAGACGATGCTTGGGATAACAGCATTCAGGCGCTACTATCGACAATGGCTATTAAAATGCAGAAAGGCGAAGTGTTTTTATTAAGGGTGGGCCGCCATTCCGGCGCAGAATCGATCACCCTAAACGGCGTACGCCACATCAAAATCATGAAAGGCACACCAGAATATCAGCCTCAAACCAAAACCTTATGGCTGGCCGCCGACCAGCCTCAACAACGCAACGGCTTATTGCCGTTCGGCTGGGTACTGGTAGAGATCTCACCCGGTGATGCCTCTGCTCCAGATTGGACGGAATTAGCTGAATTGTGCGAGCAGCATACTGCTGACGCGCGGCTGTGGGCGGAAAAATTGGCCGCCCACATATCGGATCTGGCTGAAAAACGCGTAACGGCGGCAGATAAGCGCCAACGGGAAGAATCAGAACGATTGGAACGTATAGCAGAAGAAAAGGCAGATGCGGAAAAGAAACGCATTGAAGCACAGGCCGAGCAACGGCGACTTGCCATAATGAGCGACGAACAAAGGCAAATTGAAGTATTAAGACAACTGTTAAGCCAAAAGCAAAACAGCAAAGTGCGCGAACAAATCGGTGGGCCGCTTTATACGGCTTTACGCGCACTGGTGACAAAAGCCAGCGATTGGCCAGATGAAGCTAAAGCCGAGTTATTGGTAGTGGCTAAATTACTTCTTGACTACATTGGGGCGGCAAAAAATGCCAAGGCCAAGGAATTACTCAAAAACTTGTAACTTTGAAAAGAAGTTGGGACAAACACCATATACCATGACCCCTACCATACTCATTTGCACTGTTGGCGGCAGCCATCAGCCCATCGTCAGCGCCATTAACGAAGTACGGCCTGATCATGTGGTGTTTATCTGCACCGATAAAGACCTGGCCAGTGGTCAGCCGGGTTCGAAAGTGCAAATTATCGGCGTGGGTAACTGTATTAAGGCGCAATTTACCGATGCCAAACCCACTTTACCGAATATCCCCACCCAAACCGGATTAAACACAGATCAATACCAAGTTTGCATCAGCATAGCGGACGATCTTGACGCTATCTATCAAACTTGTACCGTCGAATTGCAAACCTTGGCCCAGCGTTTTCCAGGGGCCCATATCATCGCCGACTACACAGGCGGCACTAAATCCATGAGCGCCGGGCTGGTAATGGCGGCACTGGAATGGCCGGAAGTCAAGCTGCAACTGGTCACCGGCAGCCGTGCCGATTTAATTAAAGTTTACGACGGTTCCCAATACAGTGCGCAGGCCAACAGCTCCCAAATCCGGTTTGAGCGACAGATAGCACCGTTTCGGCAGGCCTGGTCGCGTTACGCCTACAGCGAAGCCTATGAAGGCTTGCGGCAAATTACTGCGCCAACCAGCCCAAAGTTACGTAGCCAATATACCCGTTTTCGTGAACTGAGCCGAGCTTTTGCCGAATGGGATAATTTTAATCATCCAATGGCCTTGGATATATTGCAAAAACAGGCCGGTACTTTAAATAATGAGCAAAGGCGCTATATTGGCTGCGCAACGCGGCTTAACGATCTAAACGCCACAAAACAAACCGCAGCCCGATTGCTGGACTTATACCTTAATGCCCAGCGCCGTGCCGCGCAAGGCCGTTATGACGATGCCATCGCCCGGATTTACCGTTTGCTGGAGTGGACTGCGCAATGGCTGTTACTTAGCCAGACCGGTATCGAAACCGCAAACGTGCCGGCAGAGCAGATACCAGCCGGTTTGAGTTTAACCCAAAATAGGGAGGGGCAATGGCAGGCCGCACTTCACAATGCCTGGCAACTGGTGGCGATAAAAACTGATGGGCCGGCGACTGCCTTTTTTAATACCCAAAAGGAAAATCTGCTTCACCACCTCCAAACTCGAAATAGTTCCATATTGGCGCACGGTTTTGCTCCCATCAACCGTCAGGCTTGGGAATCTGTCAATACCTGGATAGAACAGTGCTTTTTACCCGTGTTACTGGCCGAAGCCAAGCAGGCCGGTATCCCCCAATTGCCGCCACAATTACCAAATAATGATGGCCTAAACTTAGTAACCGGTTAACAGAGATGCCTATTACTACCCAGTTAATCCTGATTTCTGAACAACCGATACCTAATCTAACGCCCTTGCTGGATAAGGAACTGCGCCCGGCTAAAGTGATTATGCTGGTCAGCGATAAAATGCAGGCCCAGGCCAATGCTCTGCAAAACATTCTGAAACCCAAAGGCATACAAGTGGAACGCTATCGGGTTACCGACCCCCTCAACATAGAAGCCATGCAGAATCTGATATTGGATATACTGGATGCCTATAAACCCGGTGAAATTGCCTTAAACGCAACCGGGGGGACCAAACCGATGGCAATTGCGGCCTACGATGTGTTTAGAGAATTTAAGCATCCAGTATTTTATGTCCAAGATCAGTTAATCTGGCTATACCCAAAAAATAAACCTCAAGCATTGGCCCAACACCTCAAACTTAAAGACTACCTTTCCGCTTACGGCGCAGATTTGATTAATATGCCCGATCACACTGGCGTCATTGCACCAGTCCACAAATTAACCGAAACTTTGGTGAATAATATGGGCATTTATGCAAATGAACTGGGTACCCTTAATTACCTGGCACTAAAGGCCAAAAACCAGCAACTATGCGTTGAAATCGAAGATGGGCCACAAGCAAGACCACATTTGTGGGACATATTTGATATTTTTGCAGCAGCAGGTTTATGCACAATAAATGGTCACCGATTAACTTTTAGCAATGAAACAGCACGCTTTACGGCTAATGGCGGCTGGCTGGAAAGTTATGCTTATGGCTTATGCTTAAAACTAAAAAAATCCAAAGGTATACAAGATATTGCAAATAACATTACCATTGAGAGGCAATCAGCCTCAGCTAATCCAGTTAAAAATGAAATTGATATCGGCTTAATTTATGCTAATAGCCTGCATATTATTGAGTGTAAAACCAAACGATTTAAAGAGAATAATGATACTGACATTTTATATAAACTGGACAGCTTGCGGGACTTAATGGGCGGCCTGCAAAGCAAGGCCATGCTGGTTAGTTTTAACCGGTTGGAAAAATCCAGTCTAGCCCGTGCCAAAGAACTTAAAATTGAGCTATGCTGTCACAGCGAATTACGCAATTTACACCAACACCTAGAACATTGGCTAAGTAAAAAAGATAACTTTTAAAAAATGAAAAATCCTGTCAACCCAGCATGTAATATATTGATAAAAAAGGAGAAAAAATGCAAAGCTATTTAAACAAATGACCTTATTAAGAAGGGATTAAGACCAACATTGACCGCAATACCCACTGCAACATAACATTTAAACAAATGACCTTATTAAGAAGGGATTAAGACAACCATGCTTTGATGGTTTCGCCGCTTAAATTTAAACAAATGACCTTATTAAGAAGGGATTAAGACAGTTGATTGATCGGCTTAAGTAAAATTATTATTTAAACAAATGACCTTATTAAGAAGGGATTAAGACCGGATCCATTATAGAGATGGTTGACAATGAATATATTTAAACAAATGACCTTATTAAGAAGGGATTAAGACGTAGCACAGAACTTCTTTTCCGTAGGTGCTAATTTAAACAAATGACCTTATTAAGAAGGGATTAAGACCCCTAGCTAGTTGCTTATCCGCGAGTTTCTGTAATATTTAACCTGAATCCGTGTTCAGGCTCGCATAATAACGCATAAGCCAATGATAAATAAGGTATAATATAGACTTTCTGTGTTCACCCAATTTGATTATGGCACGTTTTAAGCTAAAAGAATCCAAGAAGGAACTGACTTCCTATGCCGGGCTGTCGTTAATCGGCCAATGCCTGGAAGCCATCAATGTCGAAGCGGTGGTGGATGGACAAATTCCGGTATCCCAAGGGATTAAGACCTCTGATTTATTGAAAACGATGGTCGGTCTGTTATGTATAGGCAAAAGCGATTTCGAAGCAGTTGAACCGTTTCGTGAGGATCGTTTTTTCAAGAAAGCATTGGATGTACGCAAGGTTCCTGGCAGTGTCTGGCTGCGGCAACGGCTTGATCGTATCAGCGGTAAGCTACTGGAACCGTTGGACGAATGTTCGATTCGACTCATTGAGCGAATACAAGCCCCGATCACACCCCATAAAGGTTACGTCTGCCTGGATTTGGATACCTTCGTCATGGATCAGAGTGGCACCAAGAAGGAAGAGGTCAGCCGAACCTATCAAGGTGTGGATGGTTATACGCCGGTTGCGGCGTATATAGGCAATGAGGGCTGGTGTGTCGGCTTGGAGTTACGCCCCGGTCGCTGGCATTCATCGCTGGAGATTGATTATTTTTTAGAGCGGCTATTTCCTCGCGTTGAGCGTTTGGTTGCACCGACTTTACCGGTACTGCTTCGCAAAGATTCAGGGTTTGATAGCGCCAAGCTGTTGTTTGCCATCGCCGATGAGAAAGTGCGCTGGGCGGCTATGGATCGGTGCTTTGACTACTTGGTCAAATGGAATCCCAGAAAACAGGACAAAACAGCTTGGGTCGAAAAAGCACAAGCAGCCGGAGCCTTTGTTGAAAAACGACCCGGTAAACGGGAAGCGTTAATGACGTTGATCGTAGAACGCGCCTGGAAAAAACAGATTCGTCATTTCAGACTGGTCATACGGGTCATTGAGCGCACCACGAATAAACATGGACAGATGCTGTTGTTGCCGGAGGTAGAACTGGAAGGTTGGTGGACAAGTCTGGAGGAAGCGGAGGAAATGGTCATTGAACGCTATCGCGATCACGGTACACATGAGCAATTCCATTCGGAATTCAAAACCGACCTGGATTTGGAGCGGTTACCCTCAGGTAAGTTTGAGACCAACGACTGCCTGTTGAGAATGGGCATGCTGGCCTATAACTGCTTGCGGCTGATTGGTCAACTGGGCTTGACGGGTCACTTGGCACCGATACGCCATCCTGCAAAACGTCGGCGGTTACGAACCGTGCTGCAAGAAGTCATGTATCGAGCCGCTCAGGTCATCCATAAGGCCCGGCAATGGTGGCTTGATTTGGGGCACGATTCGCCAGTCGCTAAAGTATTCGCTTTTTTGCAGGAGCGATTGGTGGTACAGCCTGGCTTTGCATCGGGATAATCCTGGGAAACAGAAACGGAAACGCAAGGTTTGAGCTGATTCTCAGGATTGAGAAGAGGATTGCTTGTCTGGATGTCTGGTTTTTCACTCGTGGAGAGCGGCAAAGCCGGAGAAACGTGGGATTTTTACCGTCAGGGGGTTGATGGGCGGCAGTTAAGCTGTGATGGGGGAACGTTATTTTTTAAAAAAAGCGTAAAAAACGCAGTGGCTACCCCGTAAACCCAAAGGAACACGGATTCAGGTTTAAACAAATGACCTTATTAAGAAGGGATTAAGACCCATGCATCGTCAGCCATTGGACAATGAGCCGGGATTTAAACAAATGACCTTATTAAGAAGGGATTAAGACCGGTAAACTTTATAGTATCTTGTAACATGATGTGTTATTTAAACAAATGACCTTATTAAGAAGGGATTAAGACATCATATCATCACGACTATTAAATTTACGCTGTTTATTTAAACAAATGACCTTATTAAGAAGGGATTAAGACGGATACAAAACGTATCCACTTTCATACTTTTGCTATTTAAACAAATGACCTTATTAAGAAGGGATTAAGACGCTACTACGCTATCAAGGTTGTGGAACTTGCATTTAAACAAATGACCTTATTAAGAAGGGATTAAGACTCCACTTCCCTTGTAATAGCACTGAGGATCATTTCAATTTAAACAAATGACCTTATTAAGAAGGGATTAAGACCAAATCTGATTTTTTAATAGTGAGTGTTGCCATTATTTAAACAAATGACCTTATTAAGAAGGGATTAAGACTGGCCAACATTGACCGCAATGCGCACTACCAAATATAATTTAAACAAATGACCTTATTAAGAAGGGATTAAGACTTCAGGTAGTTTTTTAATCGCGGTCAAGTTTGAATTTAAACAAATGACCTTATTAAGAAGGGATTAAGACATCCATTTCCCCTTTAGTCAGTTCATCGCTTGTTATTTAAACAAATGACCTTATTAAGAAGGGATTAAGACAAGCCACTATTTCAAAATTAACCTGAGGGTATTATTTAAACAAATGACCTTATTAAGAAGGGATTAAGACGACTCATGCATAACATGGGCCAAATCTGATTTTTTAATTTAAACAAATGACCTTATTAAGAAGGGATTAAGACACCCATTGAGACATTAGCATGGCTGTCAATGTGTATTTAAACAAATGACCTTATTAAGAAGGGATTAAGACGCAATAAGATGGCAATGAGCTTTCCACGCTCACATTTAAACAAATGACCTTATTAAGAAGGGATTAAGACGCACCATCCATTGTTCCATCTACAAGATCATTTAAACAAATGACCTTATTAAGAAGGGATTAAGACTTGCCTAGCTCTTCTAAAGTAGCTAACATCAGTTATTTAAACAAATGACCTTATTAAGAAGGGATTAAGACTCCACTTCCCTCGTGATGGCAGCCAAGATCATCTATTTAAACAAATGACCTTATTAAGAAGGGATTAAGACGTATCTTCACATCATCTTCGGGGATGGAAAGCTATTTAAACAAATGACCTTATTAAGAAGGGATTAAGACCTAAATAGCCAATGAATTCTTCGTTTATGGGTATTTAAACAAATGACCTTATTAAGAAGGGATTAAGACCGAGAAGGGAAAAAGAGTTTCCGCTCCAGCCAATAATTTAAACAAATGACCTTATTAAGAAGGGATTAAGACATTCGTCAACTAATTGACGAATGGTCATTTTTTTATTTAAACAAATGACCTTATTAAGAAGGGATTAAGACCATGTGTCCAACTGCATTGTAAATATAAATTTCATTTAAACAAATGACCTTATTAAGAAGGGATTAAGACAATTACTATTAAAATTGGGGTCACTAAATTGTGCGATTTAAACAAATGACCTTATTAAGAAGGGATTAAGACCGATTCGTTGAGTTCAATTATACTAGCTCAAAAAATTTAAACAAATGACCTTATTAAGAAGGGATTAAGACCCTGCTACTTTGCAGGCACGGTGAACGGAAGATAATTTAAACAAATGACCTTATTAAGAAGGGATTAAGACTGCCATGTTAATTTCCTTTCAAGGTTGGTGTGGTATTTAAACAAATGACCTTATTAAGAAGGGATTAAGACTTAAGCGACGACCCCTTATTTATCTCTACTTTAATTTAAACAAATGACCTTATTAAGAAGGGATTAAGACCATGATCTTCTCCTGTTTAGTTTTAAATTATGAATTTAAACAAATGACCTTATTAAGAAGGGATTAAGACACATATATATTTTCCATTGTTTTTCACCTTTTATTTAAACAAATGACCTTATTAAGAAGGGATTAAGACATTGTTGAAGTTGCTGTGTAGTAGGTGATTGAGTAATTTAAACAAATGACCTTATTAAGAAGGGATTAAGACTGGTATCAGAGGGTTTGCTTATGCTGAATCAAATTTAAACAAATGACCTTATTAAGAAGGGATTAAGACTACTGCAGATAGTTATTCCAGATGGAATAGTTTGGATTTAAACAAATGACCTTATTAAGAAGGGATTAAGACCCAATCCAGGATGTCCGGCTGAAGCTCTCGCTTTGCGATTTAAACAAATGACCTTATTAAGAAGGGATTAAGACCTAAATACGGTTTACATTGTCTGCCGCTAACTGTTATTTAAACAAATGACCTTATTAAGAAGGGATTAAGACGTCCAGGATTTCTTCTTCAATACTTCTCATAAACATTTAAACAAATGACCTTATTAAGAAGGGATTAAGACCTTATCTTCAATTGGTACATTAGGTCGTATTTATTTAAACAAATGACCTTATTAAGAAGGGATTAAGACCTCTCTAACAGAGAATGCATACAGCGGCTGTATATTTAAACAAATGACCTTATTAAGAAGGGATTAAGACACATATATGTTTTCCATGACTCTCTCTCTCTTTTTTATTTAAACAAATGACCTTATTAAGAAGGGATTAAGACGAACTCAATATCGTCAGGCAGGTTTTTTTCTATTTAAACAAATGACCTTATTAAGAAGGGATTAAGACGAGTTTTCATGTTTTTCCCCTTATGCTAAATAAATTTAAACAAATGACCTTATTAAGAAGGGATTAAGACCTCATACTGAGAATAGCGAGTGTCAGTGCTTATTTATTTAAACAAATGACCTTATTAAGAAGGGATTAAGACCGTAATTAGCGGGTGATTCGTCGTTTATTGTTATTTAAACAAATGACCTTATTAAGAAGGGATTAAGACCGCGTGTTGGCAGCGTGACGAACGTAATCGCCATTTAAACAAATGACCTTATTAAGAAGGGATTAAGACTAATTTCAGCGCACAAATTTGTCCGGTCTGAGATTTAAACAAATGACCTTATTAAGAAGGGATTAAGACTTTATATCCATCATTTCAAGCGCTTCAGCGTCCAAATTTAAACAAATGACCTTATTAAGAAGGGATTAAGACTGATATTAATATCAAAATCAGCAACAAAATCGATTTAAACAAATGACCTTATTAAGAAGGGATTAAGACGAATTTTGCTTCGTATTCTATTGCTTCAGCCGCCATTTAAACAAATGACCTTATTAAGAAGGGATTAAGACAAAGCAGCTTCTTCCAGTTTCGCGTCTTCCAAGCATTTAAACAAATGACCTTATTAAGAAGGGATTAAGACACAAAATAGCATGTGCTCGGTGTATGTTTAAATTTAAACAAATGACCTTATTAAGAAGGGATTAAGACGGATAAATTCTCAGCATCAACAACAGCTTGAGCAGATTTAAACAAATGACCTTATTAAGAAGGGATTAAGACAGATGGACGCATACAGTCAACTAAAACCGCAGTTATTTAAACAAATGACCTTATTAAGAAGGGATTAAGACTTCATTTTAATCCCCTAATATAAGTTGAAGTTTTATTTAAACAAATGACCTTATTAAGAAGGGATTAAGACTCATTTTTAGAGTGAATATCAACTACCTCTGTAGATTTAAACAAATGACCTTATTAAGAAGGGATTAAGACTGCTTTTACGGTAAGTTTTCTCAAAACCTTAATATTTAAACAAATGACTTTATTAAGAAGCGATCAAATCAACCGCTCTTGCCAAACTATTCCTGCACAGTACCGCTAAGGTTGACAAGCTTGCGAACTACTGACTTGCGTTGACATTGCGAGTATGTTGTATCCCATGACTAATCGGCAATTATATTTAGCAGCTTACGATATTTCCTGCAATCGGCGTTTGCGTAAAGCGCTTTATGTATTGCGAAGCTATGCGTCAGGCGGTCAGAAGTCTGTATTTGAATGCTTTTTAAGTGCAGCGGAAAAAGCTGATTTACTGGATGCTATTGCCGAAGTTATTAACCCTGAAGAAGATCGTTTTATTTTGCTGGAATTGCAAGGTGCCAAGTATGTCCGTACTTTGGGAAAGGCGGTGTTACCTCAGGATGGTTCGTTTTTTTATGTGGGATAGTTTATGGGCTGTTTATATCTGGATAGAAAAAACTTGGCTTTGAAGCTGGATGGCCAGGCATTGGCTTTGTATGAGGATGGTGACAAAAAAGGTACCGTGCCTTTGCATTTACTGGATAGAGTGGTGATGCGGGGTAATGTGCAGATGGAAAGTCGAATATTGGGCGCTTTGTCGGAACGTAATATTGGTTTATTGGTGCTTTCTGGACGTAATACTGAAGCAACTGCCATACTGTCTAGCCGGTCGCATGGGGATACCATAAGGCGTTTAGGTCAATATAAGTTGAGTATGGCTGATGAATTGCGAGTGCCGCTGGCGCGTTGGCTGGTATTGGTTAAAATACGCGGCCAGCAGCGTTTATTGCGAGAAGCATTGGCGAGACGTGCGGATTTGCGCTTGCCGCTGAAGTCTGCACTGGATACTTTAAGCCACATTATAGGTCAGTTGCGGGAAGATGGTTTTGTGGTGTCACTAGCTAGTTTACGCGGATATGAGGGAGCTGCGGCTGCGGCTTTTTTTGGTGGTTATCAACATTTATTCGCCGGTTCGTTAAATTTTAATGGCCGAAAAAAGCGACCGCCGCCTGATCCGGTTAATGTGTGTTTGTCACTGGGCTATACCTTGCTGCATTACGATGCAGTCAGAGCGTGCCATATTGTAGGTTTGGACTCCATGCTAGGATTTTTTCATGATCTGAGTTTTGGCCGGGAGTCTTTGGCTTGTGATTTGATGGAGCCGTTGAGGCCTGTCGTGGATGGCTGGGTCTGGCACTTATTCCGGGAACGACAGTTAAGGGTAGAACATTTTAGTGATGATAATGGCCGGTGTTTGTTAAATAAAGCCGGAAGGCAGATTTTTTATGCCTATTATGAATCGCAGGCAGCCCCTGCGCGGCGATTGTTACGGCGCTATGCTTATGCACTGGCTAAACGTTATGTTCTGGTTTATGAGGCGGCTGATGCGGCCCTTGTATCTTGAGGGTTGCTCCGGTGGATGCCGGGTGGTGCTGGATGATCCGGCGTTAAGGATAGTGGTGGCGGGTAAGGCAGATCAGTTGTTTCCACTGCCGCGAATTTCGCGAGTGGTGTGCAAAGGGATGGTGGAATGGTCTATGTCGGCTTTACTGGCATGTGCGGATGCCGGCATTAATTTGCTGTTTTTGGAAGCTAATGGTGAGGTGCGGGCACGCTGGCTAGGGCCTGGAGGTGAACGACAATTTTTGGCACAGCGTTTACTGGATTTACTGACACGGGCAGATGGTATCGAACTTTATGGCAACTGGTATTTGTCTATGGAAAAGCTGGCGGTGCGCAGCTTTGCAAGACGGATAGGCATGGCGGATTGGCGGGAGGTTACAGTAATGGAGTTACGGGGCTTGCTGCTGTTAAATTTATCAGCAGATGATAAGCAGGCTGCGAATTTACTGGAAAGCTTTTTGCATAGTGAGTTATTAATTTGGTTGGCCGATGCGGGATTTACCCATCATGAGTCATTACTGGGTGAAAGCTTAAATTTGGCGGCTGATTTTAGCCGGCTGCTGGCGTGGGATTTTTATGTACTGTTATTAATGCGCGGTGGCGATGGCGTACTGACTATGCCGGAATTGGCTGAAATGTTTGAGCTGCGTTCCGAACGGCTTTATACACTGTTTAGAAGCACATTAAGCAAATTACAGCAATTTTTACTGGCGATTAGCTAATGGCTGACAGTGAGTATGGCCTGTATTTGATTGCTTATGATATTGCTAATCCCCGGCGCTTGGGAAAGGTGCATAGGCTGTTAAAAAAACAGGGCTTACCTGTGCAATATTCGGTTTTTACGGTAGTCATGAAGCGGCGTAGACTGTTGGGCTTGCTGGATAATATTGGCAGTTTGATTGCGGTTAAGGAGGATGATGTGCGTTGTTATCGTTTGCCGAGTCGGGCGGCTTGTGTGATGCTGGGACGCCAATATTTTCCTGAGGATGTGCTGTTGTTCAGCAGGGGTGTTAATTTGCTGTTTACCGGCAGTTAGGTGGTTTAGTGTCGTTTGGATGAATTGATTGGACAATAGCTGAAGGAGAAGTGATGCCAGACCTTATCATCCAGCGCCAGCCACAAACCAGCGATACAACAGATTGAATTCGAGGTACTCCACCAACTGTCTTTGGGAATCCGTTGTTCCAATGTCCGATAGCTAAAGAGTTTGTCTTGGGTGATGTCTGCGCTGCGCATAAAATCATTCCGTTGGAATATATAACAAATGCTTGGGCGATTATAAACTCTTTAGCGCTATGATTTCATACAACTTGCCGGGCAAATAAAATCGACAGCCTGTTAATTCTTATTTGATGGCTTTAGGATGATTAATCTCAATAGTTTTATTAATTTGTAGGTGTGTTTTTCTGTTATGAGTGAAAACAAATACGAAAATAAATAAAGAATAATTGAAACAACTGCAAAATACAAATAAGCCATTAATGATGGTTGTTGGAATGATTTTATGTCCAGATATTTTTCTACTAAGGCAACCACTAGAAACATTAATGGATAATGGATCAAATATAATGAATATGAAAAAGAAGCTAATTTCTCGTTTAAGCGATCCAACCACAGCGGGGTTTCCAACCTATAACAACTAGCCAAGGCTAATAAATAGGCCACCCCCAATCCGGAAGCTCTGGCGAATTGAATATACGCAGGCTCCTGTGCAACTACATTATAAACATTATGACTAAGCCGAGAAACCACAAGTACAACTAAAAAAACCCCAACGCCAAAAACGGGATGGGGCTTAGGCAAATTGGAGCCTGCGTAATAAAAAGTCGCAACACCAAGTAACCACACCGGCAGCGATAGATAAATTGAATTGGGCAAAAAAACCAGCAATAAAGCCAACAAAAATAAAGAAATATAGCGGGTCAATCCACTATAAAACAAAATACCAATGGCAAATGCCCATATACAATAGAACCACCACTCATAGGCCAAACTCCATAAAGGATGATTATTACCAAAAACATCTACGATAATGTTTTGTAGCATTGCCAAATTTCCTAAAAGGGTCAATATATCAGTATGACCGCTTACTTCTCCACTCAATTGAAAATAAGTTACCATATGATATATGACTACACCAATCAAAAGGGTGGGAATATACACTATATATATTCTTGAAAATCTATGAATAAAATAATCCTTCAAGCCTAGCGACGCGCCTACTCTAAATTTCTCTAATGTTAAGCCCCCAACCAGCAATCCGCTCACCACAAAAAAAATCGTGACGGCTTCTGAAGCTAAACCAGTAAAAAAATAAAAAGCTTTATCGATTAAATTAGGCTGCGCTACATCTTTTAAATCTGCGAAAACCAAATGACGTACATGTCCAACCAAAACAAGCAATGCAGCAATCCAGCGTGAAGCATTTAAGATAGAAGAAAAACCCTTATTCACTAACCCTCCTGGTGTTTTTTAAAAAAAGCAACTACTCAGCACAAATTTTTATAATGCATTTTAACCAATTACTTTGCTTCGAATCATGCACTGCACTAGGTTTTGCACATCACACTACTTTTTGTTTTGTAAAAAGATAATTGGATACTGAGTAGTTACCAAAATATTACCTTGTTTAATTAGCTAAACAAGCACTGGCTTAAGCTGGTGCACATATCAATTGCCCGTTTATACGGTTGATACATAACATGGCACCCAGTCTGTTCCGGCAACATTTGCTGACCCAGTTGTTAATCTTGACCAACCCAATAATATTCTATTTGACGCCACCACGGGATTGATATTATATATAAAACTGCCTTTTGCCCACGACCCTGTTGTTGGCATTGCGTTATAACTACCGTGATTTATAATTGGATCATTACCGGATGATATATCGCCAAAACAAATTTTTCTGTTTTGCACATCGAAAGAAAGTCTTGTGATATAAGATGATGACGCCAGCCAAAAATTCCATTTTATAAAAAGATCCGTCATATCAATAACTTCTTGGATTCTATTGACACCGTCAATAGCCGCCGTTTCTCTTATAAATGGCGATGAAGTATGCTTAATGTCGCTGGCTGCCGTGTATTGATTATAAGTATAACTGGTATTATCTGAAATAGCCGGGGTGGAGTATCCATTTTGAACACTAAAGCCATTAAGTAGACTGCCAAATGGCTGATAAAACACATAACTAATTGTCCCGCTAAATCGCAGATTGTTAATAGTTACATTTTGAGCAGTCAAACCTGAAGTTGAGCCAAAAATTGATGTTGTTATTGCACTGCCAGACGCCCCGGCCACCACAAATGGATTATTGATTACAATATTTCTATAAGCATCACTTCCGCCATTTCTGTTTTCAAAATAGTGCGTTGTTACAAAATTAGCCCCTAAGCCGCCGGCATTTGACTCCAGCCAGGGCGTATCAAATACATAGTCGCCAAAGAAACCGATTCCACCGCCACCTCCGGGTAATGTTGTTAATTGACGTGTTGTCGCTTCAGTTAAGCATTCAAATAAAACCCCGCGCAGATGATTGCTATTGAGAATAGGCATAGCAAAGTGTCCATGAACGGCTCTATCAATAACAATCCCTTCTTCGCTACCAAAAACATTAAGATTGGCCGAATACCATTGTTGTCCCCCTGGCCCTTGGTATACGCCTACGTCACAATATGAAACCGAAAGATTGATGTATGAATTAAAATCTCCACCATAAGGGCAATTTACACCATAAGCGAAATACTCAACAAGCACATTCTCGATTGTCAGACTGCCACCACCGGAACATCTGATGCCCTGTGATTTGCGGGCGCCGGCTGTTTGCGAGGAAAGGCCAAGCAAAGAAATATTTTCAAAATGAGTACCTATCGGCCCATTAAATATATCAGTTGGTGCTGTTGAAAACGACCCAATATCAAATAAAGGCGAATTTGAGGTGCCTGTGTAATAGATTACCGAAGTATTAACACCTTCACCTTTTATATGAAGGCCATTAAATGTTATTGCTGCAAATGGTGTGGATACAAGATACACCCCATGCGGGAAATATAAGGTAGGCTTATTGGAAAAATCTGGCGGCAAAGGCCCAACTGCGCTGACAGAGGCAATATATGTCAATGCCGCCTGAATAGCCACCGTATCATCGGTTACTCCATTTCCAACTGCACCAAAATCTTTAACACTAACTGCGGCTGAGTTTGGCACAACATTGCCATTGGCATCCAGATAGACTGCTTTCTCAACTGGAATTGAACACAATACGTCTTTAGCACCGGCAGTGAAATTGACCACAGCGCCAAGATTGCTGGAACTGATGACGGTACTGCGGGATAAGGTGCCTGAGCTTACCGTACCTATGCCGTATTCCCACTCGGAGTTGGTGGTGTTTGAAATGAGGTAATAAGTGGTATTGCCACTGCCGATAGCTGACAAAAAGGTCTGATAGCCAGTGACAGCACCACCTAGACTAATTGAGCCTGTTCCTGTTGTTGTACTGCTTTCCCTTACTCGATCTGCAATTACTAAGGCCATAATCAACACTCCTGTTTAATTTCAAATTAAATACCGTTTAATTAATCCATCTATTAAGCCACAATTACTTATTAACAGACCAACTGATTCTATCATGATTTTTATAATACCTTGAAAATTGGCGTTATTACACATTAATGACAACAAATACTCACGAATATACCAGCACAAACTAAAAGGTTTAATAAACCCGGCATTTAAAATATCAGCTGAGTATGAATATTGCCGGACTGGCTAGAATGTCGAGATCGACTTGTTTGGGAGTGTTACCCAGTATGCCGGCAAGAATATCGTGGGCATTAGATCGCATGGGCATGGCACAAAGCATCAGCCGTAATGACAACTGCGGGGAATCAGCTGTTTGGCTTAAGCGCAAAACAATTCTTAAACCAAACCAGCGGCATCAATAAAAAAAGGAGGCTAGCAGGACTTAGTTATTTGGAGTAATAATCAAAGTCTTCGCTTTTTTTCAACTTCATTTTGGGTTCGTAATCTATGTCTACGGCTTCTGTTTTGGTGCTTGCTGCGACTGCCGGTTGAGTGTGCAGATCGGCAATAAATTGTTTGAACCAGTCGGTTTCAATGATACTGGCTAAGTCGGAGTCCTGAAGGATGACCGGCTCGTCTGGCAGACTACCGGTTTGTCTGGCCAGGGTTAAGGCGTTCAGACAGGCGGTTTCGTCACCTTTAAGTGCGTAGATGCAGGCCAGATTGTAGGCAGCGCTGCCTTTCTGGATTTCGCCGGCTGTTTCAAAGAACTGCTCTGCCTTGCTGTATAGTCGCGGTTTTGCTTCCGTAGTGCTAAGCCGAGCCAGTGTCATATAGGCCACACCGCCATCGATAGCCGCACCAAGGTAATGGGGGGCGATGAGCAGACAGAAAGAAAATTTGGATACGGCATCTTCCAAAGTGGCTATAGCCTGCTCGGGATCTTGTTGTTCTGCCTGATGGAGCAGACCGAATCCCCAATAGTACAAGGCTTGGGAAATGGTGAGATTATCGGAGATGACTTTGGCAAAGCCTTGATAAGCCCCCTTGTAGAGTTGTTCAGCCAAACCGGCTTCGCTTTTGCGGGCTTTGCCGATTTGTTTGATGGCGGCATCCAGTGTTGAGCGTTTGGTTAATGAGTTAATGATGGACATACCCTACTCCCGAGAGCTGTTAATATTTTAAAAACTGTTGAATTGGCTGATTGAGGCCGGTTTTTGTGCTTATGGTTATTCAAACGGTTTTCGGTGCGCTAAAATAACTGCCAATCTTACCGCATCCTTTTGATACTGGACAATTTTAATGACTGCTGCTGACATTTCGCTGGAAAAAGCCAAAGTTAATCTAGAAACTTCACGCATCGCCTGGGCGGAGTTATTGCGCTTTTTTGCCGGAGGTCTGGCGGTTGCCGTGAGTGATAAACTGGATCTGGTTGAGGTGGCGTGTGAGTTTGCTGCCGACAATAAAACCCAGGTGGCGAGTTGGCTGGAAACCGGATTGGTGGGATTGGTGAGTGACACCCAAGCTCAAGCCTGGCTGGATGAACAACGCAGCGTCTGGGCTGTGGTGGTAAAGCCCTGGGTTTTGGTACAAGTCGATCTGGCTGGCTAACATTAGCCTGGAAATACAGAGCGCTGGGTTACGATGTGCGGGAAAGTTTTGTCGAAATAAGCGCTATTTGGGAGTACATCTAACCCACCCTACGCGAGGGTGGATATAACTTCACCAGGTGTTGGCGTGGACTCAAAAAACTGTCCACGCAACATCAGATCAGCTTCAGTTCAAGGTTTGACCACGCGCCAGTTTGGGCAAACTGCCTTCCAGGCCCATGGCTTCTTTCATGACTTTGATGCGTAATGGAGTGATGTGCTGGGCAAAACCCAAGCCTATGTTTCTGAGCAGTTTCACCGGCAGAATGTCGTTGCTGAAAAAACGGTAGAACATATCCATCACGGTCATCATTTTCAAATTCTGGTTACGGCGCAGTTTTTCGTATTGCTGCAACACCCCAAGGTCGGCAATGTTTTTACCTTGCTGTTCGGCTTGTATTAATACTTCAGCCAGAGCGGCGGCATCCAGAAAGCCGATATTGACCCCCTGCCCGGCCAGCGGATTGATCATGTGCGCAGCATCGCCGACCAGGGCTACCCCAGGTTTGACGTAATGCTGGGCATGCTGGCGTTTGAGTGGAAAGCTGGTGACGCCGAGGATTTGTTTGATTTCACCCAGGCAGTCCGGAAAAGCCGCAACCAATTCAGCCTGAAGCTGTTGATACGGCAAGGCTTGCAGACGCCGTACTTCATCGGGATTGTGATACCAGACGATAGAGCCGTAGTGGCCGGTGAGCGGTAAAAAAGCCTGAGGACCGCTGGGGAGGAAACGCTGCCAGGTTATATCTTGTTGCGGGTAGGCTGTTTCCAGATAAATCACCAGCGCGTGCTGATTATAATCCCAACTGGTCACACCGATACCGACAGTTTGTCTGAGCCGTGATTGGCCGCCGTCAGCAGCTACCAACAGTTTGGCTTGCAAGGTGCTGCCGTCTGCCAGTTGAATGCTGGAACCCGCTGCCGTATAGTTGATTTTGCTGATAGTTTGCGGCATAAACAGCTGGATATTGCTGAACTGGCCGAGTGTTTCCAGCAAGGCCAACTGGGTAATGCGGTTTTCGACGATATAACCCAACTCAGGATAGGCGATATCATTGCTGTTAAAAGTGGTGTCACCCTGATTTTCCCATACCCGCATGCGCCGAAACGGACAGGCGCGCCGCGCCAGGATGCCCGGCCAGGCTCCTATACTCTCCAGTATTTTTTTGGAGGCAATACTCAAAGCCGAAACTCTCAGATCATGGGGCTGCTCTGCGGAAAACTCGGCTGGAGTCTGCGCTTCAATAACAGCCACCTGTAAATTGCTGCCGCCCAAACAACAGGCGACCGCAGCACCGACCATGCCGCCACCCACAACCACTACATCAAATTCTTGTTGCATACCGATACTTCTTTAAAAGTTTAAAAATAAAGCCGAAATCTATGCATATAACGTATTTAATTTTTTGTATTGTCATGTATGATGAGCCCTACAGACCATTAACACGCTGTTTTTTGATTAAATTACGCAGATGCCCAGCTTCAAACTCGCACAACGATATAAACCTAAGCGATTCGCTGCCATTTTGGATTGCAAGGCATGACAGCGCTTGCTGTGCGTGGTATCATTAGTGAGTTTCGCTAACCGAAAATCACTTAAGACATACGCTGGTTTTAGTCGCCACTAACGTGACTCTAACACGCAGCAGGCAGAAACACCATAAACAGCATGTCTGCCCGGTGACAACCCGGTAGCGTGCATTAAACCGGTACGACAGGATCTGGATAGCTAATGAATAAAACCGCCCAGAAAAACAATGCAACACCCATGCTTTACGATGCCGATTTATCGCAGGATAGCTGCGGGGTTGGTTTTATTACCCGTAAAGACAGCAAGCAAACCCATGATGTGCTGACTTTGTCACATCAGGCGCTTTGTACTATCCCGCATCGTGGCGGCATGAGCGCCGAGGGTATCGGTGACGGCGCCGGAGTGAATATAGACCTGTCCTTAAAATTCTTCCGCAAGATTACCGCCCTGGCCACACTGGAGCTGGGTGATTTTGGCGTAGCCAACTTCTTTTATCCGGAAAATCATTTGCAGTATGATCGGGAAGCCACCGATCTGATCGAAAAACATTTTCTTGAATTTGATTTACCTATTATTAAATGGCGGGATGTGCCGGTTGACGCCAGCAAAATCAATGAAGCTGCCCGCAAAGCCCAATTAAATATCAAACAGGTGATTTTCGGTCGGCCACAGCACTTGAAAACCGCCAAACATGAACTGTTTGAAAGCCATATTCAAAAAGCGCTGTTAGCGATAGAGGCCGCCAGTTTTGTGCGTTCTGAGCTAAGCGGTTTTTATCCGCTGTCCATGAGTTCGCGTACTCAGGTTTACAAAGGCCGCTTGAATTCGGGTGAGGTGATCCCATATTTTGTGGATTTGTACGACACTGACCATGAAATCAGCACGCTGTTTTTCCATACCCGATTTTCCACCAATACCGCGCCGGCCACTACTATGGCCCAACCCTTCCGTTATATGGCACATAACGGCGAGCTGAACACCGATAAGAAAAACCGGCTGAGCGAAAACGCAATCGCCAGACAAAACAACAAGCATTTGGTATTCCCGCGCGGCCAATCGGACTCTGGTCGTCTGGATCAAACCTTGACCCGCCGCATTAATGAAGATGGTCTGGACATAGTCACAGCCATTTTAGCGATGATGCCGCCGGCCTGGGAAAACGACAACTCTCTATCTGAGGAAGTACGGGCGATGCTGGAATATTTCAGCCTGTACGAGGAAAAAAACGATGGTCCGGCCGCGCTGGTTTTCAACGATGGTATCCGGGTTGGCGCTCGCCTGGACAGACTAGGCTTAAGGCCATTACGTTCAGTGGAAACCACCGACTATCTGGCGGTGATGTCGGAAGCAGGTCAAATCGACTTTCCACCTGAAGAAGTATTACGGCGTGGCCGGATTGAAGCCGGCGGTATGGTGTATTTTGATCACAGTACCGGCGAATCTCTGGACAGCCATCAGGTTCTGGAAAAACTGGCTAAAGCCAAAAATTACCAAGCGCTACTTAAAGCACGCTGCATTCATATCCGCGATTTACCAAAAGTTGAATTTGCCGACATCAGCAATGACCACAGTCTGGGTATTAACCAGCGCCATACCGCTTATTCGCTGAATCAGGAAAGTTTTAAATTTCTGCTTGACCCGATCCTGCAAACCGGCTTGGAAAAAGTCACGGCAATGGGTTACGGACTAACTCCTAATGCTTTAAGCGGCTCAGAAGGCGGCATGTTCCGCTATTTCAGCCAGCGTTTTGCTCAGGTGACCAATCCACCGCTGGATTCGCTGCGAGAAAGTGATGGTATGACCTTACGGGTCGCCTTGGGAGCGAAACCTACCTTTTCTGCTGAGCAAAGCCAGCAGTTGATGATAGAAACACCGATTCTGCAACGTACCCAGCTTGAACAAATCCGTCGTCAGGACCGGGTAAAAACGGTGACGCTGGAAATGCTGTACAGCCCGGACTTTGATAGTGCCGCCAAGAATGAGCATGCCCTGGAGCAAGCCGTGCAGTTGGTAGCCGATCAAGTTGCTGCAGCAGCACGTGACAATGTTGGGATTATTATTCTTAGCGATGTCAATATCAGCACCCAACGGGCAGCCATTCCGGCCCTGCTGATGGTAGCTGCCGCCAATCAGCAATTGGTTAAACAGGGTTTACGCTTTAACTCTTCATTGATCATGGAAACCGGCCAAGCTGTCAGTCCCCATGATGTGGCTACCATTCTGGGCTTTGGCGCTTCGGCGATTTGTCCAGTCAGTGTGCATAACCGGGTATTGACCGAATATGCCGATCAAGCTGCACGTGAAAAAGCCTTATACAATTATCAGAAAGGCGTGGAAAAATCGCTGATGAAAACCATGGGCAAATTCGGCCTGTGTACCGCAGAAAGCTATATCGGCGGCGAGTTTTTTGAATCCAATTATCTGGATACTGATGAAGATAATCTGAAACGTTATTTTCCCAATATTCATGCATCGGTAGGCGGCGCCCGTTATACCGATATTGCTGCCAGCGCTACCGAATGGCACCATAAAGCCTTGTCGGTACAGGATGAAAACGATATTCCGTTCCTGGGTCTGTTCAAAGAGCGTCAAGAAGGCGCGGGACATACTTTTGGCAATACTGCAGTACGTGAATATATCAATATGACCGATGAGGCCATTCTGTATATTCCCCAACCGCAGGCCAGCGCGGCCAGCGATACGGCCTATCTGGATTTTGGTTACGAAAAACGTACTCCGGCTCAGATTGACGGTTTTGGTATTACCCCAGCTTACCGCAGCTTCACACATAATCTGTCTCTGGAACGAGCTAAACGACCAGCTGCTTTGCGGGATGTCATGGCATTTCCAGCTGATATCAGCAGCGCTGAAACTCAGGCAGAGTTTGATAAATTGCTGGGTAGCCAGAATCTGCTCGGCAATAATAATTATGTGATTCGCGGCTTGCAGGTCAGCACTGTTGATACCCAGCAGTTCAAAATCCGTTTCAGCGGCCAATCCAGTTCAGCACGCTTACAGGCGCTGGCCGCGCATTTATCCGCACGTTTTGGTGCAGATGCGTTTAAGTTGACTATCGGCACTGATGATCTGAGCGTGACGGTGGCTGATCAGAACAGCCTGGCTTATCAGTATCTTAGCAACATCCTCAGCAGCCGTGAACCTATCGCTCTGGCCAAGGTGCAGCCTGCTCATGAAATTACGGCAAAACTGGCATCCGGCGCGATGAGTCATGGCGCTTTGCTGGCCGAAGCACATGAAGCAGTGGCTCAAGGTACCAATATCGCCGGCGCGATGAGTAACTCCGGGGAAGGCGGTGAACATTCCAGCCGGTTTGGCACCATTCGCTCCAGTAAAATCAAACAATTTGCTTCCGGCCGCTTTGGCGTCTGGGCCGGTTATCTGGCCGATCCTAATCTGGAGGAAATTGAAATCAAAATCGGTCAGGGTGCAAAACCAGGTGAAGGCGGTCAGTTACCGGCGCCAAAAGTGTCGGTTGAAATTGCCGCCTTACGTGGCGGTACACCCAAGGTGGAACTGGTAAGCCCGCCACCGCATCACGACACTTACTCGATTGAGGATTTAGGCCAATTAATTCACGATGCCAAAGCCGCCCGGGTGCGAGTAGTAGTCAAACTGGTGTCTTCTGAAGGCATAGGCACCATCGCGGTGGGTGTGGCGAAAGCCGGCGCAGATGTGATTAACGTGGCCGGCAACACCGGCGGCACCGGCGCGGCAGCGGTGACCAGTCTGAAAAACACTGGGCGTTCGCCGGAAATCGGTATTGCCGAAGTCCATCAGGCATTGGCGGTTAACGGTCTGCGTGACAAGGTGATTTTACGTTGCAGTGCTGCTCATCAAAATGGCGTGGATGTGGTTAAATCAGCTATCCTGGGCGGCGATTCGTTTGAATTCGGCACCACGGCGCTAATGATGCTGCGGTGCGTGATGGCGAAAAACTGTAATATTCGCTGTCCGGCCGGCTTGACCACCGCACATGAAGAGTTTAAAGGTGATCCACGGGTTCTGGCCCAGTATTTTATGAATCTGGCCCACGAAGTTCGGGAAATTCTGGCTGATCTGGGCTATAGCAGTCTACAGGAAATTCGCGGTAAAACCGAGCTGTTACATTTGATTAATCATCCGAATATGATAGGCCAGCTGCATTTGCAAAAACTGCTGACCAAAGTGGCAGTAATTAAAATTGCTGAGCCGGTGTATCTGGAAAAAGATTTTGCCATAGACGATAAAATTTTTGCTAAAGTCAAAACCGAGTTATTTGAGCACAAACGTTCTCAAGTGATTATTGAAGGTCCGGAATTTAAACTGAATAACCGCAATAAATCGGTAGGCGGCCAAACGGCAATCGATGTGGAGCGCTTACTGGCTTACGAATTAAGCCCTGAAGAAATTGCTGCCAACCCGCTGATTTATACCAATCAGCATGGCCGCCGTTATCTGCCGGATGACAGCATTATTGTGCGTACTTATGGTTCAGCCGGACAAAGTTATGCTGCCTTTAATAACGATGGCATGCGCTTGGAACATACCGGTACCTGTAACGATGGCGTGGGCAAAACCGCTTGCGGTGGCGTAATAGTGATCAAATCGCCTGGTGGCGGTTCCAATCTGCCCGGCCAGAATGTGCTGATCGGCAACTTTGCCCTGTTCGGCGCATCTGGCGGCAAGCTGTTTGTCAATGGCGAGGCTGGTGACCGCTTCGCAGTACGTAACTCCGGTGCAATGGCGGTTGTGGAAGGTGTGGGCGATTTTGGCTGCGAATATATGATTAACGGCGCGGTGCTGAATCTGGGCGGATTTGGTAAAGGCTTCTGCACCGGTATGTCCGGCGGTAATGCTTATCAATACGACCCTGATAATCGATTGTCTGGTCTGTATGATGCCAGCTCGGTATCTATTCATAGCGTGAGCGAGGCATCCAGTGCCGCAGCCAGCCATGAACAGTATATTCTGTACATGTTGGAACAGCATATCGAGCATACCGGTTCGGAAAAAGCCAAAGCCATTTTGGCCAACTGGTCGGTTGAACGCCATCATTTCAAATATGCTCTGCCCTTATGGTTGTATAAAACCCAGACTGCGGAATTCCTGAGTCAAACCATGGATCGCAAAGCCATGATAGAAGAGCTGGCTGTCGCGTTTGCTCAGCAGCAAATTGCTCAGATCAAACAGGCTTATCAACATAAAACTGCCTTGTTTGCCGGTGCGATTCCCGGTTATGGGGAAACGGATGGCGAACTGACCCTGAAACTGATCAACAGTTTTGCAGTGATAGACAAAGCCCAACAACTGGCTAAAGAACAATTGCTTAAAGCCGGCATCACTGCCACCGCGGAACAGATAGAAAAGCAAGCTTATCAATTGATCATTGACAGACCGCGCAAGCTTCAAGATGAATTGATCAAGAATATCCGCGAAGCTTACAGCCAATATACGGATGAGCAACTAGCGGCCATGATGGCGGCAAAACGTTTGAGCGATTATAAAACCACTTTAATGCTGCGCGATGTGCAAAGCATTTATTCGATAGGCTCTACGGCCTGGATTATCGAACAGGATAACATCAATCGTGCCGCCTTGGCCGGTGTACCTACAGTGGATAAAAACTTGGCCAGTCTGGAAAGTCTGGCTATCGTTCAAGGCCTGTTGGAAAGCGAGCCAGCCTGATCTGTGTCTTGGGGTGGCAACACCCCCGGCCGGATAGGCATGACTCAAATTTTGTGACTGGACAGTCATAACTGTCTAACCATGGTAATAAAATGAAAGCACCTTTTATCCCAGAAAACGCTCCTTATAGTGATACCCAACGCGCCTGGCTGGCCGGTTTTTTTGCCGGCATGCATAGCCACATGCTGCATAGCGCCAGTAGTGTCAATCAAAGCAATGCCCGTGTCCTGCATATTCTGTACGGCACTCAAACCGGCAATTCTGAATCTCTGGCCAACGATGCTGCTGCCAAAGCCAAAAGTCATGGTTTGCTGCCCATCGTTAAAAGCATGGATAAGGTTGAAATCGGTCAATTGGCTGGTATGGCTTATCTGCTGATTATCACCAGTACTTACGGCGAAGGGGCCATGCCGGATAATGCCGAGCTGCTGTGGGATGCCGCTAATAGCGAAGCTGCGCCGAATCTGGAAGGCATCAATTATTCGGTGCTGGCTTTAGGCGATACCAGTTATGATTTATTCTGTCAGGCCGGTATTGATTGGGATAATCGTTTGCAGGAATTGGGCGCAACGCGTATTTTTGATCGGGTCAATTGTGATGTGGATTTTGAGGCTCCTGCCGCACAATGGCTAAGCGAGGTAATACCGTTAATGGCCGAGGGCGCCGAGACGGTAGCGGTAATTGATACCGATGCACCTGCCGCCAAATCAACTTATAACCGTAAAAATCCGTTTCCGGCCAAATTACAGGTCAACCGGATTTTGACGGCGCTGGATTCTTCCAAAGAAACCCGCCATTACGAAATTTCCATAGCCGGCTCCGATCTGAGTTATGAAGCTGGCGATGCCCTGTGTGTCATACCCAGCAACTGTCCGGATTTGGTCCAAGATATTCTCCAGGCTTTGAACTGCAACGGTGACGAAGAAGAACCTGTGAATGGCGAATTATTAACAGTAGCGGAAGCTTTACGCAGTTATTATGAAATAAAACTGCCTGGCAAAGAGTTTTTGGAAGAAATTGCCAAACGTTCCGGTGATCAGGAACTGAATGCTCTGCTCAACAGCGGCGATAAGGAAAAACTGTCCGCTTATTTATGGGGCCGCGATATTCTGGATTTACTGCTGCAGTTTCCTGGCGCCGAGTTTTCTGCCGCCGAATTTCTGCGTCTGTTAAAACCGCTGCAGCACCGGGCTTATTCGATTTCCTCCAGCGGCAAAAAACATCCTGATACTGTGCACTTGACCGTAGCCAGTGTGCGTTACTCTGGTCATGGCCGCCAGCATAAAGGGGTGTGCTCAACTTATCTGGCCGATCTGGTGACTGCAGATACTGATGTAAAAATATTTTTCTCGCCCAACAGCAATTTCAGAGTACCCAGTGATGACAGCCTGCCGATGATTATGGTCGGCCCCGGCACCGGTATAGCACCATTCCGCGCTTTTTTGCAGGAACGCCAGTTCCGTCAGGCTAGCGGTAAAAACTGGTTGTTTTTTGGTGACCGCAATGCGGCAACCGATTTTATCTATCGCGAAGAAATCGAGACCTTACAGGCTGAAGGCGTGCTGACCAGGCTGGATTTGGCCTTCTCCCGTGACCAGGAACAGAAAATCTATGTCCAGGATCGCATGATAGAACATGGTGCGGAGTTGTATGCCTGGCTGGAACAAGGCGGTTATTTCTTTGTTTGCGGTGACGCTTATCGAATGGCCAAAGACGTTGATCAAGCTCTGCATGAGGTAATCCGCATTCACGGCAAAAAAAGTCTGCTGGAAGCGGTTGAGTATGTCAATCAGCTGAAAAAAGACAAGCGTTACGTCCGCGACGTGTATTAAGCATGACCGCCGCTACCGACGACTGGCGGAAAGTGCCTATCGTTGACAACGGCGAAGCTTTGGTTGATGTACGCCATTATGCGCCGGATAAAATCAGCTCCGGCGCCACTTATTTTGCTTGGCAAATTCCGGGTAGCTTGGCTGAGTGTTATGTGCGCGATTCAGTAGCCCGGCGTTTAGCCCGTGCCGCCCAGCAGTTGCCGAATGATTTGCGCTTGTATGTATTTGACGGCTGGCGACCGGTTACTGTACAACGCTATCTGTTTGATCAGTATCAAGCCGAACTGCACGCCAAACACCCTGATTGGCCGGCCGCTGAGTTGCTGGCGCAAACCCAGATTTTTGTGTCCTTTCCCAATACCGAACCGAGCTGCCCTTCCCCGCATTTAACCGGCGGTGCGGTGGATTTAACCCTAATTGATACCGAAGGCCGCCTGCTGGATATGGGCAGTGCTTTTGATGAATTCAGCTTCCGTTCTCATACCGACTATTTCAGCCGTTTACCCAAGCTAAGCCGGCAGGAGCATCTGCAGCGGGATAACCGCCAATTATTGCTGGACGTGCTGGGCGCACAAGGCTTGAGCAATTACCCGGAAGAATGGTGGCATTTTGATTATGGTAATCAGTTTTGGGCCAGCCGATGCGGGCAGGTTGCGGTTTATGGGGTGGTTGAGTTTGTTGGGTTGTAATTATTCAGCATAAATAATGATGCGCTGCCCTGCGTTTAGCACATCCTACAACTGCCTGTTTTTTAAAGCGATACCTGAATGCTGAGTAGTTATAAGGATACGTTGAACTTGGTAAAATCTAACAGCCGACACCCCAAGATGCCGGCTGTTAGATGCAGTTCTAAAAGTGGCGGGAAGGTTTATTTATTCCCTTCTTGGAGATGGGTCACGGCAGCTTCGGCTGATTTGGTGGCGATAGCAACATGGCCGGTTTTGCCGTGTTGAATAGTTTCGTCCAGCGATTTTACGGCGGCATCCATATGGATTTTGGCTTCGTCCTTGGCGACTGCAGCACCTTGTTTGGCTTGTTCCAGCGCTGTTTGGGCGTATTCGACCAGCAAGGAGACATGACCAGATTTACCGTGCAAAACGGCTTTGTTGGTAGCTTCCAGGGCGGCATCGGCATGGGGTTCTGCAAAGACTCCACTACTGACTGCAAGCAGTAAAAAACTGACTAAATAGATGATTCTTGACATAAGTACCTCCAGCATAATTGTAATTTTTGTATTAGCCGAAAGTCTGCATTAAACTCCGCATCCTAGTGATGGTTAAGACAACAGGCTTTTGTGTATAGACTCCTCTGAATTCATTTATCGGCCTTCATCAGTATTCCATAATTTTTCAGTTTGTAAATAGCCGCTAAGCAAAATCAGCAACAACCGGCCTGGCTTCACTCCACTGCCAATGATCCTTACCTAAAAAATCATGTTTCCAGACATAATTCGGCTGCTGGGTGACGCGAATAAAGCGCAATTTGTCACCACGAATTTGCACGGCGCAAAGCATCCCGGTGTGATAACAGCCGGCATCGACACTGATGCGGTGCGGATAAACACTGGGAATGGTAATGCTATGACCGTGCACTGCGGTGAAGTCGTGTTGCCAGTCACTGCCACCCTGCATAAATGGCGTTCTGATCCACAAAAACTCTTGTTCAGATTGAGCGGCCAGCGGCTTTTGCGGGTCTACCCCGGCGTGAACAAACACATAATTGCCGATACGGTGAATTGCTTGCAGTTTGTTCAAAAATTGGGCCAGATCAGGGCCTAGCGCCTTGGCTATTTTGCTGCTTAAGGTCTGCAATCCGGCCGAGGTATAACGTAAATGCAGATAATCGCTAATCTGTAAATCTCGCAGCGTGGTATCACCGCCGTTTTCATGCCAGCATTCCAGATAATCATCATCCACCCAGGGCTGAAACTTGAGCAGATCGATTAAAAATTGTTCATGATTGCCGCGCAGGAAAATGGTTTCCACATTCTGGTGCGGGCCGGCTTGCAGAATTTCCAGAACTTTTTGGGAGTTCGGGCCACGATCAATATAATCCCCCAGATATATCACTGTATGTTCCAGTTCGGGCTGGGCGGCTATTTCCATAGCGATGACGGCATTGAGAGCGGTTAAGGCCTGATAATGACCGTGAATATCGCCTACGGCAAAGATATTGCGCTGTGCCGGCAAGGTTTGCGGACTGGGCAGCCATTGGCTGCTGGAAAAATACATGATAATGATGGTGTGGATAACTATATATAGTTGTTACTATACAAGTTTTCAGGAAAAGTGCAATTGGCAGGATAATTGCTGGCAGCTAATTGGCTATCGGTTTGGGCTGAAGGACAAAACCCAAACCGTTCAGGCATTATGCGATGCTTAATATCAGCCTTAACCGCATTTGCTGTCACCGCAGTTCAAACAGGTCATGCAGCCGTCCATCAGCACCATAGCCTTGGTACTGCATTTATTACAGAGCACGGCTTTTTCCGGGAAGGATTGCTCATTGCTGTCGCCGTGCAAGGCTTCAAATTCGCGGCGTTTTTCGGCCAGAAACTGTTTCTGGTGATCGGTCATGGCAGTGGGTTTAATCATGCCGATGTGTTTCATATGCGCTTCAATGGCGTAGCCGATTTCTGCGACCAGTGAAGGCATGAATACCCCGCCTTTTTTGAAGTATCCACCGCGCGGATCGAATACGGCTTTTAATTCTTCCACCAGAAAACAGGCGTCTCCGCCTTTACGAAATACTGCCGAGATTACCCTGGTTAATGCCAACACCCACTGAAAATGCTCCATGTTTTTGGAGTTGATGAAGATTTCGTAGGGACGACGCTCTTCATGCGGGGTACCTTGATTCAGCAACATATCGTTGATGGTGATATACAGCGCATGTTCCGATTGCGGGGTTTTGATTTTGTAGGTCGAGCCCAGCAACATTTCCGGGCGCTCGACATTTTCATGCATACTCTCCAGCGATTTTTGCGGTTCCGGAACCGTTGCGGTGTTGTCCTTAGTCAGCACTTTATAGCTGACAATTTTTTGGCTGATTTTATGTGTCATGATGCCCTCGCTTAAAACTTACCGTAATAGCCTTCTTTCAAGGCATCAAACAAATTGGCGGCGCTGTGAATTTCGCCATCGTATTCCACTTCTTCATTGCCCTTCAGTTCCACGACATGGCCGTCTTCCAGGGTGAATTGATATGTAGTGTTTTCCAGATCGGATTCCTTGACCAGTACCCCCTGAAAGGCTTCCGGATTAAAGCGGAAAGTGGTGCAGCCTTTCAGACCTTGTTCGTAAGCGTATTCGTAGATAGTTTTAAAATCTTCATACGGATAGTCGGTTGGTACGTTAGCGGTTTTAGAAATGGAAGAATCTATCCATTTTTGGGCTGCAGCCTGGATATCGACATGCTGTTTGGGGGTGACATCATCAGCGGCAATAAAGTAAGCCGGCAATTGTTGTTCCGGGCGTTCAGTGTACGGGATAGCTTCCGGATTGACCAAGTGCCGGTAGGCCAGCAGTTCATAGGAATAGACGTCGATCTTTTCTTTGGATTTTTTACCTTCGCGGATCACATTACGCGAATAATGGTGGGCAAAACTCGGTTCGATGCCGTTGCTGGCGTTATTGGCCAGTGACAGGGAAATGGTGCCGGTAGGGGCGATGGAGCTATGGTGGGTGAAACGACAGCCTACTTCGGCCAGTTCGCTGACCAATTGCGGTTCCTCCTGAGCAATTTTTTGCATATAGCGGCTGTATTTGGCATGCAAAACTTTGCCGGGCACCTGATCACCCAGTTTATAACCATCTTGAATCATTTCCGGGCGTTTGTGCAGCAGTTCGCCGGTCACGGTAAACAGTTGCTCCATAATTGGAGCCGGGCCTTTTTCCTTAGCCAGTTCCAAACCGGCTTTCCAGCCCTCCACAGCCAGTACTTTGGTGACTTCTTCGGTAAAAGCCAAGGACTCCTGACCACCGTATTGCAATCCCAGCATGGTGATGGTGGAACCCAAACCCAGATAGCCCATACCGTGACGACGTTTGCCAATGATTTCTTCGCGCTGTTTTTCCAGGGGCAGGCCGTTAATTTCGACGACATTGTCCAACATGCGGGTAAATATGCGGATGGTTTTACGGTAGCTGTCCCAATCGAAGCTGGCATCTTTACTGAAGGGCTTTTCGATGAAATGGGTCAGATTGATGGAACCCAGCAGGCAACTGCCATAAGGCGGTAAAGGTTGTTCTCCGCAAGGATTGGTGGCACGAATATGCTCGCAAAACCAGTTATTGTTCATTTCGTTGACTTTGTCGATCAAAATGAAACCAGGCTCGGCATAATCATAAGTGGATGACATGATGATGTCCCACAAACGCCGGGCCGGAATGACTTTGCTGATCCGGCAGGCCACCAGGCCGGCTTCGTTGACCACATAGCCTTTTTTGTTGGGCAGATCGCGCCAGACGATGGTTTTGGTATCATTGAGATCAAGCTGGTCGGCAGCCACTTCCCGGGCGCTAACCGGAAACGACAACGGCCAGGGCTGATTGTTTTTTACTGCTTCGACAAAGCTGCTGGTAATCAGCAGCGACAGATTGAACTGGCGCAAACGGCCGTTTTCGCGTTTGGCGCGAATGAACTCCACCACATCGGGATGGGCGACATCAAAAGTGGCCATTTGGGCACCACGCCGGCCACCCGCTGAAGACACGGTGAAACACATTTTGTCATAAATATCCATAAACGACAGCGGCCCTGAAGTATATGCACCGGCCCCTGATACATAAGCATCTTTGGGGCGCAAGGTAGAAAACTCGTAGCCTATTCCGCAGCCGGCTTTCAGGGTTAATCCAGCTTCGTGAACTTTACCGAGAATATCGTCCATAGAATCTTCGATGATGCCGGACACGGTACAATTGATGGTAGAAGTGGCCGGTTTATGCGCCAGCGCTCCGGCGTTGGAGATAATTCGACCGGCGGGAATAACGCCTTTGCGTAGCGCCCATAAAAATTCTTTATAACATTTGTCCTGCAAGGCTTTGCTAGACTCAACCCCAGCCAAGGCTTTGGCAACCCGCTGATAGGTTTCATCGATATTGGCATCGATGGCTTTGCCGTCCTTGGTTTTTAAGCGATATTTACTGTCCCAGATGTCCAGCGAGGCGCTTTGCAACGGAATTTCAACATTGTTTGGCGTAACGACATGAAGTTTGGCGGTCATTCGGATTCCCTGGGCTATTTAAACATTAAAACCTGCTGCCTAGCCGGAGCGGGCTAAGCTATTGAAGCGTATTGATTAAAAGTCATCATGCGCAACAACACCGCATATAGTATTTTTAAAATATATTAACACAATATATTGTGTTTTTGCCAAGGTTTTTCTCTGTGACCAGCAGAAACTATCAGCACTTATTACAGTTCAATAACTTAGCTTGAAAACTTAAACAAATCGCAATCATGCCTCTCTAATTTACCGGCTCAAGCTGAATAAAAAGACATCAATTAAATCCGGACTAATGTCCAAATCCGCCAAACCAGGATTTAAAACATTTAAGCCATTGATTTTTATTGACTAAATATTATAAAATAAGCATGGTAATATGTAATGTAACTTACACATTTAGCTATGAACTCACCGCTCTACTGATGGTCTGACTTGTTAAGCCAACCCAAGATCAATTAAACACCGAGATATGCTGAATCAAAGCCATCTACCCCACCACACTGAATACCCGCCCAAAGACAGTTCCAGTTTTATCGAGCGCTTAAGGCCCGACCCCGGCGTTTCCGAGCCGGTTTACCAGCAACTGTTGAATCGAATTTCCTGGATGATATTATCCGGTGAAATACCCGAAGGCTTTAGCCTGCCTTCGGAACGTACTTTGGCCGAAGCCCTGAACATTAGCCGCACCACGGTGCGCCGCTGTTATGATGAATTACGCGCTCAGGATCACATCAGCACTCATGGCCGCCTGGGCGTAAAGGTTAAATCACCACCGCGTATCAGCCCACAAATGGGACGTCTGAAGGGTTTTACCGAGGAAATGCGTGAACTGGGTATGCAACCGTCGACGCTGTTGCTGGAAAGAGCTATTGTTCAGGATCGCACGGTATCTTCCCTGTTTGGCCGACCTTCCACTGCCGAATTTTTAAAACTGGTGCGCATTCGCCTGGGCGATGAGATACCGCTATCGCGAGAGTGTGCCTGGTATGACTTGACCCTGGCCCCGGAATTGGCAAATTGGGATGTATCGGGATCGGCCTATGCTTTTTTGCAGGAGCATTGCGGCATTATCCTGACCCATGCCGACCAGAGCATAGAGGCGGTGATGAATAATCAGGTCGAGGCCGAGGCTTTTGGCTTTGATAAACCTGAGCCCTGTTTGTTGTTAAAGCGCAAAACCTATTCGGTCGCCGGGCCGATGGTGGAATATGTGGAAGGTACTTTTCGGGGCGATGCTTATACCTACCGGGTGAAATTGCAAGTTTAGCTTTCCCCACGCATCAAACTCAATAAATCGTCCGCCGATACCTTGGCGCTGATATCTGCGCCATCCAATAAACTATCGGCCAAATCGCGTTTATGGCTGTGCAAGGCCACGATCTTTTCTTCGATAGTGTTTTTGGCTATCATCCGGTAAATGGTGACTGGCCGCAACTGACCCATCCGGTGAGCGCGATCTGAAGCCTGATCTTCCACGGCAGGGTTCCACCAGGGATCCATATGGATGACATAGTCGGCGGCGGTCAGGTTTAAGCCCACACCACCGGCTTTGAGACTGATTAAAAACAGTTCGCCTTCGCCGCGCTGAAAGGCATCGACCCGCAATTGCCGCTCTTTAGCAGGCGTAGAGCCATCCAGATATTGATAGGGGATGCCACGCTGCTCAACATATTCTTTGATCAATTGCAAATGATCGACAAACTGACTGAAGACCAGCGCTTTATGGCGATTATCCAGCAGATCGTCCACAATTTCGGCAAACGCAGCCAGTTTGCTGCTGGGCAGCCCTAAATCAGCATTCACCAGCCGACTATTACAGCAACTACGGCGTAATTTGGTGATGGCAGCCAGAATTTGCAAATGCTTGTGGCCGGGCGGCGCATCAATGCCGGTCAAAATTGCCAGGCTTTCCCGGCGCAGGGCTTCATAAAAAGCGGTTTCTTCGGGGCTTAATTCCACATACACCGGGATTTCGGTACGTGGCGGCAATTCCTGCAACACCTGGGTTTTGGTGCGGCGCAAAATGAAGGGCTGTATCAGTTTTTTAAGCTGGAAACGCGCTTCGGGATTATGATCGCGTTCGATCGGGCCGGCAAAACGTTTCTGGTATTGCTCCAGTGAGCCCAACAGTCCGGGATTGATGAAACGGAACAAATTCCATAATTCACCCAGATGGTTTTCCAGTGGGGTGCCGGTCATGATGATTTTAAACCCGGCCTGCAAATTCATGGCGCCCTGAGAACGGCGGGTGGCAATATTTTTTATGGCTTGGGCTTCATCGAGGATGGCGGTGCTGAAACTAAGCCCGGCCAGCATTTCCGCGACCTGTTCCTGTTGCAGCAAACCATAGCTGCAAATCAGCAAATCAAACGGCGCCAGATTGTCGATCAGGCGCTGGCGGTCGCCACTGCCGAGGACAATGGGATTTAGGGTCGGCGCAAAACGGTGGGCTTCGTTTTCCCAGTTCATGCATACCGAAGTGGGGGCTATGATCAAACTCGGGCCTAGTGGTGCTCGTTCCACCAGCAAAGCCAAACCTTGAACGGTTTTGCCCAGACCCATATCATCGGCCAGGCAAGCTCCCACTCCCCAATAAGCTAGGCGAGCCAGCCAGTTATAGCCGTCAATTTGATAATCACGTAATTCAGCCTGAAAAGTGGATGGCAGTTGCGGCTGGTAGTCGCGGGCGGCCTTTAGGCGTTGGAGATGGGCTTGCCAGTGTTTGTCGGCTTTAATATCGGCCTGTTCCTGCCACTGCTCCAGATTGAGAGCTGCCAGCGGATTAATGCGCAGTTTTTTACCGCTTTGCTCAGTATAAGCTTTGAGCTCTTGAAGCCGGCGGCGAAATTCATCGGTCAATGCCAAGAACTGTCCATCTTTGAGCTGCAGAAAGCGGCTTTGTCCATTATTGAGCAGGCCCAATAACTGCTGAATTTCGACAACGGTATCGTTATTGACTTTTAACTCGCCCTGCAAGGCAAACCAGTCGTTATCCTGTTTGATCTGCATACTAAAACCGGAACCACTACTTTGCCCCAATAAGCGAAACCGTACCCCTTCCGGCCATTCCAGCAGGGACTCGCCTTCGGGCAGAGCCTGGATTTCCAGTAATAGCTCGAGACAGGATTCAGCGCTGTCCAGTAACCAATCGCCGCCGGCATCGCGTTCGGCCTGTTGCAGGATTGGACAGGCGGCCAGGACTCGCTCGGCGCGCTGTTTCTCCAGTTTTAAATCGCGCTTGGCCTGTAGCGGTTTGCCGTCGATTTCGGCCAGCACGCTGATACCGCCCTGCCCCGGCTGAAAATAACTGCCGGCATTGGTAAATGGCCGGGTCAGCAGCGAGACCCGTAAGCCTTCGCCCAGCGGTAACAAGTGGATACGCGGGGTGGAGTCGGCCTGAATTTGGGCGGCACTACCGGCGTTGCCGCCGATATCGGAATGCACAGTCAACAATCCGGAAATACTGGTCAGGGTTTGCAATACTCTGTCTTTGGCGGAGAGCGGTACTTCCAGGCCTTGTGCGCCCAACACCCCGAAGATTCGGTGATGATCGGCATTGAACTCAACTACCCGCCAACGGGTAGGCGTTTCTTTGACTATATAGAACTTTTGCTCATGATAAGGCTGCGGTTCAAGCTGGATTTTGATTTTATCGCCCTTACTGAGCTTTTTTACGTGCAGCTCAACATTGCCTTTTACCACTTCGACCCGCACTTCCGGAGCATCCTGCAGAAACAGCGCCGGATGGCCTATCAAAGCATCCGGGACGCCATTATCAAATTCGAAAAAAGTGCCTTTGCCATACCAACTGGTATCACGATATTCTTTGATATGGGCGCACAGTTTTAAATCCTGCTCGGTGATGTAATCAAAACCAACGGTTTCCTGAGCCAGTCTTTTTAAAGCAATGGCACGTCCGGCGCTCCACTGACCTTTGGCCTGCTGTTTTTGTTCGCGGGGGGATAGGTTAAGCGTGTGATTTTTTTCATCATGACTGACTAGCCACACCAAACGGGTGGCCTTGGTTGGCTGACCGGTATCGGTTTTTTTGTCGGTAACCGGCAAAAACGCCAGGGCATCCAAAGCCAGTTCCCAATCGGGCCGGCTGACAAATAAATCAGCCAGTGCCAGCGGGCGCTGCTCAAAAAACCGGCTTTGCCATTGCTGCCCCCGAATGGGTTCCAGTGTGGAAAAGACTTTGGCCAGTTCGGCGGCCGGCCATAAATAGCCGTTATTGGTCAAATAACTGTAGAGCTGCTGATCTTGCGGGATCACTCGCGTCTGGAAATCAGTTTTGATCCAGAATTTAATCAGCAGTAAAAATACATGCTGTAATAATGGTGCGGTATACAGAGTATCCGGCCCACCACTTTCTCTAAAACCGCTATGTATCCTGTGTGTGACATCAATACCCAGCAATAACTGGCGTTTGGATAAGTCACCCTGTAAAAACTGCAGATAATGGCTGAGATATTGATAAACCCCCGTCCAATAACCGTTGAGCTTAATGGCCTGGTTCAGCAGGGTGGCTAATTTGTTGCGCTGTTTGATATCGGCGTTTTTTAAAATGACCAACGGGTAAAACACCCCGGCTAACCCGTAAAAATATAGATTACGCTGCCCGGATTTTTTGCGCAGCTGAGCCAACGCTGTTTCATACAGATTGATAGCTGCCAAATATTGACCCTGCATGAATACCAGCATGGCGTTCATGGCCAGTAACTCCGGTTCGCTGACACCCAGCAATTGCGGCGGCAAGTCTTGCCATTCACCACGCATGAATTGGAGCTCAAGCACCACTCTGGCCAGGAACCCGGATTCGCGGCCTTCCGGACTTTCCAGGGTCTGTTGCAAAAAATCACTCAACTCGGCATGGCGGTAGCAATAAACTTGCTGATGGATGCCGGCAAAAGCGGCTAATTCGACCAGCAAAACGGGATGATGGCGCCGAAACCAGTCCAGATCCAGTGGATTAAGAAACCAGGCCAGATATAGCTCAATGCGATCGGGTACTTTGCCGGGATAGCGTTCACCCAGCTTGAGGCTGGACTCAACTTGATCGTAATCGCCCCGATAGAAATGGATTCTGACTTCACGTATACATTCTTCAATACTGTGATAGCGGTAATACCCGCCGCCATAACCGCTTTCCCTGATAACCAGTTCGGCATATTTTTCAAACTCGCCGACATCAACCATATGCCTGACTATCAACTCAGCTATGCTGCGTGCGCAGCGGGTGCCGCCCGGCTTGGCGTTTTCCTGGAGCAGGCCTTCTTTGATCAAAGGTTTGATACGCGCTTTGATGGATTCGGCTTTCACCATTTTACTGCCGTCTTTGATACCGAGGCTATACAGGCATTTGCTGAGGCTGGTCAGGGAAATATAGTCGTGATAAACCGCCAGCACTTTGACAATACTTTGCAGTTCAAGCGGCAAGGCCTGAAATTGGGTCAGATGTTTGCTGAGTTGATCGGAATTCATGCCGTGAGTATTCTGTTTAAAGATATCGTCGAGATGACGGCTGAACGGACAAGCCTAACATAATTTAGCAAAAAGCCCACATTAAGCGGGCTTTTCGAAGTAATTAAGCCGTTTTAACCCAATTTTGCCAACACTTTGGCAACGGTCTCCCCCATTGCCGCCGGAGTTGGGGCTATGGTGACACCCAGTTCCTGCAGAATAGCGACTTTTTCTGCGGCCGATTCGCCGCTGGCAGAAATAATGGCCCCGGCATGACCCATGCGCCGACCTTTGGGCGCAGTCAAGCCGGCAATATAAGCCACTAAGGGCTTGCTCATGTGTTCTTTGGCAAACAAACCAGCCTCTACTTCCTGAGGGCCGCCGATTTCGCCTATCATGACCACTACTTTGGTTTCCGGATCGGTTTCAAACTTTTCCAGAATATCGCGGTGTGAGCTGCCGTTAATTGGGTCGCCGCCTATCCCTACCGAGCTGGAGACACCGATACCCAGTGATTTCATCTGATCTGCCGCTTCATAGCCCAGCGTACCGGAACGGCCAACAATACCAACATTGCCGGGGATATAAATATGACCAGGCATAATACCCAGCATGGACTTACCGGGACTGATGGTGCCGGCACAATTGGGGCCGGTGAGCACCATGCGCTGTTCTTTGGGAAAACGGCTCAGGAAAATTTTGACTTTCATCATATCCTGAGTGGGGATTCCATCGGTAATGGCCACACAGTATTTAATGCCGGCTTCAGCGGCTTCCATGATGGAATCGGCAGCGTAAGCCGGCGGTACAAACACGATGCTGGCTTCGGCACCGGCCTGTTCCACTGCTTCGCGGACAGTATTGAACACTGGCCGATCCAGATGTTTTTGCCCACCTTTGCCGGGGGTAATGCCGCCAACCACGTTGGAGCCGTAGTTAATCATGTCTTGAGCATGAAAACTGCCGATTTTGCCGGTAAACCCCTGGACGATAATTCGGGTTTGTTTATCGATAAAAATTGCCATGTGAGTTCCTTAAGCTAGTTTTGCGACGACTTCGTTACGGGCTTGCACGGCTTTTTCGGCAGCTTCCGCCAGGGTATCCGCCATAATGATAGGCAAACCACTGTCTGCGATGATTTTCCGGCCTTGTTCGACATTGGTGCCGGACAGACGTACGATCAAAGGCACTTTCATGTCGATATTTTTTACGGCCTGCACCACACCTTCGGCGATCCAGTCGCAACGGTTGATACCGGCAAAGATATTGACCAGCATGGCTTTGACATTGGCATCCGCCAATACCATGCGAAACGCTTTTTCGGTGCGTTCGGCAGACGCACCGCCGCCGACATCCAGAAAATTGGCCGGTTCGCCGCCGGCCAGTTTGATCATGTCCATAGTGGCCATAGCCAAACCTGCGCCATTGATCATGCAACCGATGTCGCCATCCAATCCAACATAGCTCAGGCCGCGATCAGCCGCCGCCATTTCGCGGGGGTCTTCCTGGGTTTTGTCACGCAATTCGGAAATTCTTTGCCGGCGGAACAGGGCGTTGTCGTCAAAGCCCATTTTGGCATCCAGTGCCACCAGCTCGCCATGCGCTGTCACTACCAACGGATTGATTTCCAGCATATTGGCATCCAGATCACGCATGGCTCTATAACTGCCCTGAATGAGTTTTACGGCGTGCTGGATTTGATCTGCTTCCAGGCCCAAAGCAAAAGCCATTTCGCGGGCCTGAAAGTCCTGAAGGCCGACAGCCGGCTCGATATAAATTTTCTTGATGGCATCCGGATTGGTTTCCGCCAATTCTTCGATATCCATGCCGCCTTGCGCTGAACCCACCATGACGATGCGTTCTTTGGCACGATCGACCAGCAGACTGAAATACAGTTCTTTGGCGATATCGGTGCCGGCTTCGATATACAAACGCAAACAGACTTTTCCGGCGGCACCGGTTTGATGGGTAACCAAACGTCTGCCCAGCAGTTTTTCGGCGGCATCCCAGACTTCGTCGTGGGTTTTGCAGATTTTGATACCACCGGCTTTGCCGCGCGCACCGGAGTGGATTTGGGCTTTGACAACCCAGACATTACCACCGATTTCGCGGGTACGCTGCACGGCATCTTCCGGACTGTAAGCCAGGCCACCGTCGGCAATTTTGACACCGTATTCAGCTAATAACTGTTTGGCTTGATACTCATGAATATCCATCGCATCTCTCTAAATTAATTTTGGAATTCATTAAAAATCTCAGCCCGATGCATAGATCGGACTGAATTTTTGCAACTATGCTGCCTAGCGGCTTTTAGCTGCAATGGCTTCGGCGGCACGCACGATATTATTGGCCATCCGCTCAGAGGCGGCATCTATCAAGCGGCCATCCAGCGCGGCAGCGCCTTTACCCTGGGCAGCGGCTTCCTGCAGGGCAATCAGAATACGCTTGGCTTTGTCAACTTCAGCCGGCGGCGGGGTGAACACTTCATTCGCCAACGCCACTTGAGAAGGATGGATAGCCCATTTACCCTCGCAACCCAGCGCAGCAGCACGACGGGCGGCGGCTTTAAAGCCGTCGGGATCTTTGATGTCGCCAAACGGGCCATCGATAGGCCGCAGGCCATAGGCGCGGCAAGCCACGGTCATACGGCTGATGGCCGCATGCCATTGGTCGCCCGGATAATCGGGGTTAAGACCACCGATATTGACGGTGCGTGCCCGGTTGCTGGCAGCATAGTCGGCCACACCGAAATGCAGAGCTTCCACCCGGCCACCGAGCGCACCCTGTTTGGCGATGTCTTCAACATTGGCCATCCCCAGTGCGGTTTCGATCAGACACTCGATACCGATTTTATTTTTCAAACCTTGTTGCATTTCCAACTGGTTGAGCATGGCTTCCACCATATAAACGTCACCATAGACGCCCACTTTGGGAATGAGCAAGGTGTCGATTTTTGCGCCGGCCTGTTCAACCAGATCCACCACATCGCGCACCATAAATTGCGTATCCAGACCGTTGATACGTACCGACAGGGTAATGCCGTGGCCGGCCCAGTCCAGATCGTTAATGGCCTGAATCACATTTTTGCGGGCCTGCAGCTTGTCATCCGGAGCAACGGCATCTTCCAGATCAAGAAATACGAAGTCTACACCGCTTTTCAGGGCTTTTTCGAACATGTCGGGATTCGACCCTGGCACCGCCAATTCGCAGCGCTGTACACGTTGGGTATTGGCCACATATAGTGTATGACTCATGTATTGGATTCCTATAAATTTAGATTGACTAAAGAGACGCCTGTCCGGCTAAGACAAAACAATCTGACATTTTACTTTTAGAGCCGCTAATGTCAATCTTCCCAATCCAATGAAATTGGCTGTTTGGCTAAAAAACCTGGGTAAAAGCCGGCTGAAACACTTGCCGAATGCAGATAAATATGACAATATCGCTAGGTTTTAATCTGCGTATCCACAGCACTGCCTTATCCGGCAGGCACGCCGAGTGGTCAGCTTTACAGGCCGCCACGTCTCAGCTATGCCGGAAAAGCCTGTGCCAGGTATCATTCCTGTCCGATTTTCCGCTGCTGCCACTGGAACGCAATCAATCTATTTTATTAAAGGAGAAGCCTGATGGCAGGTCGTAATCATTTATTTATCCCCGGTCCCACCAATACCCCGCACGAAGTGCTGAGTGCCATGCACCTGCCGATGGAAGATCACCGTTCACCGATTTTTCCAGACCTGTTCAAACCGATTCTGGCTGATCTGAAAAAAATCTTCCGTACTGAAACCGGCCAATGCTTCGTGTTTCCAGCCACCGGTACTGCCGGCTGGGAAGTGGCGCTGACCAATTGCTTAAACCCCGGCGATAAAGTGCTGATTTACCGGTTTGGCCAGTTCAGTCATTTATGGATTGAAATGGCCAAACGTCTGGGCTTTACTGTTGAATTCCACGAAGTTGAATGGGGCAAAGGCATCCCGCTGGATGACCTGGAAGCACGCCTGAAAGCCGATACCGGCCACGAAATCAAGGCAGTGTTGGCGACACATAACGAAACATCGACTGGCGTTACCAGCGATATCGGCGGGGTGCGCAAAGCCCTGGATGCCGCCAATCACCCGGCACTGCTGTTTGTGGATGGCGTTAGTTCCATTGCCAGCATTGAATTCCGTCATGACGATTGGGGTGTGGACGCAGCGATCAGCGGTTCACAAAAAGGCTTTATGCTGCCGGCCGGTGCGGCGATTCTGGCCTTCAGCCAAAAAGCGTTGGCGGCTGCCAGCACCAGCACTTACCCCCGCGCGTTTTTGTCATTGCAGGATCAGATCAACACCAATAAAGACGGTTATACACCTTATACGCCATCGACACCAATGCTGCACGGTTTACGTAAATCGCTGGAACTGCTACTGGCTGAAGGCATAGACAATATTTACGCCCGTCATCACCGGCTGGCGGAAGGTGTGCGCCGCGCCGTGGCGGCCTGGGGCCTGGAAATCTGCGCCCAACCTGGTTTTGAATCGGATACGGTTACGGCTATTGTAGTACCGGCCGACAAAGATGCCCGCGAAGTCATCAGCATTGCTTTTAAAAAATACAATATTTCTTTGGGTGCTGGTTTGAGTGAAGTCTCCGGCAAAGTATTCCGTATCGGCCATATTGGCGACATGAACGATGTGTCGTTGCTGGGCGCGATTGCCGGCGTGGAAATGGCGCTGCTGGACAGCGGCATAGCCATCCAGCCCGGCAGTGGCGTTGGTGCGGCACTGGAGTATTATCGCGCTACAGCTTAAACCCCTAGTCGGCCAAACCGGGCTATGCTGCCCGGTTTGGCATCTTTACAAGCAGGCAATGTCATGAGCAAACCTAAAGTTCTGATTACCCGCCGCTGGCCGGCCTCTGTTGAAGCCAAGCTGCAAGAGCGCTATGAGCTGACCTTGAATCTTGATGATCACCCCTTCAGCCTTGCCGAATTTCAGGCAGCGCTGCAAAATTACGATGCCGTCTGCCCCACTGTCTGCGACAGCCTTCCTGCGGAAGTGTTGAATGTCGCCAACAAGCGCTGCAAGATTTTGGGCAATTTTGGTGTCGGCTATAACCATATCGACATCAATGCCGCCAAACAGCAGGGCTTGATCGTTACCAACACCCCCGGCGTATTGACCGAAAGTACTGCAGATATTGCCATGACTTTGCTGCTGATGTCGGCGCGGCGCGGCGCGGAAGGCGACCGTCTGGTACGAGCCGGTGGCTGGACAGGCTGGTGTCCTACTCATATGATGAGCAGCGACGTGACCGGTGCCACGCTGGGCCTGATCGGCTTTGGCCGGATTGCCCAGGCGGTAGCCAGAAAAGCCCATCACGGCTTTGGTATGAAAATTCTGTATGTCAAACCCAGTCCGGCGGAACAGGCCATTGTGGATGATTTGCAGGCGGTGCGCTGTGACAGTATCGAAGCCATGCTGCCGCACTGCGATTATGTCTCACTGCACTGCCCCGGCGGCAATGAAACCCGGCATTTAATCAATGCTGAGCGCTTGAGTTTAATGAAACCTAGCGCGCATTTGATCAATACCGCGCGCGGTGATGTGGTGGATAGCTCGGCTTTGATCAAAGTGTTACAGGAAAAAGGCATTGCCGGTGCCGGCCTGGATGTCTACGAAGGTGAACCTAATATCCATCCCGGCTTTTTGAACCTGGAAAATGTCTCGCTATTACCGCATTTAGGCAGCGCGACCATTGCCACCCGCACCGCGATGGGGGAAAAGGTGCTGGCTAATCTGGAGGCGTATTTTGCGGGTGGGGAGTTGCCGGACCGGGTGGTTTAGGGGATATGCACATTTAAGAAGGATTTTTGAGTAAATCCTTTCCGAAAAGCAGTTTTCTGATTTGAGGTAACGCTTTAACCAGTTAGAATTCTAACGGTTGTTCAAATCACAATAAACTCAGAAGGCACTTCCCCACGGCTTATTCAATCCGACCAGTCCTGTTCGTCCTTGCCGCGTCAAACCAGGTGCGGGTCGCGGTTGCGGGGCTCATTAAGCGAATCGGATTTTGCTCTTCTCTGGCCATCCACTGTCTGGTATTCGGCGGCGGGGAGTTTTACGGGTAGCATCGTGGATCAGAGTTGCGATGCTGAGTTGACCGAGGGTGTTTTTTGGGGGGGGTTAGCCATTAATTTAGGCTTGTAATTTAGGCTTGCAAGCGGCAGGATTCGAGTTCTTGGTAATTTGGAAATACGCTATCGACGCTGGCAAGACGGGCTTGATGTTCCAGAGCCGTGGCGATGATCAATCGATCAAAAGGGTCTTTATGGACTGGCGACAACGTGACGGCACGCGCAGCAATGGCTGCTGTCAACGGCAATAACTCCACGCCCGACGGCTCAAGCGCTAGTTGCAGCCAGTCACCGACTGGGCAAGGTAAGTTCAATTTGCCGCGTTGCTGGGCCAGAGCAATTTCAAAACAGGAAACCGGCGAAACAACGACATGATCGGCGGTTTCGATGAGGATGAGCCATTGGTTCGGAAATCGCTGGTACTACTGGCTTATCCACCAAAACCAAATATGGGTGTCCAGCACGATTATTTCAGGCATTCCCAGTCCTCCAGGTCGGAGATGGGGCTGACAATATCGGCTACGGTATTACCTTTGCCGGCAATGGAGACCGGTGGACAGCGCTTGGTTTTAGGTTGGGATTCTTCGAGTATGGTGACGAGGATGCGAGCTGATGCGATTATGGGTGTTTCGCCCAACCATTTGATTTGACCGTGATCTAAGGTTGCTTCGTAACTTTTTAACATACTTACCTCTGCATTATGAGTGCCGTGATTGTCAACCTATCTGTAAAACTGCATTGATCGGTCACTATATTATCGTCCAATCGATAAGCCATCAAGCTGATGCCGTTATTATATAGGCTTCAGAATTCGTAAGGCTGACGCATCTTACTTTGATGGCGCGCAAAATTAGGCTGTTCTGGTCATAACTTGCAGACTGTCGCCCAAGATCATGCGGTTGGTCCAATAGGTAAAGACAAGCCCCCAATGTTTGTGTTGGCAAGTCTATTAATAAGGCTAATCGTAAAGATTTGTGTAGAATATGAACAATAGGCACCATTATTGTGATCGAAAACTATACGCCAGCCACACTCTGCTTTCTATTTTACATTTCCAAATTTTGGGCAGGCGTGTCCTCTATTTACAATCCATTCGACGATTTCTTTTTTGAACGCAAGCATCGCTGTTCCTCCAGAGATAATGGCAACCACGATAGGCATAGCCAAGCCCTCGATTCCGCGTTGCTGCATCAAGGCTACATTGGATTGATTATTGATTGAGACTGGAACAAACTCCCCGGCAGGCCGGGGAGTTTGTCAGGACTAACGGATCGGATCTTCGCCAACAGTGATCACTTTCAGGGAGTTGGTGCCGCCGATATGACCGGTGGCATCGCCTTTGGTGATAATGAAGGAGTCGCCGACATTGACCACACCGCGCGTTTTCAACTTGTCGATGATGTAGTGATTGACATCGGCGTTAGCCATTTTTTCATGGGTAAACGGGATGGGGAACACACCTCTGTATAAAGTGACGCGGCCCAGGGTTTTCTCATGACTACTAAAGGCAAATATCGGAATACCGGAACTGATACGGGACATCCACAAAGTGGTGGAACCAGTTTCAGTTAAGGAAGCAATACCGCTGATTTTAGTGTGATTGGCCAAATACATAGCAGACATGGCTATGCCTTCATCAACCCGGCTGAAGCTATCGGCCATACGGTGTTGAGAAGTGACCACACTCGGTTGTTTTTCAGTTTCCAGACAGATACGCACCATGGCTTCCACCGCTTTAATCGGATGTTTGCCGGAAGCGGTTTCTGCGGACAGCATGATGGCATCGGTGCCGTCGACGATGGCATTGGCCACGTCAAACACTTCGGCGCGAGTCGGGATAGGATTTTCTATCATGGACTCCATCATCTGGGTAGCGGTAATCACCACCCGATTCAGTTCTCTGGAACGTTTGATCAGCAGTTTTTGTGCAGCCGGCAAATTGGCATCGCCAATTTCCACACCCAAATCGCCGCGCGCTACCATAATGGCGTCTGAGGCCAGAATGATCTCGTCGATTACGTCCATAGCTTCGGCACGTTCCACTTTGGCCACCAGACCGGCATAGCAGCCTTCGGCTTCCAGCAGAGCACGGGCTTCTTCCATATCTGCGCCGGTGCGCGGAAATGAAATGGCCACATAATCAGCACTGATGATTGCGATGGTTTTGATGTCTTCTTTGTCTTTTTCGGTTAAAGCCGCCGCCGACAGACCGCCACCCAGCAGGTTGATGCCTTTGTTGTTGGACAGATCACCACCGACAACAACCTTGGTGAATACCCTGGTGTTGTTTTCGACTTTAACCACGTCCAACACTACCCGGCCATCATCAAGCAGCAACCGGGTGCCGGGCCGTACTTCTCTGGCCAAGGGCTCATAGCTGATACCTACCTGAGTGTTGTCACCGTCGGTTTTGCCAAGATTGATATCGAGCGCAAAATCCTGGCCTTCTTCCAGCCAGATTTTGGAGTCTTTAAAACGCTCAATGCGAATTTTGGGACCTTGCAAATCGGCCAGAATGCCAACCCGGCGTCCGGTTTTTTTGCTGAGCTCTCTGACGCGTTCTGCACGATTGATATGATCTTGTGCCGAGCCGTGCGAGAAGTTAAGCCGCACAACATCAATTCCCGCATCGAACAAGCCTTCCAAAACGCCGGGCTTATCGGTGGCAGGCCCTAGCGTAGCCAGGATTTTGGTTCTCTTTAACTGCATGAATACCCTTTATTTGGCGTTGAATAAGGCGACGGTAGTATCGAGCATCCGGTTTGAGAAACCCCACTCGTTATCGTACCAGGACAATACTTTAACAAAGTTGCCGCTGATGACCTTGGTTAAGGACGCTTCGTAAATGGATGAATGCGGATTGTGGTTAAAATCGGAAGAGACCAAAGGCTCGTCATTGATAGCCAGAATGCCTTTAAGCGGACCGGCAGCAGCTGCACGCAGTACGCTGTCGATTTCTTCCTTAGTGGTGTTTCTGGAAGCCTGGAAAGTCAAATCCACAACAGAGACGTTGATAGTCGGTACGCGCATAGCAAAACCATCCAGTTTGCCCAGCATTTCCGGCAGTACCAAACCTACCGCTGCAGCTGCACCGGTTTTGGTAGGAATCATGGATTGAGTTGCAGAACGGGCACGGTGTAAATCGGTATGATAGACGTCAGTCAACACCTGGTCGTTGGTGTAGGAATGGATAGTGGTCATCAAACCATGATCAACACCGATGCTGTCGATTAATGGTTTAACCAGCGGCGCCAAGCAGTTGGTGGTGCAAGAGGCGTTGGAGATGACGGTATCTGACGCTTTCAGAACACTGTCATTAACACCAAAAACGATGGTGGCATCGACATCGTTGCCGCCTGGTGCGGAAATGATGACTTTTTTGGCACCGGCCTGAATATGGGCTGAAGCTTTGGCTTTACTGGTAAAAAAACCGGTACATTCGTGAACAACATCAATGCCTAATTCTGCCCAAGGCAATTTGGACGGATCGCGTTCTGCCAGAACCCGAATTTTGTCGCCATTAACCACGATATAATCACCATCGACGCTAACTTCGAAAGGGAAACGGCCGTGAACGGTATCAAATTTGGTCAAGTGGGCGTTGGTTTTGGAATCGCCTAAATCATTTATCGCCACGATCTGAATTTCATTGGTACGACCTGATTCGTATAAGGCGCGCAGAACGTTGCGACCAATACGACCATATCCGTTAATTGCAACTTTAATTGCCATAGAGTTTTCTCCGAAATGAGTGTGAAAGACTTGTATCGAGATGCGCTGTTCATGTTTCCGGGCGAGCAAAACATAAATTTGTTGCCATTTAGAACCTTGATCTGTGCAGACCGCCGAGACAGTCTACCCATCAAGGAATTTCCGGCTATTATTTTTTAATGGAACCCATAAAATTTGGGGTATTGTAGCAAATCGCAGCCTGCAGCGTCTACCTTAAGCTTAGCCAGTACAGCCAGTTAGCCGAATTTGTCTGGTATAAGCACGACTTTTTCAAGCAATGGGCTAAAACGGTTTAAGTACAGCCAGGAAAACTATAGCCAGTAGGAATAGCACCGGGATTTCATTAATCCAGCGAAAAAATACATGACTGCGGGTGTTTCTGTCATGTTTAAAATCCAGCAGCCATTTCCAGCAATACAAATGGTAAGCCACCAGCAAGGCCAATAGCCCAAGCTTTAAATGCAGCCATAAGCTACCGGAATAAAGTGTCCAGGCATAATCAACCAGCATGTAAACACCAAAGCCCAGGGTTAATATCATGCCTGGCGTCATGATGCCGAAATACAATTTGGACTCCATGACCTTAAAGCGCTCCCGGCTAATGCTGTCATCACTCATGGCGTGATAAACAAACAAACGCGGCAAATAGAATAAACCGGCAAACCAGGTCACCATAAAAATTAAATGTAAGGCTTTTAACCAGAGCATATTACCCTCTTAAATATTATTGTCGGCACCATTTGGTGACTAAGCTATTCGGACAATTCCGGACTGTGATAACGCAAGATCAGATACAGATTGCGAAAATAAATCAGCAAGCCGATGCCTTGCCCAAAAATAAACACCGGATCATTTTTATGGATGGCATAGATAAGTAGGGTAATACCGCCCAGAATACTGAAATACCAGAACAATACCGGTATCACGCTACGCTTTTTACGTTCACTAGCCAACCATTGCACCACAAAGCGCCCCGAAAATAAGGCCTGCCCGAAAAAGCCGAATGCCAGCCACAAACTATCATTATCCACGTGTTACCTCACTCACTACCGGCAAACTATAGCGTTTTTTTAGCCACATCATGCCCAACATATCGACAATGCCGACCAGCAATCTATCCAAAGTACCATAATTGGATTTGCCGAATCTGCGTATGCGGTGATTGACCTTGACCGAAATCACCTCCCCGCCGGTCATTAGCATCAATGCCGGAAGAAACCGATGACAGTGATCAAAATAAGGCAAACTCAAATAGCGGTCACGTCTGAATAACTTCAAACCGCAGCCGGTGTCCGGCGTGTGATCATGTAAAATCGCCTGACGCACACTATTGGCAAATTTGGACGAAAACTGCCGCCAGCCGGTATCATGACGCTGATGCCGAAACCCGGCCAGCATCCACAATTGATCATCATTACGCTGCTGACAAATTTCAATTAGGGCCGGAATATCAGCGGGATCGTTCTGACCGTCACCATCCAGTGTGGCTATCCAACTAAATCGCGCGGCCTGCACACCGCTATGGATAGCTCGACTCTGACCACAGTTATGCCGATGTTTTAAGACTCGCAATGCCGGATAGTTTTGCAGCAGGCTCTGCAACTTGGCCACGGTATCGTCACTACTGCCGTCATCGACAAAAATCATTTCATAACCTTCCAGCGAATTTAATACCTGATCAATCTCCGCTATCAGTGTTTCGACATTTTCGGCTTCATTTCGAACCGGCACTACTACAGAAATTTTCATAAACCCAAAAACTTGAAAAAGCCTTCAATTATAGCAAACGCCCCAATACAAACATTTAATTTTGGCGATGCAGGTGTTAAGCGTTGCAACGACTTCAGCTCCGGCTATTGACTTGATACCGGCCCCCAGGTTCCCGCCTTTAACAGACGGGTGCCTATAAGCACGCCGGATAAAATTACCACAACTTTTGATTTGCCCAGAGCTGCGGACCAGTTAATCGGCCAGCCATTCTGAATACCAGCCAAGATTCTCGATGTGGCTGCAGATAATCAACGGCAGTGGGCTGGTTTTTTTCCAAAGAAATCAGATAACCCTCCGGGTGACGGCGAGCCCATTCAATAATTTCGCTAGCGTTAATGGTTGCCAGGGGCTGACTTAAACGCCCCAGAAAATGCAATTGACCTTGATAATTGCCAATAAACACGCAGGGGATATGTTGTTCGTTCAGGCGTTTTAAATGTTCTGCCGCCGGCCTTAAATCATAAGCCGCGCCGTTATACTGAAAAAAACAGCGAAAACTAATCACAATGGCGACTACTATACTCACCGCCAGATATAGTAAGGAAAGTTTACCGCTAAGGCGCACAATCAAAAATTGCAACACCGCAATGCTAAATACGGCCAGCCCCCAACCGGGCTGAATGGTTTGGGTCCAATGCAGTTTGGATAAGCCCGGCAGATAGGGTAGTAGTATTAACACCAGACCAATACCGGCAACAGCCAGCGGTATAATCTTGTCAACACCGGTATCTGCATGGGCATGGGGCCGGCTGATGATTCTGGCCACCCATAAGGCAAATGCCGGCAACAGTGGAATCAGATAATGTATTTGCTTACTGGGCAATATGGAAAATACGCTAAACCCACCGAGCAACCAGACCAGACAAAACCGAAGGCCGGGATCGGCCCGCCAAGGCACTGTCAGGCTGCTTTGCCAGAGCCGTGACCAGACCAGCCAGGGAAACAAAATCAGCGGCAAAAACAGCACATACCAGTAAAACGGCCGAGCGTGTATCTCGGTGCCTATGGTGCGATCCACAGTCTGATGCCAGAAGATGGCCTGGCCATAATCTGCCCCACCGAATGTGGCGGCCGGGACAGCCCAAGCTAAAGCCAAACCAATACCGGCCAGTAAAGCGCAGGGCAAAGCCAGCCAATTCGGCGCCATTTTGGAATCACCCCGCCAAAAATTCAGCCACAAAGCCACCGGCAGGATGTGCAGCAATACCACCGGGCCTTTGGCCAGCAGGCCCAAACCGATAGCCACAGCCAGATACAGGCTGCCTTTTCCGCTCTGGCCTTGATTAAAGACCAACAGTCCCAACATGGCCAACAGCACGCAATCTGCCAGCAGCATGTCAAACATGGCGGCTGTGGCAAATAAAGTCCAGAGCAGCGTGGCGATTAAAATCCACGGCGTCAGCAAGCCGACTTCAGGCGCATCCGGCCACAATCTATACGCTAATTTACGGCTCAGCCACAGATTGATTAACGCACAGCCGGGGCCAACTAAACGCGGCCACCATTCGTTCAGGCCAAACACCACCCAGCCGCCTTGAATCAACCAAAATAATAAGGGCGGTTTATGGCTGTAGGGCTGGCCGTTTAGATACGGCACCAGGAAGTCGTTGCGCAGCCACATTTCCCAAGCCACACTCAGATAACGGGTTTCATCAATGGGAATAATGCTGCGAAAAACCAGGCTGGTGGTCAATAGCAGCCACAGCGGCCAAATTCCCCAGCCGTACAAACGCTGTCTGGCTGTATCGCTTAGCTTATCCATCAACGGCGGCCAAGCGCTTTATCACGCAACCAGTTGCCAGCTTAAAGATTCACCAGCCAGCAACGGCGTAATGGTATCCGCCCCAAGCGGATAGGCATCCGGCACCCTCCAGGGCTGTTTTTGCAGGGTAATACGTTGGGTGTTACGCGGCAAACCATAAAAATCCGCGCCATAAAAACTGGCAAAGCCTTCCAGTTTATCCAATGCTCCGGCCTGATCAAACACTTCTGCATACAAGGCCAACGCCACCGGCGCGTTATAACAACCGGCGCAACCGCAGGCGGCTTCTTTAAGACCGGTTAAATGTGGCGCACTATCGGTACCGAGAAAAAACTTGGCATTGCCGCTGGTCGCCGCCGCCACCAAGGCCAAACGGTGGGTCTCCCGCTTCAGGATAGGCAAACAATAGAAATGCGGGCGTATCCCGCCGGCCAGCATGGCATTGCGATTAAATTTTAAATGCTGCGGGGTAATCGTGGCGGCAACATTGATATTGGCGGCACTGACAAACTCCACGGCTTGCTGGGTTGTTAAATGTTCCAGAACAATTTTCAGCGCTGGAAATTCTCGGGTAATAGCAGTAAGGTGAGTATCAATAAAGATTTTTTCCCGATCAAATATATCGTAATCGCTGTCTGTGACTTCACCATGCAGCAACAGCGGTACACCCAGCTTTTCCATCTGCGCAAACAGCGGATAAACTTTGTGGATATCAGCAACACCATGCTCAGAATTGGTGGTGGCACCTGCCGGATATAGTTTGAAGCCGTGTACGAATTCTGCAGCAGCCACTGCGGCTATTTCTTCAGCAGAGGTCGCTCCGGTCAGGTATAAAGTCATCAGCGGTTGAAATGTAGCATCAACCGGCAAAGCGTTTAAAATTTCCGCACGATATTGCTGAGCCTGTGCCACAGTAGTCACCGGAGGACGCAGATTAGGCATGACGATGGCGCGACCAAACTGGGCGGCAGAATGCGCCAAAACGGCGTTTAAAACAGAGCCGGTTCTGAGGTGTAAATGCCAATCATCGGGCTGTATAATGCTTATTCTATCCATTAGGGCTACGTTTCTATTAAAATAGTATTTTTATTCTATCACCAAGGGTCTTGAAAAATTAAACATCAACCCTTAGTAAACTGTTATTACGCTTTAATTTGGAGAAGCAGATGCCTATTTACGAATATCAATGCAATGCCTGCGGACACGTGCATGAAGCTTTACAAAAACTGGGCGCAGAACCTTTAGTCATTTGCCCCGCCTGCGATGCAGCTGAATTGAAAAAGAAAATTTCTGCTGCCGGCTTTCGTCTGAAAGGTGCCGGCTGGTACGAAACCGATTTTAAGAGCGGCACCAAAAAGAATGTAGCAGGCGACACGAAACCTGCGGAAACCAGCACCGCCAGCAAAAGTTGCAGCGGTAGTTGCGCTTGCCACTAACTCGTTGTCTATCCATGCGGAATCCGGCAGTTACCGGCTTTTAATGGCCAACTGCCTAGCCTTGCCCTCCGAAACCGGCTTATCGGCACAGCTGAATAGGCTGCGACAGCGCATGAGATTGCCAGACAGACAAATTGGTCTTGCCCAGAAAAATAACCCGGACTGCCTGAACACAGCCCAAAAATCTTCTTACCATCTAGAGAAACATTATGCGTAGCCACAAGTGTGGAGAACTGAACACCCAACATCTTGGTCAAACCGTTGCCTTGTGTGGCTGGGTACACCGCCGCCGTGACCACGGTGGGGTTATTTTTATTGATTTGCGCGACCGTGCCGGCTTGGTTCAGGTGGTGTTTGATCCCGATGCTGCCGACAGTTTTGCCATTGCCGAACATGTCCGTAGCGAATATGTACTCCGTATTGAAGGCATAGTGCGTAATCGCCCGGAAGGTACCCAAAACGCCAATATCGGTACCGGTGAGATTGAAGTGCTGGGTAAGCATATTGAAGTGCTTAATGAATCCGAAACCCCGCCGTTCCCGCTGGAAAGCGATATCGAGGTTAATGAAGAAACCCGGCTCAAGTACCGCTATATCGATTTGCGTCGCACCGTCATGCAACAAAAAATGAAAGTGCGCCGCGATGTCAGCCGTTATCTGCGTCAATTTCTGGATGCTAACGAGTTTTTTGAAATTGAAACACCGTATTTAACCAAAGCCACCCCCGAAGGTGCGCGCGACTATATCGTGCCCAGCCGCACCCATCAAAATGCGTTTTTTGCCTTGCCCCAATCACCGCAGCTCTACAAACAGCTGTTGATGATTGCCGGCATGGATCGCTATTATCAAATCGTGCGCTGCTTCCGCGACGAAGATTTGCGCGCCGATCGCCAGCCGGAATTTACCCAACTGGATATCGAAACCTCGTTCATGAGCGAACAGAACATCATGGATATCATGGAAACCATGATCCGCGGCCTGTTTGCCGATATTATCAATGTCGATCTCGGTGAAAAATTTCCGGTGATTACTTATGCTGAAGCGATGCGCCGCTTTGGCTCTGACCGTCCTGATTTGCGGATTCCGCTGGAACTGGTGGATATTGCCGATGAAATGCGTGAAGTGGATTTCAAGGTATTTTCCGGTCCGGCCAATGATCCGGCAGGCCGGGTGGTGGCATTGCGTCTACCTGAAGGCGGTGATTTAAGCCGCAGCAATATTGATGAATTAACCAAATTTGTCGGCATTTACGGCGCCAAAGGTCTGGCTTATATTAAAGTCAACGATCTCAGTGCCGGCAGCGAAGGCCTGCAATCGCCTATCGTCAAGTTTGCCCCCGATGAAGTCTGGGCCAAAGTCATGGCAAAAGTGGGCGCTCAAAACGGCGATCTGATTTTCTTTGGTGCCGATAAAGCTCACATCGTCAATGAAGCGCTGGGTGCTTTACGGGTAAAACTGGGCCTGGACAGAAATCTGCTGACCGGCGACTGGAAACCATTGTGGGTGGTGGATTTCCCGATGTTCGCCTGGGATGAAAAAGCCCAGCGTTTCAGTGCCATTCACCATCCGTTTACAGCCCCCAGCTGTTCACCCGAAGAATTGCAAGCCACCCCCGGCACGGCATTATCCAGGGCTTATGACTTGGTGCTGAATGGTACTGAAGTGGGCGGCGGTTCCATCCGGATCAATCGCACCGAAATGCAGCAAATTGTGTTCAAAATCCTGGGTATTAGTGAAGCGGAAGCACGGGAAAAATTCGGCTTCCTGCTGGATGCGCTGAAATACGGTGCGCCACCTCACGGAGGGATTGCTTTTGGTCTGGACAGACTGGTGATGTTGATGACAGGCGCCAGCTCGATCCGCGATGTGATAGCCTTCCCAAAAACTCAGACAGCAGCCTGCCCTTTATTCAATGCGCCGGCACCAGTCAGCGAGGAACAATTAAAGGAATTAGGCATCAGACTGCGTAAGCCGGATGGCAAAGACGAAAAAGCTCATTAATTTTTTGTCTGCCGACAGGCTGATATACCGATCCGGCGCACTAACAAGCGCCGGGCCGGTGATGACCACAATTGTCCAGCTGGCTGTGCCAGCCGGTTTTAGTGCTTACTGTGAGAAGGTTAGTCCATGACCACCACTGCTTTACCCATACACGCTTATGCCCTGCTGGATGATGCCGAATGCGATAGCCGCATCAGCGCAGCCAAGGCAAAACTCGGTTCACGCTGTATTATTCTGGGCCATCATTATCAGCGTGATGAAGTTTTTAAACACGCCGATATTTACGGTGATTCACTGAAATTATCCAGGGAAGCGGCCTTATCAGCGGCCGAGTATATTGTATTTTGCGGGGTGCATTTCATGGCGGAAGTGGCCGATATTTTATCGCGCCCCGAGCAAATCGCCATCCTGCCGGACTTGGCTGCCGGTTGCTCTATGGCCGATATGGCCAATAAAGTGAAAGTGCAGCAATGCTGGGAGCAACTGGCGCAAATCATTGACGTGGAAAACACCGTCACGCCAGTAACCTATATCAACTCCGCTGCGGATTTAAAAGGTTTTTGCGGAGAACATGGTGGCATCGTCTGTACTTCCTCTAATGCCGAAAAAATCCTGAACTGGAGCTTTGCCCAACGCGAAAAAGTGTTGTTCTTCCCTGATCAACATCTGGGCCGCAATACCGGGTACCGAATGGGCATCCCACTGGAACAAATGGTGACTTGGGATTTCAATAAACCCCAGGGCGGTCTGAGCGAACAACAGATCCGTGAGGCAAAAATTATTTTATGGAAAGGCTTTTGTTCCGTGCATCAGGCTTTTCAGCCGGAACAGATAGATGATTTCCTGGCACGCTACCCGGAAACCTTGGTGATTTCTCATCCGGAAGCCTGTTTTGAAGTCTGCCAAAAATCCGACTATATCGGCTCCACGGAAACCATTCTAAAAATTGTCCGGGAAGCGCCAGACCATACCCGCTGGCTGGTAGCAACCGAGCTGAATCTGGTCAACCGGCTGAATCAGGAATGTAAAGCTCAGGGCAAGCAGGTGCATTTTATGGCACCCACCTTAAGCATGTGCTCCACTATGTTTCGCACCGATCCCCAGCATTTGGCCTGGGTACTGGAAAATCTGGCAGCCGGCCATGTGGTCAACCGCATCTCAGTCGATACACAAACCGCCAGTTATGCCAAGCAGGCGCTGGACGCTATGCTGAACGCATCCTAACAGCTTATACACTCATTTCCGGGCGGCCTTTCTGGCCGCTTTTTCTTCGCGGGTTGTCGCCAGCTCCATTAATTCCACAACTATCATTTCCGGGGTTTCCAGACTAATAGACCCTAGTCCACCCGCTCTTAATTCGGTCAAAAACAATTTGGCCGCCTTGTTTAGATCAATCTGACGACCGGCACGCAAACAGCCGCGTTTTAAGCCAATTGCCTCCAGCACGGTTAAGGGTTCTCTCGCCAATTCCGGCAATTGATAACGCTGTTGCAACTGATCCGGATAATTTTTTAACAAATATTCCAGCGCAAACAAGGCGATATCATCATATTGAAACGCAGTATCCTTAATCGCCGAGGTAACCGCCAGCCGATAACCGCAATAAGGGCTTTCCAGATTGGGCCATAACACGCCGGGCGTATCCGATAACACAATATTGTTTTTCAGATTAATGCGTTGCTGCTGTTTGGTGACTGCCGGCTCATTACCGGTTTTAGCGATGATGCGACCGGCCAATACATTGATGATGGTGGATTTACCGACATTAGGGATGCCGACGATCATAGTGCGGATCACCTTATTGGCCGCCGCTTTTTCCGGTAACATGCGGGCACATAAATCCAGAATCTGGCGAATCTTGTCGGGGTGCTTGGTGGTAACCGCCAAGGTTTTGACAGCTTGCTCCTGCTCCAGAAAATCTTGCCATAAGCGGGTAATGGCTGGGTCGGCCAGATCGGTTTTGGTTAACACCCGGATGGTGGGCTTGTCACCGCGCAACTTCGCCAACAGCGGATTTTGACTGCTGAACGGAATACGGGCATCCAACACTTCGATCAATAAATCAACATCCGGCAAACTGGATTTGATCTCTTTATTGGCCTTGTGCATATGACCGGGGTACCACTGAATTTGCATTGATTTTTATGGATAGCTGTACAGCTGCGCTTGCGATGCAAGCTTCAGACTAGATTGAATAAATTAACCGGGACTTCCGGCTTTGCAGAAACGGTAAACCACCCTGCCGGGCTACAACTGGGTAGCCCGGCAGGGTGGTGGGTCGGCTGTTATTTGCCGTTTTGGATTTTTTTCAGCACTTCTTTGGCTTCTTCCAGGCCTTCGAACAGCAGTTTGGCATCGACTGATTTTTGCAGATGCTCGGCTGCCTTGCTGTTATCATTCAATTTATACAATACCATACCTAAATGATAATGGCTGATTGGTGAATTTGGCTCCAGTTCCAAAGCTTTGATAATGTCTTCTTTGGCTTTAGCTAAATTACCCTGTTTGTAGGCAATCCAGCCCACCGTGTCTATCAGGCTGGCATTATTGATTTTTAACAACGGCTCGGCCAATTTGGCGGCGCGTTCCAGATTTTCCGGAGTGGCGGCATAATCGGAAATATAGCTGGCCAGATTATTAATTGCCAGCACCGAATCAGGGTGGGCTTTATATGATTCTTCATACAAAGCCAATACCTTGGTGTGATCGCCTTCCGCCTGATACAAACGCGCCAGATCCACTACCAGTTCCAATGAACCTTTGGTTTTACTGATACCCTGTTTAAGGATATTGATTGCTTCAGCACGGTTTTTTTGGCTCAATTCAATCAAGGCCAAACTCCGGTAAGTGACATACCAGTCTGGTTTGACTTCCTGAGCTTTCAAAAATGCGTTACGCGCTTCCGCGTATTTTTGCTCGCTCAAATACACACCGCCCAATAAATTGTAGGCGATAATATGATCGGGCTGCTGCTTGACCACCTGCTGCAACTTGGCGATAGCCTTATCATCCTGCTTTAAAACCATATAGGTTTTGATCAATTCATTCAGTGGTTCAATAGCATCAGGTTTTTTAGCAACTGCCTGTTGAAAAGATTCGACAGCCGCTTCCAGTTTATTGGCCGCTTGATAACCCAGACCGGACATATAATTACCAGTAGGATCTTTGCTATCCAGCTGTTCAACCCGTTTAGCTGTTTCCTGCGCCTTATCCCATTGCTTATCGACAATATAAAATTTGAATAAGGCTTCCAAACCTTTAATGCTTTTGGGATTTTCTTTTATCAAACCCTCAATTTGCTGTCTGGCTTGCTCTTTTTGCCCAGCTTTTAATAACAGGCTGGATAAATCCAGTCGAGCCACTTCATCATTCGGTTTTAATGCCACCACCTTTTCCATGTTCTCACGGGCCAGGGATTCTTCATTATTGCGCAGATGGGCTGCAGCCAGCATTTTCAACACACCCACATTATTGGGCTGATCGACTAACACGGAACGAAAATCAGAAATCGCTTCCGGTATTTTATTTTCAGCCAAACTGAATTGTCCGCGCAGATTCAAGGCTTCAGTATCGCGTGGATTGGCTTCCAGCACTTCTTTGATCAGCACTTTGGCTTCATCAACACGTCGGCTTTGTGAATACATGGTGGCCAATTTATTGCGTGCAGTAATTCCACTAGGCCCGTGTTTATCCTGTTCCGCAATTTCTTTTAATGTAGCTTCGGCGCCATCCACATCTTTTTTGGCCAACTGAACATTAACCAGTTTAAATTTCAGCTCATACGCTTCCGGTTTTTTTTCTATCATCGGCAACAACTCGGCGATAGCAATATCCGGGCTGCGTTTTTCCACCAGAAAATCCACGAGCAAAGCTTTGGCGGCATCACTATCCGGCAGTTCTTCCACGGCAGCCCGTAAGCTGGCCTCAGCTTTATCGGGTTGATTATTAGCTAACTGAAACAAAGCCAGATTTTTATGGTATTGCAATTCTTTAGGCTTTAATTTAACTATGTTTACCAATTCATTTTCGGCATCGGCAAGCTGATGGTTACGGCCATACAAACCTACTAACATAGAATGCAGGGGGATATTATCGGCTTGTTTTTCCAAAGCCGCTTGCAGCAAGTTAATGGCTTTATCCAAGCGGTCGGTTCTGACATAAATAGAAGCCAGCATCAAAGTAGCGGACACATCATTAGGGCTAATCCGCAAAGCTTTTTCAATGGTGGTAATGGCCGCATCGCTATTATTGGAGGCCGCTTCGGTACCGGCTTTAAGTACCAGAGCTTCCAGATTGTCCGGCTGTTTGGCCAACGCTTCGTCTACCATTTTGATGGCGCCTGGTAAATCGCGGTTTAACAATAACAATTGTCCTACCCTTACCCGTGCCATCACATGATTTTCATCCTGGCTTACTACCCCTGAATACTCCCGGAATGCGCCTTCAATTTTGCCTTGTTTGCTTAATACTTCGCCTATCAGATAATGATTTTCCCAGTCTTTAGGATCAATCTGTAGTACATTTTTAAAGGCCAGAACCGCTTTGTCGTAATCGCCGGATGCCAGATATTCTTTACCTTCTTCCTTATATTTTTCTTTACGCTCTTCCGCGCTGTCACAAGCCACTAAACCAGTGACCAGCACAACTATGCCCAAGTTTCTTAGAATCGTTTGTTTAATTTTCATGTAAATCTCAATACTGCTTAAGTTTGGGTTATGTTTATTGAACTATTTTTCCTACTTAGCTATTTTATCCCATTTACCTTAGGCACAGTCTACCTTTCCATGCCACTCAGCCGACAACAAACTGCGGCATGATGCCGCAGTGCTTGACTTGCCAGACTAAGCCGTAAAATTAGTTTCTGTACCGGGGAATTTTTTATGGCGAAATCCATCTATTTGCAAAGCACCGGAGCGGCAAATTAGCCCCGGCATTTACTCACAACTATAATTGCTTAAATTACCTGATGAAATCCCGGATAAGCCAGACAATACCTGCCGCCGAAATCACCCCGGCAGAAGTTTTTTTTCAGCGCCGCCATTTTATGCAGCGCAGTTTGGCCGCCTCGGTTTCGGCCTTGTTTGTTGGAAACGCCTATAGTCTGGACAAGCTGAATTTTAACGATGCCGCCTTGCGTGACCAAACCGAGAAGCTGACTCCATTGGAAGACATCCGTCATTACAACAATTATTACGAATTCGGCACCGACAAAGAGTCGCCGGCAGTACGCAGCCAGGCGCTATCCACCCGCCCCTGGACAGTCACCATTGATGGTGAAGTCAACAAACCGCTGACTTTGGATATAGACGAATTGATAAAACTGGCCACACTGGAAGAGCGGGTTTACCGGCTGCGCTGTGTGGAAACCTGGTCTATGGTAGTACCCTGGCTGGGTTATTCCCTGGCTACGTTACTAAAAAAAGCCGAACCGAACAGTAATGCCAAATATGTGGAATTCACCAGTTTATACGACCCCAAACAAATGCCGGGACAAAAGAACCCAGTGCTGGACTGGCCGTACCGGGAAGGCTTGCGCCTGGATGAAGCCATGCACCCGTTGACATTGTTGACCTTTGGCATTTACGGGGAAATGCTCAGCAATCAAAACGGCGCACCGGTACGAATTGTGGTGCCGTGGAAATACGGCTTCAAAAGCGCCAAAGCCCTGGTCAACATCCGCCTGGTCAGCCAGCAACCGCAAACGGCCTGGATGAAAGCCGGGCCGAATGAATACGGGTTTTACGCCAATGTGAATCCGGCGGTAGATCATCCGCGCTGGAGTCAGGCCCGAGAACGCCGCATCGGTGAATTTTTGAAACGCCCTACCCTGCCGTTTAACGGCTATGCGGAACAGGTTGCAGCAATGTACACCGGCATGGACCTGAGCAAGTATTTTTGATGGCACGCCGGACTAAACCTGTCAAATCTCTGGACTGGCTGAAACTGCTGATATTCAGTTTGGCTTTGCTGCCGCTTACCCGATTGCTGCTGAGAGCCTGGCATGACAATCTGGGGGCGAATCCAATTGAAAAAATAACTCACAACACCGGCTTCTGGGCGCTGAGTTTTTTACTGCTGACCTTAACCACCACACCGTTGCGGCGCTTAACGCGCTGGCAATGGCCGGGCCGGATGCGCCGCATGCTGGGGCTGTTTGCGTTTTTCTACGCCAGCCTGCATTTTGCTACCTATCTGGTGTTGGACCAGTTTTTCGATTGGTCTGCCATCGCTGCCGATATTATCAAACGCCCTTACATCACCATAGGCTTTGGTGCATTTGTACTGCTGATTCCGCTGGCGATTACCTCCAACACCGCCTTGATCCGCCGCCTGGGCGGGCAACGCTGGCGCTGGCTGCATCGCCTGATTTACCCCATCAGTATCGCCGGGGTAATCCATTTTATCTGGCTGGTAAAAAAAGATATCAGCGAACCGCTGGTGTTTGCCGGGCTACTGACGATGTTGCTGGGGATGCGGGTTTGGTATTGGCGGCGGGGCTTGGTCAAAGCCTGAAAAGCAAAAATGGCTACAGTGCCTACCTTTGAATCCGGTGAATAATTACCTTATTCCTGAATCCGTGTTCCTTTCGGTTTAAGTGAGGGCAGTCGCGTTTCAGACGCGTTTTTTAAAAAAATCTACCACCAATCGAAATTTAACTGCCGTTCATCAAGCCCTCAGTCGCAAAAATCAATCGTTTCCATGGTATTGCCGGCATCGCCAGATGAAAAACCTGACGCCAAGACAAGCAATCTTCTTCTCTACCCGGAGAATCAGCTCGTAACCAGCATCTCAGCTTTCGCGCCGCTTATCCTGATGCAAAGCCAGGCTGCACCACCAATCGCTCTTGTAAATAAGCGAATACTTTTGCCACGGGTGAGGCGCACCCTAAGTCCAGCCACCATTGCCGGGCTTTGTGGATCACCTGGGCTGCTCGATACATGACTTCTTGCAGCACCGTTCGTAACCGCCGTCGTTTTGCCGGATGACGTATTGGCGCCAAGTCGCCAGTCAAGCCCAGTTGACCAATCAGTCGCAAGCAATTATAGGCAAACATACCCATTCTCAATAGACAGTCGTTGGTCTCAAACTTTCCAGATGGTAAGCGTTCCATATCCAGGTCAGTTTTGAATTCCGAATGAAATTGTTCATGGGTGCCGTGGTCGCGGTAGCGTTCAATGACGGTTTCTTCGGGTTCCTCCAGACTCGTCCACCAGCCTTCCAGTTGAATGTCCGGCAGTAATAGCATCTGGCCGTGCTTATTGCTCGTGCGTTCAATGATCCGCACGACCAGTCTGAAGGGGCGAGTCTGTTTTTTCCAAGCACGTTCCACCGTCAGTGTCATTAACGCTTCCCGTTTACCGGGGCGTTTTTCAACAAAGGCGCCGGCCGCTTCCGCTTTTTCTAACCAGGATGTCTTATCTTGCCGTCTTGGATTCCACTTGATCAAGTATTCAAAGCGCCTGTTCATGGCTGCCCAGCGTTCTTTCTCAGCCGCAACCGTAAATAACAGTTTGGCGCTATCAAACCCTGAGTCTTTGCGTAATAACAACGGCAAACCCGGTGCAACCAAGCGCTCAACTCGAGGAAACAGCCTTTCTAGAAAATAATCAATCTCCAGCGATGAATGCCAGCGGCCTGGACGCAGTTCCAATCCTATACACCAGCCTTCATTGCCCAAATAAGCCGCGACAGGCGTATAGCCATCCACTCCCTGATAGGTTCGACTCACCTCTTCCTTCTTGGTACCGCTCTGATCCATGACGAAGGTGTCCATGTCCAGACAGACGTAGCCTTTATGCGGCGTAATTGGGGCTTCTGTTCGTTCGATGAGTCGTATCGATAGATCATCCACCGGCTCCAGCAGGCTGCCGCTGACACGATCAAGACGTTGCCGCAGCCACACGCTGCCGGGAACCTTACGTACATCCAATGCCTTCTTGAAAAAACGATCTTCACGAAACGGCTCAACAGCCTCGAAGTCGCTTTTGCCTATACTTAAAAGGCCAACAGTGGTTTTGACTAAATCCGAGGTTTTGATACCCTGTGAAACAGGTATTCTACCGTCCACCATCACTTCGACATTGACCGCTTCCAGGCACTGGCCGATCAAGGATAGTCCGGCATAGGAGGTAAGTTCCTTTTTGGATTCTTTAAGCTTAAAACGTGCCATAATCAAAACGGGTGACTATAGAAAAACTATATTATACCTTTTTTATCATTGACTTATGACTATTTATAAAAAAAACGAACACGGATTCAGGTTATTTTTTTAAAAACTGAGTAAACATGAAAATATTAATAATCTTGTATATTTGACGCAAAGGTAAACCCTGAATCCGTGTTCAGGCTCGCATAATAACGCATAAGCCAATGATAAATAAGGTATAATATAGACTTTCTGTGTTCACCCAATTTGATTATGGCACGTTTTAAGCTAAAAGAATCCAAGAAGGAACTGACTTCCTATGCCGGGCTGTCGTTAATCGGCCAATGCCTGGAAGCCATCAATGTCGAAGCGGTGGTGGATGGACAAATTCCGGTATCCCAAGGGATTAAGACCTCTGATTTATTGAAAACGATGGTCGGTCTGTTATGTATAGGCAAAAGCGATTTCGAAGCAGTTGAACCGTTTCGTGAGGATCGTTTTTTCAAGAAAGCATTGGATGTACGCAAGGTTCCTGGCAGTGTCTGGCTGCGGCAACGGCTTGATCGTATCAGCGGTAAGCTACTGGAACCGTTGGACGAATGTTCGATTCGACTCATTGAGCGAATACAAGCCCCGATCACACCCCATAAAGGTTACGTCTGCCTGGATTTGGATACCTTCGTCATGGATCAGAGTGGCACCAAGAAGGAAGAGGTCAGCCGAACCTATCAAGGTGTGGATGGTTATACGCCGGTTGCGGCGTATATAGGCAATGAGGGCTGGTGTGTCGGCTTGGAGTTACGCCCCGGTCGCTGGCATTCATCGCTGGAGATTGATTATTTTTTAGAGCGGCTATTTCCTCGCGTTGAGCGTTTGGTTGCACCGACTTTACCGGTACTGCTTCGCAAAGATTCAGGGTTTGATAGCGCCAAGCTGTTGTTTGCCATCGCCGATGAGAAAGTGCGCTGGGCGGCTATGGATCGGTGCTTTGACTACTTGGTCAAATGGAATCCCAGAAAACAGGACAAAACAGCTTGGGTCGAAAAAGCACAAGCAGCCGGAGCCTTTGTTGAAAAACGACCCGGTAAACGGGAAGCGTTAATGACGTTGATCGTAGAACGCGCCTGGAAAAAACAGATTCGTCATTTCAGACTGGTCATACGGGTCATTGAGCGCACCACGAATAAACATGGACAGATGCTGTTGTTGCCGGAGGTAGAACTGGAAGGTTGGTGGACAAGTCTGGAGGAAGCGGAGGAAATGGTCATTGAACGCTATCGCGATCACGGTACACATGAGCAATTCCATTCGGAATTCAAAACCGACCTGGATTTGGAGCGGTTACCCTCAGGTAAGTTTGAGACCAACGACTGCCTGTTGAGAATGGGCATGCTGGCCTATAACTGCTTGCGGCTGATTGGTCAACTGGGCTTGACGGGTCACTTGGCACCGATACGCCATCCTGCAAAACGTCGGCGGTTACGAACCGTGCTGCAAGAAGTCATGTATCGAGCCGCTCAGGTCATCCATAAGGCCCGGCAATGGTGGCTTGATTTGGGGCACGATTCGCCAGTCGCTAAAGTATTCGCTTTTTTGCAGGAGCGATTGGTGGTACAGCCTGGCTTTGCATCGGGATAATCCTGGGAAACAGAAACGGAAACGCAAGGTTTGAGCTGATTCTCAGGATTGAGAAGAGGATTGCTTGTCTGGATGTCTGGTTTTTCACTCGTGGAGAGCGGCAAAGCCGGAGAAACGTGGGATTTTTACCGTCAGGGGGTTGATGGGCGGCAGTTAAGCTGTGATGGGGGAACGTTATTTTTTAAAAAAAGCGTAAAAAACGCAGTGGCTACCCCGTAAACCCAAAGGAACACGGATTCAGGTAAACCTTAATAAACCCAAGCTACTTAGCTTATAATATGCCAACCGTATTAAGAATATTCGGGCTGCGTGTCGTCATCTACCCAAACGACCACAGGCCCCCGCACATGTGCATGTCATCGGTAATGGCAATGAGGCTGTTTTTAAGCTGCTTTGCGATGTTAATAATGTGAAACTCAGAGAAAACTATGGATTCAATGAAAAAGAGCTTTCGGCCATTTTGGCAGCTTTAATTGAACATAAAGTCGCCCTGTGTGGCGAGTGGAGAAAAATACATGGCGATTACTAAAGAAGAATTTGTGGCCGCGAACCAACGCGGTAAAAAGGCAAAAGCAATTCTCCCTTCGATTGTATCGGTTAAATATGACCGGCGTATCTCTCGCATTGTTATAGCGCTATCGTCCGGTTTGGATTTGTCTTTTGCGCCAAAATCAGCCCAAGGGCTTGAGCATGCTCACCCCGCTGATTTGACCGATATTGAAGTTACACCATCTGGTCTTGGCATCCACTTCCCCAAGCTGGATGCTGATATTTACATACCGGCTCTTCTCGAAGGCTTTTTAGGCTCTAAACAGTGGCTTGTCGAGCAAGGACGTAAAGGCGGTAAAGCATCTACTGCTGCTAAAGTTGCAGCCGCTAGAGAAAACGGCAAGCTCGGTGGACGACGTAGAACCAATCAGCCTGTCATTGTATAGTCTAAGTCTTAGTTGATTTATATACCCCGCCAAGCGCGGGCTTTTTTGTCTCGACAGCCTTAGGCTAATGGGTCAGCGACTTCTATCCCACATCAACTCCCCCTTAAATTCCTCCCTGATTTCATTGGCAGTTTGGCTTATAAATCCGCTTTTTCACGATTTAATCAACCGGGCACCAATCATTAGTTCATTTTGCCTTGCCCTTTCTTTCCGTATCAGCTCATTGATTATTTTGCTTTTGCTTTTGTATTCTTTACTCTCAATCAACTATCGTTTGGCGTAGTAACAGAAATGCTTTGCCTTGTCATCGCTTTATCCTTTTATGTGGTGCATTTGCGATGCATATCTACACCACAAATACCCCACAGACAAGAAAAAATAATTTCTGTCAGTTGTGCCAAAATTTAAGGAATAGGCATAAAACACTATTTATAACATGGGTTATCTATCTCGATACGCTCTGAAGCACACCCTGCAAGCGGCCCGAAGGCGGGACTAAACCAACCTTCCCCACAAATCATATTCATCGGCTTCTTCAATTTCCACCTGCACCAACTGGCCCACCTGTAGATGGGTGACGCCATCGATAAACACCTGACCGTCGATTTCCGGGGCATCGCCCTGGCTGCGGGCTACTGCGCCCTCTTCGGCCACTTCATCGATAATCACGGTTTCGATACGACCCACTCGGCGCTGCAGACGGGCGGCGCTGATGCCGGCCTGATGTTCCATGAACCGAGCCAGACGTTCTTGCTGGATGGCTTCCGGCACCGGATCGGGCAAGGCATTGGCGGCGGCACCGCGTACCGGGGAGTAGGCGAAACAGCCGACTCTGTCCAATTGCGCCGCCGTGAGAAAGTCCAGCAATTCTTGAAATTCGGCTTCGGTTTCGCCGGGGAAGCCGACGATAAAGGTGCTGCGGATAGTCAAATCCGGGCAGATTTTGCGCCACGCCTGAATGCGCTCCAGATTGTTTTCGGCAGCCGCCGGGCGTTTCATCAGTTTCAGGATGCGGCTGCTGGCATGTTGAAACGGGATGTCCAGATAGGGTAGCACTTTGCCGGCGGCCATTAACGGCAGCACCGCATCGACATGCGGATAAGGGTAAACATAATGCATCCGCACCCATATGCCTAATTCACCCAAAGCCTCCGCCAGATCATGGAATTGGCTTTTCCACTCCCGGCCACGCCAGATGCCGGTTTGATAGCGTAAATCCAGGCCGTAAGCACTGGTATCCTGAGAAACGACCAGCAGTTCCTTAACGCCACTGGCTGCCAGCGTTTCGGCTTCGTGCAATACTTCAGCAATAGGCCGGCTGACCAGATCGCCGCGCATGGACGGAATAATACAAAAGGTGCAGCGATGATTGCAGCCTTCGGAAATTTTCAGATAAGCGTAATGCGGCGGAGTAAGTTTGACACCTTGCGGCGGTAATAAGTCGATAAAAGGATTATGAGCCGGCGGCAGATGTTCGTGTACCGCATCCATGACTTCGTCGGTGGCGTGGGCGCCGGTAATTTTCAACACCTGGGGATGCCGGGCCAGAATTTCATCCTGGCGTGCCCCCAGACAACCGGTGACAATAACCCGGCCATTTTCGGCCAAGGCTTCGCCTATGCTGTCCAGGGATTCTTCCACAGCGGCATCAATAAAGCCGCAGGTGTTGACGATGACCAGATCGGAGTCCTGATAATTGGGGGCAATTTGGTAGCCTTCGCCGCGTAATCGCGTCAAGATCTGTTCGCTGTCAACCAAAGCCTTGGGACAACCCAGACTAATAAAACCTACGCGGGGATTACTCATACATCATTCTCAAAATTAGGATTATAAACAGGTGGGCGGCTTGGGCAGACCGGCGATTTTGCAGGCATATTTTAACGGCCCTTGCGGAAACAGGTTTTGCAGATAACGGCTGGCCGCTTTTGCTTCACCCATTTGTTTGCGGATGGCGGCGGCAAACATGCGGGCATTGGGCAAATGCTGGTATTTTTGGTAATAGTCGCGAATAAACCAGAGGATTTCCCAGTGGGCATCGCTGAGTTGCAGGTTTTCTCGGTCAGCCAGGGCTTCGGCTATCTGCGGTGACCAAACCGCAGCGTCCAGCAAGAAACCTTCGGGGTTGGTCGGCACATCCTGACCGTCAACAGTTAACACCATGTGTGGATCACCGGATTTATGACGCTAAGATCCACCAGACCGGCATAATTGATGATTTGCACACCGGCCAACACATCATTGGCGCCGATACCATTGACCGTCAGCAATTCCTGCAATACATATACCTGAGCCGGACGCGCCAATAGCTGGAAAATCTTGGCATTATCGGTGTGCCCGGCCCAGACGGCCCATAAGGCCCCTTGTTGCAGCACCACATCATCGCCGGCCGCAATACGCTCAACAACTTCCTGAGCCAAGCCTAATTGGGAAATCAGATGCAGCATTATTCGACATGGGTCAGTTTCAACCCGACGATACCGATGACAATAAACATAATCGAGGCTATTCTGATCCAGTCGGCAGATTCTTTAAACAAAAAGATACCAACTATCGCCACACCCACGGCACCTATGCCGGTCCATACCGCATAAGCTGTGCCCAGCGGCAAGGTTTTAAGAGCCAGCATCAATAAATAGAAACTGCCGGCACCGGAAATACAGGTGAATACGCTAGGCCATAAACGGCTAAAGCCTTCATTATATTTCAGGCTGATCGCAAACATAATTTCCGCACAACCGGCTGCTAACAGCAATATCCAACCCATTAACTCTTCCTAACCATAACTTTTCCGCTATTTTACAATAGCTGGAGGCCGGATCAGAAAAATTAGACCACAAAGAATACCATCCAGCAGCAAACACTCATGAATTTAGGCATTTTTATCACCGTGTTGCGGCTGGTTGATACTGTTTTAACCGGTGTTTTGAGGTTTTTTATTTGCTCTCCAAGTCGCCAACCGTTGCGTCATCACATACAACACCGGCACAAACGGAATAGCCAGCAAGGTTGAGGACAGCATACCGCCGAATACCACAGTGCCGATAGCTTGCTGGCTGGCGGCACCGGCGCCGGAGGCGTCGAGCAGCGGCACCACCCCCAGAATAAAGGCGAAGGAGGTCATGACGATAGGCCGGAAGCGGCGGCGGGTGGCTTCTACGGCTGCCGCCGTGGGGGTCATGCCTTCCGCCTGCAGTTGCCGGGCAAATTCCACGATCAGAATAGCGTTCTTACAAGCCAGTCCTATCATTAAAATCAGCCCTACCTGGGTATACAGATTATTGTCGAATCCGCGCATCATCAGTGCCAGCAGCACCCCCACCAACGCCATCGGCACCACCAGCACCACGGCCAGCGGACTCGTCCAGCTTTCGTAAAGGGCAGCCAGCACCATGAACACCAGAGTGATAGACAGCGCGTAAATAAAGTAGGCCTGACTGCCCACCTGTTTTTCCTGGAAGGAGGTGGCCGTCCAGTCGTAACGGATCCCCTGAGGCAGGATGTTCTTGCAGATCTGTTCCATGAGATTCAGGGCTTGCCCGGAACTGAAGCCGGGGGCGGCGGCCCCGTATATTTGTGCTGCAGGATAAAGATTGTAGCGCATCACCAGCTCGGCACCCACTGTGCGCTTAACCTCCAGCAAGGCCCCCAACGGTGTCATTTCACCCTGGGCGTTACGGACATAGAGCTTCTCGATGTCTTCAGGCTGCAGACGGTAGGGGGCGTCAGCCTGCACATACACCTGGAATACCTGGTTGAATTTATTGAACAGATTAACGAATGACGATCCCAAGTAGGACTGCAGCGTGGAAAACACATTATTCATCGGAATATTCAACGACTCCGCCTTGGTGCGATCGATATCTAAAAACAACTGCGGATTGCGGGCATTGAAGGTGGAGGTTAAATTGCGCAACCCGGATTGGGAATTGCCGGCACGCACCAGTTCATCGACGGCTTTCTGCAACTCGTTAAGCCCCAGACTTTGCCGGTCTTCCACCATTAGCTGAAAACCACCGCCCTGACCCAGACCGCGAATCGGCGGCGGGATCAGCACGAAGGAGCCGGACTCCTGGATTGCGGCCAGATCGCGGCGCAGATGAGCGATAATCTTATCCTGGCTCAAGTCCGCGCCGCGTTTGTCCCAATCGTCGTAGACAATAAAGGTGGTAAAAAAATTGGAGACATTGGCACCGTCCAGTATCGACAGGCCGCCGATGGTCACCCAGGCTTCCACGCCCGGCGTTTTTTCCAATACCGCGTCCATCTGTTTGGCGGCTGCGGCCAACCGTGGCTGTGAGGCTGCGCCCGGCAGTTTAGTAATGGCTATCGCATAACCCTGGTCCTCGCTGGGCAGGAATCCGGTAGGATGCTGGCCGAAGCGCCAGGCGCTTAGGGCCACAATCAACACATACAGCAACAGCATCCAGCCAACCCGTTGCACCATCCACTCCACCAGCCGCACATAGCCATGCTCGAACCAGCCGTAAACCTTGTTAAAGCCCCGGAAAAAACCGTTGAGTTTTTTGTCCTTCTGCACCGGGCGCAACCACAAAGCGCATTGAGCCGGCTTCAGAGTCAGCGCGTTAATGGCGCTGATGACGGCAGTAGAGGCTATCACCAACGCAAATTGGCGAAACAACTGCCCAGTAATGCCCGGCAAAAAGGCGGCGGGTAGAAACACCGAGGTCAGTACCACGGTAATGCCGATTACTGGCCCGGTGATTTCCTGCATGGCTTTGATGGTCGCCTGTTTGGGCTCCATGCCTTGCTCGATATGGTAGGAAGCGTTTTCGACAATAACGATGGCATCGTCCACCACAATGCCAACCGCCAGAATCAGCGCGAACAGTGTCAGTAGATTGATGCCGAATCCCAGCATGGACATGGCGGCGAAAGCGCCGATCAAAGTGACCGGGACAGTGGTGGCCGGCACTAGGGTGGCGCGCCAGTTTTGTAAAAACACCACCACCACGATCAACACCAGAATCCCGGCCTCGAACAATGTTTGGTAAACATCGTGGATCGCGCTACGCACAAATTTGGTGGTGTCGTAATGGATTTCGTAGGCCAGACCCGGCGGAAAATCCTTGCTCATGGTCGCCATTGCCGCCCGCACTTCGTCTGCAACATCCAGCGCGTTGGCGCCGGGCAAGGTAAAGACCGGCATCACCGTAGCCTTGTGGCCGCTGGATATGGAAAAGTTGCTGTAGGACTGACGACTGAGTTCGATGCGGGCCACATCGCGGAGGCGAACAATTTGCGCCGTCTCGCTACGAGCGCTTTTGAGGATGATGTTTTCGAATTGCGCCGTATCGGCTAAACGACCCGTGGCGTTGACGGTGAATTGAAAGGTCTGATCGGCCGGCGCCGGCGGCCCGCCCAGCTGTCCTGCCGCCACTTGCAGGTTTTGGCTCAGAATGGCGCTAGTGACATCTTGGCTGGTCAATCCGAAATAGTTGAGTTTTTCGGGGTTCAGCCAGACCCGCATGCTATAAGGCCCCGCGCCCCGCACCGCGATTTGGCCGACACCCGGCAAACGCGCCAACGGATTTTGCAGGTTGATCACCGCATAATTGGAGAGAAAGGTTTCGTCGTAACGGTCATCTTCCGCATACAGCCCCACCACCAGCAGGATATCGGTGGAAACCTTTTTCACCAGCACACCCTGGGGCTGCACCGCCGTCGGCAGTTGCGGGATGGCGGCGTTGACCATGTTCTGCACCAGCGCCAGCGAGGTATTGAGATTGGTGCCGACATTGAAAGTGATAGTGAGAATGTATGTGCCGTCGCTGGCGCTGGTCGAGGATAAATAAAGGGCGTTTTCCACGCCGTTGACCGCCTGTTCGATAGGGATACCCACGGTATTGGCCACCACCTCGGCGCTGGCACCCGGATAGCTGGTAGTGACCTGGATGGTAGGCGGCACGATGGAGGGATATTGCGCCACCGGCAGATTGATGAAACACACCACGCCCAGAATCACGGTGATGATGGCGATAACATTGGCAAAAATTGGCCGTTCGATAAAAAATTCGGAAATCATGAGGCTGGCTGCTCCGTTTCGGCCGGCGGCGTCTGCACCGGGGTAACGGCATTGCCGGGGATAGCCCGCAACAGGCCGTTGACGATCAGCCTATCCTGATCGGCTATGCCTTCCGTCACCTCGCGGCCTTCGTCCGCCTGTATACCCAGCTTGACAGGTCGGCGCTGTACGATGTTTTTGTCATCCACCACCAACAGGTAGGAGCCGAGCTGGTCGTAGCCTATGGCCGCCTCCGGCACCAGCAGCGCGGATTTCTCCGAATGCACCACCAGCACCCGTACCCGCGCGAACAGACCGGGCAGTATTGTTCCATCGGGATTGGGATAAATGGCGCGCAGCAGCAGAGTGCCGGTAGTCGGCGTTACCGAAATCGCCGTGAAATCCAGATAGCCCCTGTGCGGATAGCCGGTTTCCCCGGATAGCGCCAGCGCGGCCGGTATCTTCAGTTTTTCCGCCTCGCCCGGTTCGACATGGGTCTGTTTGATGACTTTTAGCAGATCGTTCTCGTTGATGGTGAAATAAACATAGATGGGATCGATCTGATTGATATGCGCCAGGGCGGTAAACTCACCAGCCCCCACCAGATTGCCGGGGTCTTTGAGGCGACGGTCGATACGACCATCGAAAGGCGCAACAACCTGGGTGTAATCCAGATCCAGTTTAGCCAAATCCCGATTGGCTTCGGCAGCGGTCACGGCGGCCAGGGCGTTATCGCGCTGGAAGCGCCAATTGTCCACATCGGTCTGGGCGGCTGCATGTTGCTGTACCAGACCGGAAAAACGCTCCAATTCAGTTTGCGCATGATTAAGGCTGGCTTTTTGCTGAAGGATTTGCGCCTCCGCCTGTTTCAGCCGAGCCTGATAGGTATCCTGTTGAATCAGGAACAGCGGCTGGCCTTTCCTGACTTGATCGCCATCGTGAAACAATACCTTTTCCAGATAGCCTTGCACCCGCGCGACTAACTGGACGGATTTAAAAGCCTGGGTGTTGCCGGTAAATTCCAGATGGTCGCTGATTTGCCGCCGCATCGGGCGGCTTACCGTGACCTGCGGCGGTGGGGGCGGTACGTAGGCGTTCTTTTCTTCGCATCCCCAGCCGAAAACCAGCGCTGCTAACAACAAGCCTGTTCCAGTACGCCTCTTCATAGCTATTCGCCCCCCTTTACCATTGCGGCCAAGAAACACCGATCGGTGTCTGCACATCCGCTGACTGCGCTGGAGCCGGCGCCAATAATCCCCCCCAGTCGGTACGTTTCGCCATCTGTTCCCTGATTTGTTCAGGGATCGGCTCCTTACCTTCACGAATCTGCCAACCTCCTCCCAAGGCGCGGTAAACCCCCACCAAGTCATTGGAGATATCACCCAGCGTGCTGGCCAGATTATCCTGTTCTGTCAGCAGCGCCTGCTGCGCAGTGAGCACGGTAGTAAAATCGGTAATACCCTGCCGATACTGCAATGCGGCCAGATTCAATGAGCGTTGGGCGGCTGCGGTGCTTTCGCCCAGAAATAACGCACGTTCCTGAGAACGCAGAAACGCTACCAGATTATCTTCCACATCGCGTTGCGCACTGAGCACGGTGTTTTGATAGGTAATCAATAATTCCTGCAGACGTACATCCTGCACCCGAACCTGATTGGTGATTTGTCCGTAATTGAAAATATTCCATTGCACCGAGGGGCCGAAATTCACAGTGCGGCTTTGTCCGAGAAACATATCACCGAGAGCGAACGAATGCACATCTGTGGACAGTAAACCGAAACTGCCGGTTAGCGACAGCGCCGGATAGAGTGTCGCTTTGGTGACACCGATAGCGGCGGATTGCGCAGCTGCCTGCAGTTCGGCGTGACGGATATCAGGCCGGCGGCGCAGCAGATCAGCAGGGATGCCGACTGCGACTTGCACGGGCGGCGCGGGGATGTGTCCCGTTCCGGCCAACAAATCGCTAACCGGCTTGGGCGGCATACCCAGCAGCACGCTCAGTGCATTGTGCTGCTGGCGCAAGCTGATCTCCAGCGCAGGAATGGAAGCCTGGGTGTTGGCCAGCACGGTTTTCGCCTGTTCCACGTCTCGCTCCGAGGTGGTACCGCCGTTATAGCGGATTTCGGCGATGTGCAGGCTTTCGCGTTGGGTTTCCACATTCTGCCGGGCGATGTTCAGACGTTTTTCCAGGGTGCGGATGGTGATATAAGCGTGGGCGACATCGGCAGTCAGGCTGACCAGGGCGTTGTCGTAATCGGCCTGGGCGGCCTGCATACTGGCACCGGCCGATTCTATGGCGCGGCGAAACTTGCCCCAGAAATCGATTTCCCAACTGGCGGTCAAGCCTATCTGGGTTTGGGTAAAATCGAATATACTGGAATAGGCGGCTTGCGCAGCGCGATGGCTGAGGGCTATTTTGTTTAGCGAACCGGTCAGTTGTTGAGTCTGCGGATAGAGATTGCCGACCGCCACACCCAGTTGCGCCCTGGCTTCCAGCACCCGCAACCCCACCACACGCAAGTTGAGATTTTCCAGATAAGCGCGGGCAATCAACTGATTCAGGATCGGATCGTTGAAGGTTTTCCACCATTCCTGATCCTCTACGGAAGCTGTGTTAAGCTGCCGATCCGTTGCATCCTGCCATTGCTCGCCGGTTTCGGCAGCCGGTTTGATAAAATCCGGGCCCACCGTACAACCGGCAAGCAACAGCAAAACCGGCAGCCAAACCCTACTCAGCTTAATAACCCATCGCTCTGCAAACAGTCTATCGAAATTATTGCACATGGCTGTCCCACTAAGGTTCCGGCGTTCAAAATGCAATTGGTAATGGTGCGGGTAAAATCAGCAAACTCTTGACAGTATTTTGATCTTGGAAACCAATATAACACGCATTGGCAGACTAACAAAAATGTCGATTACCATATCTTTCGACCTACAAATTTCGGCAGGACTAATTTCAGTGCGGGGGTGTTTTGGCAGAGACCATGTCAGCATGAAGCCTACAAGCGGGTATTTACCGCATTCTTTGACAGAATAGACTCCTACGCCTTATCCGGCAAAATAAGATGGTCGATTACTATGAGGATAACGCTTTCCCAAAAGCGCCTATTCGGCTAAACCTTGCAAACGGGCCGTTACCCGCTCCAAATCTGCCGGAGTATCCACACCGGCTTCCGGGGCTTGCTCGACCACAGCCACCCGGATTTTTTCACCGTGCCAGAGGATGCGTAATTGTTCCAAAGCTTCCTGGCTTTCCAGCGGAGAAGACTGCCATAGACAATATCGCTGTAGGAATCCTACGCTATAAGCATACATTCCGATATGCCGAAAATAGCTGTTTTTAACCAGCAAAGCCGGATCAGGTTGCGGAAAACCGGTTCTGTGCCAAGGGATGGGAGCCCGGCTGAAATACAAAGCGTAGCCGTCTTTATCCAGCACTACTTTCACGGCATTGGGATTGAACAATTCTTCTGGATCGCTGATTCTGGCTGCCAGGGTGGCAATACCCGCCTGGGTTTGTCCGGCCAAAGCCTGGGCAGCGGCCTGGATATAGGCTGGCGGTATCAGGGGTTCGTCACCCTGCAGATTAACCACGATGGTGTCTTCGCTCCAGCCCAGCAGTTGTGCGGTTTCAGCGATGCGTTCGGTGCCGGATTGATGTTCGGCTGCAGTCATAACCACTTGTAAACCCAGAGCGCTGACGGTGTCGTAAATACGCTGGTCGTCGGTGGCAATCACTACTTGTTCGGCCTCGGCGGCCAAAGCGCGGGCGCAGACATGAGCAATCATGGGTTGACCGGCAATATCCAGCAGCGGCTTGCCGGGCAGCCGCGTTGAGCCGTAACGCGCCGGTATTACGACTTTAAACGCCAAGCTCATTTGTGCAAGGCTACGCTTTCGTCATAACTGAGTTGGCGGGCTTCATCTTCCAGCATCACCGGTATACCGTCACGTACCGGGAAAGCCAGATTATCGGCTTTGCAAATCAGTTCCTGCTGGTCTTTGGCATAAATTAAAGAACTTTTGCACAAAGGGCAGGCCAGAATGTCGAGTAATTTTTTATCCATGAACTTTTTTGTTAAGTAAGCTAAGTAGTTGTTGGGCAAAACCGGGCGGCAGTTCGGCACTCACCGGCAAATACCAGTAAGCTGCCGTTGCTATACCCCGGCATTTCACCGCATCCTTTTCGGTCATGATGATCAGGCGCTGATCGTTAAACTGCAAGTCAGCAGCGGTAAATGCATAGTGATCGGGAAAACCGTGATTTACACAGTTTAACCCAGCGGTGGCCAATTGCCGAAAAAACCGGCTTGGATTACCGATAGCAGCCACGGCATGACAGGACCGACCATTAAATTCCGCCAAATCCCTGTGCTCACCGCTAAGCAGGTTGATTAGTTGTTCGCCACGACACTGCATGGGATATTCTTGGGGCTGTAATTCGCCGCCGCCGTTTACCACCAGCAGATCAACCTGATGCAACCGCTCCAGCGGTTCGCGCAATGGCCCGGCCGGCAGACAATAGCCATTGCCGTAGCGACGTTCGCCGTCTATCACCACAATCTCGATATCGCGGCGCAAAGCATAATGCTGCAAGCCGTCATCGGAAATAATCACATTACATCCCGGCTCGGCCAGCAGCAAACCTGCCGCTGCCGGTCGGTTTTGACCTATGGCCACCGGACAGCCGCAACGCGCCGCCAAAACCAGCGCTTCATCGCCGACCAGAGCCGGATCGCTGTTGGTATCAACCAGCTGAGGAATATGATTGGCGGTACCGGTATAACCACGACTAATCACACCGGGCCGATAGCCTTGCTGCTTAAGCAGTTGGGCCAGCCAAATTACCAACGGTGTTTTACCGGTACCACCGACGGTGATATTGCCGACGATAATCACCGGCACGGCCAGTTTTTCGGACTTATAAAGCCCGATCCGGTATAAAAACCGCCGCAAACGCATCACATCTACATACAGCAGCGAAAACGGCGCCAGCCAGGGAGACAGATACATTTCCTTATACCAGGCATCGACAAACCAACGGATCAGCGACTGTTTCATTGCGGCTCTACTGGGTGGGGATTGATGGCAAAAGTAATATGATGAAAACCAAGCTGCGCAGCTGTGTCCATTGCTGTTACTACGGACTGATGCGGGGTTTTACCATCGGCACTGATAATAAAAGGCAGTTGCCGGGAATCGCCAGCCAATTGTGCCAAAGCGGCTTTCAAAGCAGCGGCATCCTGATGTGCCAAAGGTTTTGCGGTATCACTGCCATCAGTCGCCAGCGCATACACACCCTGGGCATCAATGAACAGATTAATGGCTTTGGTTTGTTGGGATACCTCGCCGCCGTCTGCCGCCGGTAACTCAACTTTCAATTCGGCATGTTGGCGAAATGTGGTGGCTACCATGAAAAAAAACAGCAACACCAGTAGTACGTCTATCATCGGGATCAGGCCAATATCCACCGGCGCCCGATTTTTGCGGCGGAATTCCATTAGGTATCCTCCCGATCACCCTGCATGAAATCAATCAGGCGTAATGCTTCTTCTTCCATACGCACCACTCTGTCATCCACCAAGCGTTCAAAATAGCGGTGAAAAAACAGACTGGGTATCGCTACTGTCAAGCCGGATGCAGTGCAGATCAAGGCCTCGGAAATGCCTCTGCTCAGCACCACAGGATCACCCAGACCGCTGGCGGCAATATCGGAAAACACTCGAATAATGCCGTCGACTGTACCCAGCAAACCCAACAAGGGCGTGATAGAAGCAATACTGCCCAGGGCATTCAGATAACGTTCCAGCTCGTGGGTAACCTGACGGCCCACCTCTTCCAGGCTGGTTTTCATCATTTCCCGACCATATTTACGGTTCTGTAAGCCTGCCGCCAGAATTTTACCCAAAAGCGAACTGTGTTTAATGCGCCGGATGGCACCGTCATCAAGCTGATTATCGCGGTGTAACTGCCAAATATACGCTACCAGTTCCGCAGGAATAATGCGTTTGCGCTGTAAAAACCACAGGCGTTCGCCGATAATCGCCATAGAGACAATTGAGCAGATGATAATGGGTATCATCATCCAGCCACCGTTTTTCAGAACTTCAAACACCTATAAACTCCTCCGCTATTACTACAGGCTGGGAATTTTAACCTATTTGAACTTGATTTTGCTGAGAGTTACTTGGCATGACCGGACGCGTATCCGGCAATTGGCGGCTGAGCCCAGCAAAACCCTGATAAGCATGGCTTTAACCGGGCTCTGCTGGTTGGTGTAAGGGATATTTAAATTGCCGCGACGCGCTGCTGTAAATAAGCGGCAAACTCGCTGCTGATTTCCGGATGTAACAAACCGTACTCCACATTGGCCAGTAAAAAGCCGAATTTAGAACCACAATCGTAACGGTTACCGGCAAATTCATAAGACAACACTTGCTCATCCGCCAGTAGGGCAGAGATGGCATCAGTCAACTGAATTTCTCCACCTGCCCCACGACCGGTGCTTTCAATTTTCTCGAAAATGGCCGGGGTTAAAATATAGCGTCCGACTACAGCAACATTGGAAGGCGCTACTTCTGGTTTGGGTTTTTCGACAATGGATACCAGACGACCTACACTTGGTGCAACTTCGGTATGTTCTACGATACCGTATTTATGGGTTTCCTGCGGATCAACCCGCTCTACTGCCAAAATACTGCTTTGCTTTTCATTAAACAAATCGGTCATTTGTTTCAAACAGCCGCGAGTACCGTCTTCAATTAAATCGTCCGGCAATAACACCGCAAACGGTTCGTTGCCAACCAATGGTTTGGCACAATGCACAGCATGTCCCAATCCCAATGCTTCTGCCTGACGCACAAATGCACAGGAGACATGGGCCGGCAATATTTCTCTGACCAGTTTCAACAACTCGGCTTTACCGCTTTTTTCCAGTTCTTTTTCCAGTTCGTAAGATTTGTCAAAGTGGTCGGCAATCGAGTTTTTATTGCGGCCCAACACAAAAATCATGGTGTCGATACCAGCAGCAATAGCTTCCTCGACAGCATACTGGATCAACGGTTTATCAACGACAGGCAACATTTCCTTGGCTATGGCCTTTGTGGCAGGCAAAGAACGGGTTCCTAGTCCGGCAACCGGAAAAACGGCTTTAGTAACTCTTTGACTCATATTGACTCTTTATAGGTTGTTGATGATGGGGATAAAAATTCAAATCAATTTAGTGAATCCAGTAGTCAAGCAATCTGGTTTTGACGGATAAACACATTGTTCGCGCTTGATGCGCCTCATTGTGTTCAGCAGCTATCAGCTATCCCTCAATATAGATAGTTGTACCACCAAGCATCCTTGACTCACTATTGTGCAAAGTCTCAAGGCCATATCAAGCACAGCTAGCCTTGGCAACGAAACTGGCATTTATTACACTACCAGAATATTGTGTATTTGTTAATACGGTTTTTTGATGGGGATCAGGTTCAACTTGATTAGCTTCGGCAGCTAACAACCAATATATTGACTTAAGTATTTGTACTTATATATAAACATAAACTTTATAATAGCTTATGAATTTACCCATAGCGATGCCCCGGCAGTCCAATTTCACACTGCAGCGCTGCTTATTCACCGGCAACTTGGCGTAACCCGACTTCAATATCCGCACCCAGTTGGGTGAGACAACTGCTTTGGGCTTTGACTATTGCAGCGGCATTATCAGCAGCAGCCAGTCGACAATTAAACTGTTTAGCCGCCAAGGTTTGCTCTTGATGGCGAATCTGCCACAAAGCCTGCAAATGGCTGTAACCATCAGCAGCTTGATGAAATTCCAGCACATCAACCAACACCTGATAATCCAGCTGTTGGCGTTGCGGCCAGGGATAGCGCAATACCTGATTCACCCCCAAACGCTCTGCCAAAAACTGCGCCAACACCCGGCTGACATTTTGCTCCAGTCGTTCAGCCCAGCGCTGGTGCTCATCCAGCCGGTACTGGTTAGGCGCAACCTCGACCACAAGTTGGGGCCGATCCAGATAATCGGGAAAATGCAATGGCCCCAACCCTATCACCAGATTTTTATGCGCCAGTGGCGACTGCGGCGCAACATTAAGAGCTGGATCGCTGTTCAACATATAAAACTGCATCTCCGGGGTGTAACTGCAGGCGCTCAGTATCGATATCCCGAGCAAAACAGCAGACTTACGCCCCCATCCGACCAGAAAGTTATTTACCATAAATAATCGCCTCCGGCTGACGTTCCAGTGATTCACTCAAATCTTTCATGGCCCTGGATGCATCACGCATTTCTTTTAGCGCTTGACCTAACAAGGCATCCGGGTTGGTTAAACCTTCTACAGCATTGACGGCCTGGCGGGAATCCTGCAGTACCTGAGTAGCCGCATTCAGACTCTGTTCGCTGGCTTTAAGCACCGGCGCCAATTGCTGGTTAACAGTCTCCAAACTAAGTCGGGACTGGTTTACCGTAGCATCAACATTTTTCAACAACGGCCCCACCTGAGTATTTAAGGTGATAATCAAAGTCTGGGTTTGCGCCAGGGTTTTGGCCAAGGCAGCCAATGAGTTTTTGGTGTCATCGGATTTAAGCAGATTACGGGTTTCCCGCAGGGTTTCCGATAAATCCCGAACCATTTGTTCCAGGGGCAACTCGCGGACTTTTTTGATAACTTCTTCGACAGTATTCTTGATTTCATCTGCCGTGGTCGGCACACTAGGCAATTCCGGCAAATCTTTGTATTCCAGATTGAGCAGATTAGCCGGTTTGTCGTAATAAAAATTCAGATCGACATAAAGCAAACCGGTCAACAGACTTTGAGTTTCCAAACGAGCTTTCAAACCGGCTGCGGTCAGGCGTTTGGCATCAAGAATCTGCTTTTTATCAGCCGCCTGCCCGGAAAAATCCAGCAAGGCGTCCGGATCGATATCAATCACTACGGGTTTGATGATGCGGCCGCTGTCTAGATCCATTTCCAGCGAGATTTCACTGACATTGCCGATTTGGACACCCTGTAATTTTACCGGGGCTCCCACATTCAATCCGTTGAGGGCTGAATCAAAAAAAATCACATAACGATTTTTATGTTTAAAAAAATCACCGCCACCAAAAATCATTAAGGCTGTTGTCAGCAAGATGAGGGCGCCACATAAAAAGGCGCCTATCGCAAGGGGGCTGGCCTGTTTGCTCAAGGTTTACTCCTGATAGTTGATTGCGGATCACTTGCCGGCAACACACCGCGGCTCAAAAAGCTGCGTACCTTTTGCTCCGGACATTCTGCCAACAATTGCTTAGGCGGACCATAAGCAATCATGGTTTTGGTTTCAGCGTCCAGAAACACCGAATTACTACCTACTGCGAAAATACTGGCCAGTTCATGAGTAACCATCACCACGGTAGTAGCAAGACTGGCACATAGATTCAAGATCAAGTCATCCAGCAATTTGGCGCTAATTGGATCCAAACCGGCTGAAGGCTCATCAAAAAACAAAATGGCCGGATCCAGGGCCATGGCTCTGGCCAATCCGGCTCGTTTCTGCATCCCGCCACTGATTTCCGAAGGATAATAATCCTCAAAACCGGCCAGCCCTACCAATGCCAGTTTATAGGCGACCAGTTCCCGCACTTTCCGGGCTGGCAGACTCACCGCTTGGCTAATCGGTAAGGCAATATTTTCGGCCAGAGTCATGGAGCTTAATAAAGCACCGCTCTGAAATAGTACGCCAGTACCTTGTAAAATTTGGCGGCGTTTGATGGCATCGGCTTGCCACAAGCTCTGGTCACCATAAAAAATATCACCGTGTTGCGGGGCCATCAAGCCTATCATGTGCCGCAACAGTGTGCTTTTACCGCAACCGCTGCCACCCATAATGATAAAAATATCACCCCGATTAATGGTGAAATTAAGATCGCGCTGAATCACAAAATTCCCATAAGCCATGGTCAAATCGCGCACAGTGATGCAGGCTGTACTCATATTTAAATTCCGATACGGCTACAGATTATGGTGATCAGCGAATCGGCAATTACTATAAAAACGATGCAGGTTACCACCGCAGAGGTAGCAGCATCGCCTACCGCAGAAGCACTACGCCCACATTGCATGCCGCGCATGCAGCCGGAAAGGGCAATCAGCACACCGAACACCGCACATTTGCCGAAACCGATCAAAAAATCACTTAAACGCACTGCCGAAGCGCTACGATCCAGGTATTCCAGCAAGGAAACATCAAACAGACTGATAGTGACTAAACCACCGCCGATGATACCCATTAAATCTGCATACAGGCACAATAAGGGCATGATAAAAATCAGCGCCAACATACGCGGAATCACCAAAAAAGCCATAGGCTCCAGATTCATGGTCTTAAGGGCATCTATCTCTTCATTAACCTGCATGGTGCCAATCTGGGCGGCATATGCAGCACCCGTACGGCCGGACATAATCACTGCCGTCATCAGTCCACCCATTTCCCGAGTCATACCCAGGCTTACCAAATTGGCAACATAGATTTCCGCACCAAACAGCGAAAGTTCGTGGGCACCGACAAAAGCCAGAATCAGGCCAACCAATAGGCTAATAATGGAAATAATCGGCAAGGCTGCCGGGCCGCATTCCTGGATATACAGCCATAAATCAGTAGTGCGGAAATGAGTTTGGCCGCGCACTACCGAAGCGATACTGACCGCCATGGTTCCCATAAAAATCAGGATTTGTTTGAGATGCTGTTCAGCCTGTGTAATCGTCAGCTTGATGTAGGCTAGCCCGCCAAGCTTCCGCGCCGTTCTGCGGGCGTCGCTACGATCCGGCACCGCAGATACCAGTGTCAACAATCCTTGGATGGCCTGCGGCAGCGTCGTTTTATCAACAGTGAGATTCTGTCGAGAGGCACAATCCAGTAATTTAATCAGCTCAGTTACCAGCAAACTATCCCACTGCTGTAAACCTTCGCTGGAAAAAACCACTCGGCGTATCTGTTTATCGTTACGCATCTGGCTAAGCAATTCCGTCAATGCCGGAAGTTTAGCCACACCCAAACGCCAGTCACCGCTGATGACAATGGTCAGCAGTTGGCCCTGGCTTACTCCACTGATTTGACACGGCTGGCTGCTCATTAAGGAGAATGCACCTGAAAAAGTTTAATTTATTCTATCTTAACATTTATGAGCCGGTAGATGGGCTAGTAAACCTTATTTTTGCTAGTGACTTGGCACGATTATGCGAACTCATGAAGAGTTTGTTGCAAACTCGTTATATTTTAATGACAAAGCCTCATTTTGTGAACCAGTTCTCAGATATGTCACATTGCCTTGTTACCGTGAAAAAAGATGGAGCCTGAAACAAATACTGTGCAATTACGAATCGGGCGCCATTTATAACTCAAACAATTAATTGACTAATCTTTCGGAGCTGAACATGCAGTTTGTTAACAAATTTCCCGCCAGAACCGCTATTGCGGCGGCGATGTTGTCATTAGGCTATGCCAACGGTGCAATGGCGGATGCCTTTACCGCTGGTAACCTGATCGTTTCCCGCACTGTTTACACTGGCGACGCTTCAACCGTGACGATTGGTCAAACTCTGCCTGGCGGTGGGACTGCCATTGCTGACGGTTCTTTTCCGAATGTGTTTAAAAATGAAACACCGGATGCCTCATTCGGCGTTACTTCACCAATTTATCTGGATCAAATCACCACCAGCGGTACAGTTGTCAGCTCACTGGCACTGGACTCAAGCAAAATCAACACCAGCTTTGCTTCCAAATCCGAACTGGCTTTGAACGTATCTACTGACGGCAAATCGGTTAGTTTCATGGGTTATGCCGCCCCGGCCAACGCTTTGGACGTTTCCAATTCCAACACTGCAGCGGTAGTGGATGCCTCTAACCCGGTAAAATCGACTTCTGCCCGTGAAATTGCCAGCGTAGATTTAAGCACCGGCAATGTGTCGCTGACCCAGGTCAATGCATACAGCGGCAATAATGGCCGTGCTGCCATCCAGGCCAACGGTCAATATTATATGGTGGGTAACGCCGGCAACGGCAGCGGTAACGGTACCGTGTTAAGCCAATTAAGTGACAACACCGGCGTGCAATCCATCGCAGTCGGCAGTTCCGGCAACACCACTGCGATTGGTGCAACCCAAGGCACGTTTGGCAGCTCTACCGGCTATCAACATGGCTTCTCACTGGCGCAAGTACCTAATCCGGCTAATCCCGGCGCTAACTATGCCGCAGACAAAACCGGCAAAGACGACAATTTCCGCAGCGAGACCATATTCGACAACACCTTGTTTGTCACCAAAGGCAGCGGCAGCAATGGTGTGAATACGGTTTATCAGGTAGGCGCTACCGGCGCTCTGGCTAATGGCGGCAGTATTCCTGCAAATGCCAGCATCAGCATTCTGCCTGGTTTTAATGCTTTATCTGAAAAAGTGGCGGAAGCGCCTGCTACTCTGACCGCAACTCCACACCCATTCGGTCTGTGGTTTGCCAATTCGACTACCTTGTTTGTGGCTGATGAAGGCGATGGCGTACGTTTAGGCGTAGCCGGCAAAGTCACTACTTATGCCGGCCTGGAAGAATGGAAACTGATCAGCGGCACATGGACCGATGTCCAAACTTTTCAGAAAGGTCTGCTTGATCAGCCTGCCACAACTCCAACCGGCTTAAGCTGGCAGGTACAGGAAGACGGCCTGCGCAATATTACCGGCCAGGTTAATGCCGATGGCAGCTTTACCATTTACGGTACTACCTCTACTGTCAGTAATGAAACCACTCATGACCTGGGTGCCGATCCTAATCAAATTGTGGCTATTACCATAGCCGGCGATTCCACAGCAGCAAATACCTCTTTTAGCGTATTGGAAACTGCCGCTGCCGGCCAGCGTTTTGGTGGGGTCGCTTTGGCTCCTACCGCTGCCGCTGTGCCGGTTCCAGGCAGTGTCTGGCTGTTAGGCAGCGGCCTGCTGGGCTTATTTGGTGCTGCACGTAAACGCAAAAACGTCTAAAGCTTGGCAATCCGGATTTGCCTGCTACCAGGCAGGCAAATCCAACTCAGAACATCGGTGACTGTAAGGTGGGTACAGTCAGACATCAAATAGACAGGGGGCGATGTACTGCACCTTGTCTGCCCCACCACAATCCGCATCAAATCCCCGGGCAAATTTCCCGGCATCCTCAGGCAAATCTCGGTTTCCGCGCCGAGCCTGGCAATTTATGCTGTCGCCACCAAACACCAACCGCGACAACATTATGAGCAACTATCAATTTGACGACAAAACTATACTCTGGCAAACATTGGGCAGTTTTGAACATTTTCAATATTCTATTCTGGACATTGATGAAAATCACAATACCATTGATGTTATTTTCAAATTTGCGGCCCATCAGCAGATTGTGCTGCACCGCCACAAAGCCCTGAATAAAATGCTTGTGATCCAGGGCGAGCATCGTTTGTATACGACAGACGGTCAACTCAAGGAAATCCGGCCTACCGGCCGTTATACTTCCAGCCCAGCCAGCGAGGAGCCGCATCGGGAAGGCGGCGGTAATATAGATGCGATTGTGCTGTTCAGCATACGCAGTGAGGATGAGCTGTTATACGAAATTCTGGACGATGACTTGCAGATTATCGCCACACTGACCAAAACTGACTTGGCCAATCTTTATCAGGCCCAGCTTAACGCTTTAATGCCCGCATAATTACAAACTTGTCATTGCCGGCCAGCACCTGACAATTGCCGTACAATTTTTTCAGGCTGGCCGGATAATTGAGATGGCGGTTACCGATGACGCGCAACTCACCCCCCGGACGCAACACCCGATAGGCCTGTTTGAACATTTGCCAGGCGATGTGATCACCGATGGTATGCTGCTGATGGAATGGCGGATTGCAAATAATACAATCCGCGGCAGCCGGCGCAAAACTGCTTAGGCAGTCATCCAACACAAAATCGGCGGTTCTTTCCGCAAGTGCTGCCGTAAAATTTTGCCGGGCGCTGGCCAGCGCCATATAGGACTCATCCACAAAAGTCAGCCTGGCCTGGGGCTGCTTTGCCGCCAGCATCAAGCCGATCACGCCATTACCGCAACCCAGATCGATGAAATCATGGTAATCAGGATTATTGGGCAAATGCTGAAGTAAAAAGCGGCTGCCGATATCCAGGCTATCACGCGAAAATACGTTGGCGTGGTTGTAAATCCGGTAAGCGCTGTTTTCAAGTATGTAGCTGGACGGATAGGGGTTATCCGGCAGCGGGATAGCCGGGTCAAGCTGGGCAAAAATTAAACGGGCTTTTTTTACTGCCAAGGAAGTGGTGGTGGGGCCGATCAGCCGCTCAAGCAGTTTCCAGACCGATGCCGGCAGGTTTTTCACCATACCAGCGACAATAACTTTACTATCTGGTCTTAACAGCGGTCGCAGACATAACAATTGATATTCCAGCAAGGCCAGGGTTTTCGGCACTTTGATCAAAAGATAATCAATTTCGCCCGCTGGTGTTTCCAAACTACTTAACAAAGTCAATTGCTCTGCTGCCAGACCATTTAAAACCAGATTGTGGCGGCTGGATTGTTGGGAAAGATAAGAGTCTGAGCTGGCTAGCGGCGAATAATCATGCAGCGCCACACCTAATGCACCAAAGCTATCGTTTAAAATAACGATGGACGTATTCAGCGGCGGTGCTGCGCCAGCCAGATGCTCCAGCAAATAACAGTCGGCAGCATCCCAGGCTTGCAGCAACTCGAGTTTACGCAACGGCAAGCGCTGCAATTGATAACTGCCTTGCGGTACTTCTAAACAGGTTTCCATGGTTTCTCGTCGCTATTCACCATAAAGAAAATCGCAGCACGGGTTTTCGGCACCGCGTGGCAGCATCCTGGCTAGGCTTTATGGTTTTTCAAATCAATTAAGCACAGATTGACCGATGTGCTGTGAGTTAAGTTCAAGTACTGCACCAGAGCACACTAGGCTAAGCGTTTCAAAGCGCCAGGCAGCGACAATTTGTCACGCGGCAATTTGCCTCATTTTCCTGATCCCAGGCTTATTCTATAATCAGTACCGACTCAAGTACCTGAACCACACCTCCAGGTAAGCGAGTTATTTCCTTCCTCGTTAAATGCGGTCTCCTCCCCTCGGTGACCGCATTTTTTTTGCGTTTTACAAATGCTCTGCAAACAAACGGCGGAAATTGGCAGTGCTTAATGCCGCTACTTCGGCCACGCTAATACCCCGCAACTCGGCAATGGCTTCCGCTACATAACGCACATATACCGGATAATTGGGTTTGCCACGAAATGGCGTGGGAGCCAGATACGGGGAATCGGTTTCTATCAAAAACCGGTCAGCCGGGACTTTTTGGGCAACTTCCTTGATGGCATGGGCATTTTTAAATGTCACTATGCCGGAAAACGAGATATAAAAATTCAACTCCAACGCTTTTTCGGCATAGGCCCAGTCTTCGGTAAAACAGTGAATAATACCACCAACCCGATCAGCCCCGTGGGCTGCCAGCACTTGCAATGAATCCTGACCGGCATCACGGGTATGAATAATCAGCGGCTTGCGTAACGTTTTGGCAACTTCTATATGATTGATAAAACGCTGATGTTGCCAAGCCAAATCCCCTTGATTATGAAAATAATCCAATCCGGTTTCACCGATGGCAATCACTTTAGAATCAGCGGCCAGCGCCAGTAAATCGGCCTGACTGGGCTCCTGACCATCAGTAACAGTAGGATGCACACCCACCGACAGGGAAATCTGCGGATAAGCCGCCACCAGTTCGTGCATAGCCGGATAGCGTTCCAGGTCAATACTGATGCAGAGCATGTGCTCAATTTGCTGATGGCCGGCATCCTGGACAAATAAATCGAAATCATTCTGATAGCGGCTTAGGTCGATGCGGTCGAGATGGCAATGAGAGTCAATAAACATAGCGGCGAGTGGTGTTTAATAAGGTAACATCGGCAAAGGCCGGGATAGCCAAGCCCATATAATTAAGCTTATCTAGGCATGCAAGTCGTTTTGGCGAATTCAGCCGTGCAATTGCCGCCAGTCTATCAATAACTGTTCGGCTTGCAATTGCCGGTTTAACTGAGTCGGCAGCAAGGCCTTGCTGCGCAATACCCTGTCATAATGCGCATATACCGCTGGCAAATCAAGCCTTGCGGCCAGGCTTTGCAATTCCGCAGCAAAATCCGGATTGGCTATATCGGCGCCATGCCTGAGCTTGACAATATCAGCCAGCCAGACACTCAGCCAGGCCAGAATCAAATCCAGAGTCTGGGTATCATATTTATGCCATTGTTCAGCCAGTTGGACTAAATTGGCTTTGCCCTGACCAACCTGCAGCCAGCCGGTAAAGGTATCACGGCGTAATTGCAAAATATTTTGTTCGGCATAAACCTTGGCTAACAAGGGCGCACCTTGAGCAAGCTTCAGCAATTGGCCGCTATCTGCATTGACACCTTGCCCAGCCAGCCAGTCCATAGCCAATTGCGGATCTGGACATTGAACCTGCAGTTTTTGACAGCGACTACGCACTGTGGCTGGTAATAAGCCCGGTTGATCACTGATCAACAAAAAACAGCTGCGTTCCGGCGGTTCTTCCAGACATTTCAAAAAGGCATTAGCGGCAGCACTGTTCAGCCTATCGGCGGGAGCAATAATCACGGTACGATAACCGGCATACTGCGGAGTTAAAGCCAGTTTGGCAATCAACTGGCGAATCTTATCCACCCCAATAACCTTGCCTTCCGCATCGGGTTCCAGACTCAGATAATCCGAATGGGTTTGCGCCTGCAGCAATTCGCAGGCCGGACAGACACCACATGGCAGGTCTTGCTGCGGAGCCTGACACAGCAACAGACGAGCAAAAACCTCTGCCAGCTGACGTTTACCGACACCCGCAGGACCAGAAAACAACAAGGCCTGCGGAATGCGCTGCTGATGCCGATAGGCTTGCAAATGTTGCCAATCGGCCTGCTGCCAGGGATAAATTTGGGAAAACGACTGAGTCATACCCGGATTATAACATGGGCCGACTGTTTACCTGATTCAAGCCAAGGCAAGAAAGAGTTGGATTTGCGCTGATTGAATTTTAGGCGGGTATATGGCGCATGTGACTCCCCAATACCATTTCATTCAGAGTATTTAGGCAATAAAGATGCTAAAGCTACCCTGATTTGTTGCTGTACTTCCGGCAATGACCGGCAGGCCTGGATGATTCTAAAACGCTCAGCATGCTGGGCAGCACGGAGCAGATAAGCCTGTCTGACCCGCTGGAAAAACGCCAGTTCTTCCAATTCAAACCTGTCCAGTTCACCACGCACTTGAGCACGCTGTAAACCGGTTTCCACCGGGGCATCCAGCAACAGCGTCAAATCTGGAACCAAGCCGTTCAGCACGGTGTTTTCCAGCCAGGCTATCGTGTGCTGATCCAATTGCCGACCACCGCCCTGATAGGCATAAGTGGCATCGATAAAGCGATCGCACAATACCCATTGACCGCACTGCAAAGCCGGTAAAATCACATGCTGGATATGCTGGGCGCGGGCCGCAAATACCAGTAATAACTCAGCCTGATCGGTCAACGTTTCCTCGGTGTGCTCCAGCAGCAATTGGCGGATTTTTTCCGCCAACGGTGTTCCACCAGGCTCACGGGTTACCAGCAAATCTATACCCTGTTGTTCCAGCAATTCCCGGATAAACAGCAAATTGGTGGATTTACCCACGCCCTCGCCGCCTTCCAGACTAATAAAACGGCCCCGCTTCATCGTTGGTAACGATCCACGTATTTTTCATGTTCGGCCAAGGTACTGGAAAACATGTGACGACCATCGCCTCTGGCAACAAAATACAGGCTTTCGCTGTTATTGTCGGGGTGCAGGGCCGCGACTATGGCCTCTTTGCCGGGCATGGCGATGGGAGTGGGCGGCAGGCCTTCAATGATATAGGTATTATACGGCGTAGGCTGGCGCAAATCTTTCAGGCGGATATCGCCGTGATATTCATCGCCCATGCCGTAAATTACGGTAGGGTCGGTTTGCAGCAACATACCTTTTTTCAGGCGGCGGGTAAACACCCCGGCTATCTGTTTGCGTTCTTCACGGGCAGCGGTTTCTTTTTCCACAATCGAGGCCAGAATCAGGGCTTGATAAGGATTTTCCAAAGGGATGGCCTGATCGCGCTTTTCCCACTCCGTGGCCAGCACCTGCTGCATTTTATCGTGGGCGCGTTTCAGCAATTCCACATCACTGGTATTTTTTTCAAAGAAATAAGTATCCGGAAAAAACAAACCTTCCGGATAGTTTTTATCAGAACCGATGGCCGCCATGACCACATGCAGATTTTCATCGCTAATGGTATGTTGCAGATTTGGGTTATTTTTAATGGCTTGAAATACCTGCTTAAACGCCCAGCCTTCCGGAAAAGTAATGGCATATTGACGGGTTTTACCGTCGGCAAATAATTGCAGAATATCGGCGGCAGTTGCACCTTTTTTGAGCTGATATTCTCCAGCTTTCATCAAATGACCCAGATGATGCCGGTAAGCAAACAGTTTAAACCACAGCGGATGAATATCAATATGCTGGGCTTGCAACTGGCGGGTAATGGAATCTAATGAATCGCCTTTTTTAATTTCAAAAACAGTATCGGCGGTAATCAGCGATTTTTTTAAAATCAGCTGATTGTGCATACTGCCCCAGACCAGCAGCAAGCCCACCACCATCAAGATGGTAAACGCCACAATGCTTCTGCCCATGCTCAGGCTGCGGGGTGACATAAGGCTTTGAACTGGTTTTGCAAAACACGGGTAACAGCACCCACCGGGAAAGACTGCTGCTCAAGTTGCCGTACCGGCCAAATGCCGATCACGGAATTGGTCAGGAAAATTTCATCAGCCTGGAATAATGCCTGGGGCGGCAATACCGTTTCCAGCACCGGTATGTGTTGTTGAGCGGCCAAGTTCATCACAATTTCTCTGATAATACCGGCAACTCCACAGTTGGTCAGAGCCGGGGTGCACAGTGTACCCTGTTTCAGCACAAATAGATTGCTCATGGTGCCCTCGACCACTGCTCCGCTATTATCCAGCATCAAGCCTTCCTGAATAGCCTCATCCTGCCACTCGGCCCTGGCTAGAATTTGTTCCAACCGATTCAGGTGTTTAACGCCCGCCAGTGCGGCAGTTCCAGACACCCGCTGCTGACAAAGCCGCACCACCACGCCGTGTTGCTGATAATCAGCCGGATAATTTGGATAAGGATATAGACCCAGAACACGGGTAGTGGAAATGACACCTGGCTGACGATAGCCTCGGCCACCGCTGCCACGAGTAATGATGATTTTCACTACCCCCTGTTCAGCCTGGGCCGCCAATTGTTGGGCCTCGGCAGCCAGCAGCTGTAAATCAGGCTCCGGCAACAGCAATTTTGCACAGCCCAAAGCCAAACGCTTTAAATGTTGTTGCAGAAATTGTAGCCGGCCCTGGCTGACGGCCAGGGTTTCAAACAAACCATCGCCGTACTGAAAACCCCGATCAGCCGCATCGACAGTCTGCCTGCGCTCGCCGTTAATTAAAAACATCGGGCCGGCAGGCTGTGGAAAGCCGCTCTATACGTAACGTTTGAATACCAACGTACCGTTGGTACCGCCAAACCCGAATGAATTGGAGATAGCAATATCCATCTTCATATCTCGGGCGATATTCGGTACATAATCCAGATCACATCCCTCACTCGGATTGTCCAGATTAATGGTAGGCGGAGCAATTTGGTGCTGCAGCGATAAAGCGCTGAACACAGCCTCAATTCCGCCGGCTGCACCTAACAGGTGACCGATCATGGATTTGGTGGAGCTAATCGCCAATTTATAAGCATGTGCACCAAAAGCCAATTTCATGGCATAGGTTTCGCCCAAATCGCCGGCCGGGGTTGAAGTACCGTGGGCATTGATGTAATCCACATCTTCCGGATTGAGATGGGCATCCCGCAAGGCATTTCGGATGCAACGCGCCGCGCCTTCACCACCAGGAGCCGGTGAGGTGATATGGTAAGCGTCACCGCTCATGCCATAACCCACGACTTCTGCGTAGATTTTTGCACCACGGGCTTTGGCATGTTCCAGTTCTTCCAAAACCACCACACCGGCACCATCGCTTAACACAAAACCATCGCGGTCTTTATCCCAAGGCCGACTGGCAGCCTGAGGATCGCTATTACGTCTGGACAGAGCCTTAGCCGCAGCAAAGCCGCCCATCGCAGTCGGCGAAGTGGTGCAGCGCTCGGCACCGCCGGCTACCATGACATCTGCATCGCCGTATTTGATTAAACGCGCAGCATCGCCAATATTATGGGTACCGGTCGCGCAAGCCGTAACGATGGCAAAATTGGGGCCTTTCAATCCATATTTAATGGATAGATTACCGGAAATCATATTTATGATATTACCGGGTACAAAGAATGGCGAAATTTTCCGCGCACCACCATTGGTAAAGGTGGCATGGCATTCTTCAATACCGGTGACACCACCGATGCCGGCACCAATCGCCACACCAATACGCTCGGCGTTCTGTTCAGTCACTTCAATACCGGAGTCTTCAAAAGCCTGGCAGCCGGCGGCAATACCATAATGCATGAAGCCATCCATACGTTTGGCATCTTTTTCGGCGATATAGTCGCCAATATTAAAATTTCTGATGACACCGCCAAACGTTGTGGCAAAACTGGAAATATCAAAAGAATCAATGGAACTAATACCACTTCTGCCGTTGATTATCCCATCCCAGGTATCGGCTACATTATTGGCCAAGGGCGTAACAGCCCCTAAGCCGGTTATTACAACTCGACGTGTGCTCACAGCGAACTACCGTTAAAAAATGAAGACTAGCATGAAAACTAACCGGAGGGGAATACAGGCAGGCCGACGGAGGGCTCCGCCGACCCCTTGATCGGCTTATTGCAAATTGGCGTTGATATAATCAATAGCCAGTTGCACCGTGGTGATTTTCTCGGCTTCTTCATCTGGAATTTCACATTCAAATTCTTCTTCCAGCGCCATGACGAGTTCGACTGTGTCTAAAGAATCAGCACCAAGATCGTCAACAAAAGACGCATCGTTTGCGATTTCTTCCTTCACGCCTAGTTGCTCTCCGACAATCTTTTTTACTCGTTCTTCGATATTACTCATAATTTTTTTTCCTCGAACAATACGAAAGCTTAACTACAGCTATCGCCTTATCTTTAGTTTGTGTTGTGTTGATTAATGTGGAATCTCGTCATCGGCCTAGCCCATGGACTTGAATGATTATACTTGAAGTTCTGAAAAATTCACAACATTCGCCATATTACTATCAATTCGAGCAAATCCCAAGTGTAGACTTAAGGCCGAATCAGCACTCATCAGCTGGCAAGCCATCGAAGTTGTCATCCCCTTAGCTTAAGGCCAAATCCACAGAAAAACAGACTCCCCAAGGGCTGCATCTCAGACTCTGCCTGCATCCTAAAGCACCAGCGCTAAGATACGGCTTTTAAGCTGAGGTTTTTAATAATTTCTTCCAGCGGCACCAGATTAAGCTTGATTCTAAACAAGATGGCATTGCCGGCGATAAGCCCATAACATTCGTAAGTCCTTAGCTGAATATTGGTGTGATTCAGCGTATTTTCTCTAGACTCAGGCAGTTGCTTAACCAATATATGCAGTTTGTCATTATTTTTCAATCGCTTCACCAGCGACCTGTCTACCGAAATATCCTGCGAGGTGTACACCATGGGATTACGTTTAAAATCATGATGTTCGAGTTGAGCTTTTTCCAATAATGCCCCGGAGGTCAAACAGCAAGGAAATAATTCCGGATAATCGGCAACTTGCGACAGTTCATCAAAATAATCCGACTGCTCGGCCAGTGAACCGGATAAAAAGTTTTTGACATTGCCATTATTCAGCCATTTGCGCTTTAGAAAAAAATCGGTGCCAGGCACCAGGGTTTTATCAGGCAGCGCCCCCAGATCCGGCAAACCGCTGAGATCGGTATTGCCAAGAAACAGCGGGGTTTTAGTTTCTTTTTTATAACCCAGCAATACGGTTTTACCGGCAGATTTGATGGCAATCCGATTGGTTAAAGTCAGTTCCGGAATAGTGGTAATCAGAGTTTTTTTGACTTCCAGATTAAATTCCTGGCGTGGCCGCAAGGCATTGATAAAGGTAATCTGGTAGTTACTGAAATAGAGCTGATTTTCGGCAATAATCTGATCTTCGTGTTGCGACTCACGATATAGCCGCATTTGGTATTCGATCAGGGTATTAAGCTGGAAGCCCAGCACAATAGGGCCTTTGAACGGATTATGGGTAATTTGTAACCATTTATGTTTATCATGAAACAAATTGAAATCATCGGAAGCATTACGCGCCACTTCGATATGAATCTGGTCAAATACAAATGACTGATTTTTCATAAATAGAGTCATAGGCTCCTTGCCAAAAAATTTTCATAAGCAGCAAAGACATGCTGTTAAGTTTACAAAATAACCCCGAAACCGGGGTTATTAGGCGATAAAAACCGAAGTAGTTTAAGCGCAGCGAATAGCACAATACCCGACATGGCCGGGTATTGTCACCTGGCCGGTTAAGCTACCGTATCGGCCAAAGCCTGATAGCTGTCAATCTGATTGAAATTCAGATAGCGATAGGTATCGGCACTGCTGGCATCCAGCACACCAACATACTGTTTATATTCGTCCACAGTGGGGATTCTACCCAATAAAGAGCAAACCGCCGCGAGTTCTGCCGAAGACAGATAGACATTGGCACCATTGCCCAGCCGGTTAGGGAAGTTGCGGGTTGAGGTAGACACGACAGTCGCGCCCTCTGCCACCCTGGCCTGATTACCCATGCACAGTGAACAACCCGGCATTTCTGTTCTGGCCCCTACTTTGCCGAAAGTACCATAATAACCTTCTTCTATCAGTTGATCCTGATCCATTTTGGTGGGTGGCGCAACCCATAAGCGGGTCGGCAAATTGGCGGATTTTTCCAGCAATTTACCAGCGGCGCGGAAATGGCCGATATTGGTCATACAGGAACCGATAAACACTTCGTCGATCTTGGTACCAGCCACGGCCGACAACGGCTTGATATCATCCGGGTCGTTAGGGCAGGCCAGCAAAGGTTCGGTAATCTGATCCAGATCGATTTCGATGATTTCCGCATATTCGGCATCGGCATCGGCTTCCAGCAATACCGGACTGGCCAGCCAGTCTTGCATGGCATTAATCCGACGCTGTAAGGTACGGGCATCGCCATAGCCTTCCGCTATCATCCATTTCAGCAGGGTAATATTGGAATTAAGGTATTCGCGAATCGGCGCTTCGTTCAAACGGATGGTACAACCACCGGCTGAACGTTCTGCCGAAGCATCTGACAATTCAAAAGCCTGCTCAACTTTTAAATCCGGCAGACCTTCTATTTCCAGAATACGACCTGAGAATACATTTTTCTTGCCTTCTTTGGCGACAGTTAATAAACCGCGCTGAATGGCAGCATACGGAATCGCGTTAACCAGATCGCGCAAGGTAATACCAGGCTGCATGGTACCGGTGAAACGCACCAGCACCGATTCCGGCATATCCAGCGGCATGACACCAGTGGCCGCGGCGAACGCCACCAGACCGGAACCAGCCGGAAAGGAAATCCCGATCGGGAAACGGGTATGCGAATCGCCGCCGGTGCCGACGGTGTCGGGTAACAACATGCGATTCAGCCAGGAATGGATAACACCATCGCCGGGACGCAAGGATACCCCGCCGCGAGTTCTGATAAAGTCCGGCAGACTGTGCTGCATGGCAATATCGACCGGTTTTGGATAGGCGGCAGTATGACAAAATGACTGCATGACCAGATCAGCGGAGAAACCCAGGCAGGCCAGGTCTTTGAGTTCGTCGCGGGTCATCGGGCCGGTGGTGTCCTGGGAACCGACGGTAGTCATGTGCGGCTCGCAATAACTGCCGGGGCGAACCCCAACTACACCACAAGCTTTGCCGACCATTTTCTGGGCCAGAGTATAACCTTTGCTGCTTTCGGCACTGCTGCCCAGACGTTTGAATACTTGCGAAGCCGGCAATCCCAGTACTTGTCTGGCCCGGTCGGTCAAGCCCCGACCTATGATTAATGGAATGCGGCCACCGGCACGTACTTCGTCGGGCAATACTTCGGTTTTAAGCTGGAAGCGGCTGATTTCCGCGCCGCTGGCATGATCGTTAATCACGCCTTCAAAGGGATAAATATCAATGACATCACCCATTTTCAGGCCGGTGACATCCACTTCGATGGGCAGCGCACCGGAATCTTCCATCGTGTTAAAAAAGATAGGCGCGATCTTGCCGCCGATACAGACACCACCGCCGCGTTTATTGGGAATATGCGGAATATCATCGCCCATATACCATAACACTGAGTTAGTGGCGGATTTACGCGAGGAACCGGTACCGACTACATCCCCCACATAAGCCACCGGAAAACCTTTGGCTTTTAAATCAGTTATTTGTTGTTCGGCGTTGCTAATGCCTTCGCGCGGATTTTTGAGCATGGCTTTGGCGTGCAGCGGAATATCCGGGCGCGACCAGGCGTCCTGAGCCGGAGATAAATCATCGGTATTGGTTTCGCCGCTGACTTTGAATACAGTAACGGTAAGTTTTTCCGGCAACGGCGCTCTTTGCAGAAACCATTCGGCATCGGCCCAGGATTGCAACACCAGTTTGGCGTTGGCATTACCGGCGGCAGCCTTTTCCTGCACATCGTGAAAAGCGTCGAAAATCAGCAAAGTGCCGGACAAAGCTTTGGCGGCTGTAGCGCCCAGCGCAGGGCTATCCAGCAGCTCAATCAGCGGGGCGACATTGTAACCGCCTAACATGGTACCTAACAGCTCGGTCGCCTGTTCTGGAGTTAATAAAGGTGATACTGCTTCGCCTTTAGCAACTGCCGTTAAAAACCCGGCTTTGACATAGGCGGCTTCATCAACTCCAGCTGGAACTCTGTCACTCAGCAGCTCCAACAGAAACTCCTCTTCACCTGTTGGGGGCTGTTTGAGCAATTCAACCAGAGCGGCAACTTGTGCAGCATCAAGTGGTTTAGGGGCCACACCTTCGGCGGCGCGTTCGGCTACATGTTTTCGGTATTCTACAAGCATGGTTTTTCCTGTGTCTGAGAAGTCTGTAGGCAGCGGCAGGCTGAGTTGCACCGCATTGCGCGGTTCTGTTTACCGTATTGTAACGCCATCACAGCGGCTTGCAATGGGCGTTGTCATTTATCTGCACTATAGCCAACACCCCAACACCAGCCTGACTAAAAAAACCAAGCAAAACACTAAGGAAATCGGGAATTTATTGATATTTAGTCAAGTAAAACAAGCAAACCATTCCGGGCAGCCATCAGACCACCCGGACCCCAAAACCACCGATTCCAACTTAGAACCAGTCGGAATCACCACCACTGTCGTCACCAAAACCACTGTCATCGCTAAAGCCGCTATCGTCGCTGACCAGGTTATTGCCAAAATCACTGTTATCGGCCAATTGCGGATTGGCATCATCGCCATAGTAATTATTGATGACGGTTTGCTCGCTGATGGTTTCGCCAAACGGCTGCTGACCAAAGCCACCTGCCCCGCCAAAACCGCCGCCGCCATAATTATGGTGGCCCATCAGGCCTTCTATACCCTGAAACAAAAATGACCCGGCTACCACACCGGCTGCAGTGGTGGCGACATTGCCCAGAAAGCTGGAGCCACCACCGCCGAACAGTCCGCCACCGGCTGCAGGTGCTGCAGCCGGGGCTGGTTGCGGCGCATAACGGGGTTGCTGATAAGCGCCCACGCCGGGTACCGGGGCCGCGGACGGCTGCGCCCAAGGGTCACTGCCCAGAAAACCGGCTTGACTGCTTTGCGCTTGCTTTTGCAGATCGTCGATGCGAGCTTTGGCATTATTTAAAGCCTGTTCCAGCAACAATACCCGCTGTACCAATAAATAAGCAGCATCGGGCTGGTGGGCCACGGCTTGTTGAATCAGGTTGTCGGCTTCACTGTCTTTATTGCTTAATTTAAATTCCACCAATGGCTTCAGCAAATGCGTGAGTTGTTCGCGTTCCTGTGTGTTCATAGCTGTTTTAACTCCAAAGTCTGATTAAAGATGGCCCGGTAGGTCATCATGGCAGTTTTGACGCTGTTAGCGCCAAAAAATTCCCATTAATATCATGGTGGCGTTTAAAAAATATTCAATGGCGGCTGTTTGGCGCCAGTTTCGGTAATTAGCACGGCCTGGCCGACGACCAGTTCGCCCAGACCATCATGCAGGACATTCTGACCAAAATAGACTTTATGCTGCCACTGCCTTAGCCTGGCTAGGGTAGTGAGAGGCTCTTTGCCGGTTTGACCGGTGTAAGGGTCTATAGTCGGTACCTGACAGCGCGAACAGGGTTTAGGCAACCGAAAGTTAATGCCGTTGATGCTGATACGCCGCCAACTGTCTTCGGCATAAGCTTCGCACTCAGCCACTACCAGATTGGGACGAAAGCGAATCATTTCCAAGTCCTGACCAACAGCTGCACTCAGGGAGTGCAGCGAGTTTTCTGATACCAGCAAAAACGGAAAGCCATCCGAAAAAGCGGTTTCATCACTGCTGAGAGCATAATTGGGATCGACCGGGCGAATGCTGTGTTCCGGCAAATACACCAGCCGGCAGGGATAATCCAGCACCCGGCTCAGCCATTGGTCGGCAGCGCCGCTGATAGTGTGAGCCAGGCAGTTATCCTTCCAGATTTGCACCGGCAGGGCTGGCGCATTGCGGTCTTCATCCAGCGCCAGACTGAAATCAACGGCCCCGTTGGCGCTGAGAATTAATTGCCCGGCGCTGATGCGGGTGCTGATCAGAGCCATTCTGGGCAGGCGGCGCTGGCTTAAGAACTGGCCTTCCGCATCCACCAGCATCCATTTACGATCATAACGCAAACCGGTCTTATCTACCGGCCAGGCATCCACCTGAAAACCGGCCAGGGATTTGACCGGGTAAACATGAATTTGACTGAGTATGGGCATAATTATTGTGTGGTGAAGCGGCTGATTTCAAACGGCCTGTAAATTCAAAAATTGCTGGAAAGCTTGGAAATCCTTGTCTGAGTGCAATCACAATAAGCCGTTTTCAATACAATAACAGGATATTAGTGCGCATAACCTTACTCATGGCTATGCAATGATAAAATTCTACACCAACAAACCTGCCGATTCAGCAAATTCTGATTTGGCTGATAGTCGCCAGGTAATGGGGTAAAATCCCGCTTTAATTTTTGAGCTGAGCATTATGAATTTCACCCAATTTGCCGGCCTGTCAGCCCTGCTGGGCCTGTTATGCCTAGCCGCCCCAGGCATGGCCGCCACCAAAACCGTGACTAAGCCTGCAACCAAACCGGTAACTACGCCCGCGGCCACACCAGTAGCAAAACAAGTAGTCCAAATGGTGTACTTCACCCAGGAACAAGCCCCGCCGGTAGCGCTGTCCAATCTGGATGCATTTATTGCCGATCTGGGTGTGGCAGGTGCAGAACTGGCTATCTCTGACAACAATACCACCGGCCAGTTTACCGGTCAGCAATATGAATTAAAAAAAGTGGTGGTGCCGTTAAACAGTGACGTGCTGCAGGTGTTTAATCAGCAGGTCGGCGCAGAACCCGGCCTGATACTGGTGAATCTGCCCGCCGAGCAATTGCTGAAACTGGCCGATGCCCCGGCCAGCGCCCAAAAACTGCTGTTTGACACCGCCACCAGCGACGATGCATTACGCAATGAGCAATGCCGGCATCAAGTACTGCATTTATTGCCCAGCCGCGCCATGCGCGCCGATGCGCTAGCCCAGTACATGCTCAAAAAACGCTGGCAGAAATGGTTTCTGGTGATAGGCCAAACCCCTGCCGATCAGTTATACGCCCAGGCCGTGAAACGCGCCGCCAAACGCTTTGGCATGAAACTGGTAGCGGAAAAAACCTGGACTAATGACTTTGGCTCACATCGCAGCGATCAGGCCGATGTGCCGGAATTTACCCAAGGCGTGGATTACGATGTATTGGTGGTAGCTGACGAACAAGGTCAGTTCGGCGAATATCTGGATTACCGCACCTGGATACCGCGTCCGGTGATCGGCACCCAGGGTCTGATTGCCACCGCTTGGCACCCTACCCATGAACAATGGGGCGCAGTGCAGTTGCAAAACCGCTTCAAGGCTTTGACCGGACGCTGGATGAGCGAAGTGGAATACGGATCCTATCTGGCGGTACGCGCTATCGGCGAGGCCAGTGTGCGCACCAAGTCCAATCAGGTGGACGTGCTGAAAAACTATCTGTTTTCTCCTGCGTTTGCCTTGCAGGGTTATAAAGGGGTACCCATGTCGTTCCGTAGCTGGGATGGGCAATTGCGCCAACCCGTGCTGCTGGCTGCGGCGCGGGAAATGGTGGCCATAGCGCCGCTGGATGGCTTTTTGCACCCCAAAACAGAGCTGGATACCTTGGGGTATGATCAGGGGGAGAGTGGGTGTCGATGAGATTCGGCAGTTTTTGCTGGTACGGTTTGGTTAATTTAGTGGCAGCTGATTGGTTTAGATTCGGCCGCCCTATAACCTGAGTGTTGCGCCTTATAACGTTAGGGCGTCCTAACCCGATGAGCCGCGCGAAACATCACGACAGATGGGCCTCGTGCCTCTGGAGGAGCCTATGTATGAGGTAACGTGCTATGAAAAAGCAGAAATCAGCAATACTTGCAACGGCATAAGCTCTACACAATACCGGGTCTTGAATAAAAGTACCATGCGCGAGTTTGATCAATTGTTCCTGCAACCAACACACACTGAATTCAGAATAAATTCAGCAGCTTAGGAAAATATCACATATTAGCCAAGCCGTATTTGCTGCTATGTCAAATACCGCATCTACATAGTTCAAAAATGGAAATCAGGCGCAAGGCATCCTTCCGAGACAGAGCGCTAAAACTATTACATATACTCAAGTACTCAAGGAAAAAGGACTGCAAATCGCCTACTGATTTTGTTTTGGCATCATGGACACAGAATCAATTGGATAAGCTCAGACTTGAACTAGCCATTTTATACTTCAAATTCTGATTCGCTGTACACGACAAAACGCAAAACTTAAATTCTGAGAGCCACTTTCCCAGACCTACTTCGGTCAAAATCGGCAAACACAGAATCCAGAATCCAGAATCCAGAATCCAGAATCGAAGTGTATCGTCAGCAGATTTAACCGCTTTCAATAAAAAGCTATTAAGTTAGTTTGTCGCGTTATACATTGGACAAGCTACATTCCTGGCGGCCATGTTTCTTGATGTTTTCACAGACGCCAACATTGCCGGACAAATATGCCCGTTCTGATCCGCTGATTTACCGAGCTTAAACATTCTTTGAGTTTTGAACACTACCGCCCAAGTGTGAATAATTGGCTCAGCTTTCGGAAAACAATCTGGGAAATAGTATATCAAGCGATTGACTACTAAAGCGCAAGGACACAGGCCCTTTTGGGGTTTGGGAATTGACGATGCCATCTTGAATCAAGTCGGCCAATACCATCCTGGCGCTACGTTCTTTTAAACCGGTTACCCGTTCTGCTTCACCACGCGGCATTTCGCCCTGCAATAGAATTCTATGCAGAATCAAAAACGCCTCTGGGCGCATGCCTTGCTTTTCGGTATAGGCGTTTAAGCGACCGGCTAACTGTTCAAATTCAAATAATTCGACCATGAATTTTACCTGATCAATACAGACACGCAGGAACCAGCGGACAAATTCTGTCAGCGATTTTTGCGATAAATTACCCCGACCATCCAGATCACCTTGCCTGGGGGTATCGGCATAATCCATCATCTGTTTGTATTCCTGACGGCTTGTCAGGCCATGGGCGAGACCTCGGGAGATTGACCATAAGCCGAAAGCGCCTATGCCCGCCTTTAGCCCCATGGCGTGACTCATTAATCGACTGACTCTACCATTACCATCCGGAAACGGGTGAATAAAAGCCAATCGATGATGCGCAGCAGCCATAGCCAGAATACGCCCGCCTTTGCCAATTTTGCCAAAGCAATAACGTTGCTCAAAATACCGCATGAAATCTGCGACAAATTCACTACCGGGCGGTAAATGCCGCCCTACCGCAACATCATGTTCTTTTAGTGACCGGAAAATACCGGGTATCATTTTAAAAGCTTGATGACCATTATTGATGTTAAGCATCTCATCAGTTGCATCTCTGTAAAATTCACTGTGTAGCCATTGCAAAAAATCCACTGATGCCGGCTCAGGTAGCTCGCCTTTTACATGCATTTCATCAATCAGATTTTGGACCCTAATCGGCCAAGCTGGCGGCAGCATGGATATGCAGCCGCGTACCCAGTTGTTCTGTCAACCCTGTCAACTCCGCGATTAAATCAACAATATCAAGCGGCGGATTATCCAGCAAACAGGGCTCGATACTATAAGGTGTTTCAGAAATGAAAGACATGCCGATCTTGATGCCGATCATCTATTTAAAAATAAGCATCTGATTTTAAAAAACATTTCAATCAATTTGCTGCTTGATCGTGCCGATTTAGATTTCGTATTGCTGCATTGAGACGGGATACTTTAAATACTCCCAGCTTTTGAAAAACTGGTTGGTGATTTAGCGGGGGCATATTCAAGACGAATCAACATTCAGCATCGTTTGGTAGGCTGCCCTCTAGCGAACTCGCCCTCCCCATCTACACTTCTACAACTCAATTGATGCATAGCCATTAGCCATGACAGCTAATGGTATGGCTTTAATTTTCCCGGCATGACCGGCAGAACCAAAGGCCTGATAGCGTTCCTGACACAAAGCCTGCATGGCATCCCGGGCAGCCTGATAGATTTTGCGGGCGTCCAGATCGGCAGCGTTGGCCGGTTCGGCAATGTAACGGCGGATAGCGCCGGTGGAGGCCATGCGCAAGTCGGTATCGATATTCACTTTGCGGACACCGTATTTAATCCCTGCGACAATTTCAGCCACCGGTACACCATAGGTTTCTGGAATATCGCCGCCATATTCATTAATGATTTTCAGCCATTCCTGCGGCACGGAGCTGGAGCCGTGCATAACAAAATGGGTGTTGGGCAGACGTTGTTGCAGGGTTTTCAGGCGATTGATCACCAGCACCTCGCCAGTAGGTGGTTTACTGAATTTATATGCGCCATGACTGGTACCGATAGCAACGGCCAAAGCGTCTATCTGGGTTTGTTTGACAAACTCGACCGCCTCATCCGGATCGGTTAATAACTGACTGTGATCAGCCGATGCCAGGGTTTCCAGTGCGCCCAGACAACCAATCTCCCCTTCCACGGATACGCCACAGGCGTGGGCCATGTTGACTACAGTGCGGGTAACCCGGACGTTGTATTCAAAGGAGGCCGGGGTTTTCATGTCTGCCAACAGGGAGCCGTCCATCATCACCGAGCTGAAACCAGATTGAATGGCCTGAGCACAAATGCTGGGCGTTGGCGCATGATCGCGATGCATAACCACGGGAATATGTGGGTATTGCTCCACCGCCGCCTGAATCAAATGGCGTAAAAATATTTCACCGGCATATTTATTGGCGCCGGCCGAGCCTTGCATGATGACCGGACTATCGCAGGCTGCTGCGGCCTGCATGATGGCCTGAACTTGCTCCATATTACTGACATTGAAGGCGGGGACGGCAAAATTATGCTCGGCGGCATAATCCAGAAGTTGTCGCAATGAAATTAAGGCCATGATTTATCAGATTCTATTTTGGGTTATATCTCATCATCAGGCGCAGGGCCATTAGCTGAATGAGACAAGGGAAGCGACTTGATTTTCCAGTAATTGCCACCATACTCTTTAAGTGTAATACTTTTGCTATATTAAACTTACTGGAGAACTGTCATGAGTAACTTAAAGCCGTTTGTTAGTCATAATCTGTTTGACGAATTGTTGCGGGATGTCAATCCCGGCTATTTTATCAAGCCACTACATGGTGAGCCACTGCCTAATCAAATTAAGGTGGATGTCAAAGAAAATCCCAATGAATTTATCGTGGAAGCTGAAATTCCAGGTGCAGGCAAAGATAATATCCAGATCGATATTGAGGGCAAGCTAGTGACGGTACGCGCCCAAATCAGCCAGGTTGACATGAGCATAAAGAAGAAAAATTGCTGCGTACCGAACGTTACTATGGTGAAGTATCGCGCAGTTTCCAGCTTCCGGTCGATCTGGATGAAGCTGCCAGCAACGCCCGTTACGATAACGGCGTACTGACTTTAACCTTGGCTAAAAAACAGAAAATCAGCGGCCAACGCTTAACTATTGAATAAGCGCCTGATGATCGGCGGCCGGCTTAGTGCCATAATCCGCCGATCTGCCAGCGGGGTGCGCGCTTGGACAGCTGCGCTTCGGGAGCGAACGGCATATCAGCCACTGACAAGATGTGTTGGGAGGTGTTGCTTTGGGCATATTGCTGCAAACGACTGATGCGTTCTTGGGTGGGCGGATGACTACGTAACCACGAGGGCTGAGGATTACCCCACCCTGGCAACAAAACGGCCAGCCAGGAACGGCTTACTGTTTCGATTCTTACCAAGGCATAAGCCAGACCGATTGGGTCGCCGGTCAATGCAGCCGCCTTAAGATCGGCATTGTATTCCCGCACCCGTGAGCCCCAGTTGGGCGAGGATGGCCAAATGAGGCGAGAAGATCAGTATCAATAGCGCAACCAGATTAAATTGAACCTGGACGCCCTTGATGAATAAAAGCGGCAGCGACAGTACCACCATTAATTGCCCGACCAGCGAAAACAGATTGGTCAGACGGCTAACGTAATCTGCCAAACCCAGCACCTTTAAGTCGCCATGAACAATGTGGGCAATTTCGTGACCCAACACCCCAACTAATTCACGCTGACTTAATTGGCTGAGCAAACCATAGCTTAAGGCTATGGCGGAGTGTTTACGATTGCCAACCGCAAAGGCATTAATCACATTGCTGGGCACCAGATATAACACCGGCGCATTGGGCAGCGCCGCCCGTTCAGAGAGGGTTTGGACGATATGCCATAAAGTAGGTGCTTCGGTAGGGTAAATCCGCTGGGCACGGTAAAGCTGCAGAGTTAAGCGCCAAGCGGCAATCGGCTCGAATAACAGCACAAAAACAACCCCGCCGGCCGCTAACCAAAAGCCCAATTCACCCAGCAACAGACTGCCGGTTAAGCCACCAATACCTAACAGCAGCAGGACTAACAGACCGGTTTGTAATTGATTGGCCCAATGATGACGATGAAGTATAGATTGAGATTTCATGTTTTACCTGCCGTCCCGGCATTACCGAGTTGTATTTATTACAGCATATTCAACAAACCAGGAATACCCAAGCGCTGGATATGCAGAGCGTTGTCACCATCCTGATAGGCCAGCAGCCGGCCTTCGTGATGCCAGATGCGAAACGCCAAAGAATGAGATAACACCCGAATCGGATAATCTCTGGGCAATTGCTGCAAATACGGCTGCATGCTGACAAAGTCGGTAGCGCCGTATTGCTCCATGATAAATTTTAAACCACCGTTGCGCGGCCCAATGTTATAAGCCAATAGGCCCAGAAACAAATCGTTATTCATCTCGGCCAAATAATATTTTAAGGTGGCGGCCGCAACAAAAGCATTATGGCGATTATCCAGCATGGATAATTTATCCACCCCCAGTTGTTGCTGGGCCTGATCCTGAATGAATTTGGGCACAGCGGTAATTTGAAATAATCCATGACCACCATCCACGCTGTCGCGGGGCAGAAATGAGGATTCGGTGGCGGCTACCCCCATTAAGACATCCAGATCCAGATCATAACTGGCGGCAGCATCGCGGATATCGGCATCATAGAGCTGGGCGCGGTCTATCATGGCTTGCAAATCGGTTTCGGTGTAACGCCGGTAAGCGGCATAGACCTGATGGGCCAGATTCAGTTTGGCGGCTTGTTGTCTACCGCCCAGTAATCCGCGAAAATGGTCGGACATTGCCCGATTTTCCGGCTGTAAACCCAGACTAGTCACGGCAACGGCGAGTATCAAGCTCAGCAAGGCCGGCAAGGACCAGCTTGTCTGCAACAGCCGCAGCCGTAATCGGCCCCACAAATTAAGCAGCACAGCCAATAGCACAATCCAGCCGGCAATGCCCAGCACAAACGGCAACAGATTTTCCAAAAAATCACTACCACCAAAACGATAGGCGGCATAGCCTATGGCCAGCATGGTGGTAAACACAACCGCAGTACCCAAACTGAAGATTTCCAGCACCAACCAGGACAGACTGCGGCGCAAACCGGGTTTGAAGCGCTGCACCATGACTTTGGCTACCGGCGGCTTGGGTTTACGGCACGGCTTGAGGGGGGTACCAGCCGTAACAACTGACTTAGGCTTAGGCTTAGGCTTAGGCTTAGGCTTAGGCTTAGGCTTAGGCTTAGGCTTAGGCTTAGGCTTGGGCCCAGGCTTGGCCTTGGGTTTAACTGGTTTGGCAGGTGGTATTTGACTGGTCATGTCGGCATTATAGAGTGAATAACTCAAGCTGCGCAGCGGTTTAAGCACTGGGCCTGGTGACGTGGATCAATCGCACACAGAGTAAGGCCGCACTAATCGCCAATAACCAGTTGCCCCCCATTTCACAAAAATACAGCCATTGTAAAATCCAGGGTTCCGGGCGAATGAAGTGATAATAGAGGGCGATTTGCTGTAACTGAATTTCCAGTAAACCCAACAGCACAAAAGGTGTGGTCAGACCCAGCACTGCGAAAGCAGCGGGTATTCCCGCCAGTAGTAACAACAGGCGCTGCCGCAGGCTAACTACCGGCCAAATCAGCAGCAGACTAAATTCTACGATCAACGGGGCCAGATCATGCAGCACATGATGCACTACGGTTAATTTGATGCCCGGTTTCAGGGTTTGCTGGGCGCTCAGAGCCAAGGGCTGCTGCAACACCATCTGTAACTCCAGATTGGCCTCGGCACCTGCCCCATTCAGGCTGACATGGGCGCGATAGGCATTTGCCGCCAACCCGATAATCCATTCTATATAAGGGATAAACCAGCCCAACAATGGTTGCGCCCAGAACCAGCCCAGCAGGGAAAGCAACAGCCAAGTGGCCAGACCGCGCCACACCAAGCGCGGCAGATCAGTGCCTGACATGAACAACGCCAGCCACCCCGGCGGCCCAATAGGCAAACAGACCACAAGCAGTCATGATAAACAAGGTCGGGGCCAGATAAACATGTACCAGACTGAACCAGCTAGGCTGATAGGCACTTATAAAGTAGATGGCGCAAATCCGCAGGATATTCAAGATATATAAGCCAGTGAATACCGTAGCAATCCCGCTCAGTTTACGACGCATCGCCGCCGGAAACACCAATACGGCTGCCAGTACCAGAAAAAAACCACCGGCACCATCACATCCCCGCACGATGGCCAAGTCGGCGCGGGCTGAAACGATATGGTTTTGCATGGCGGCTACGCCTTCTGTCGGCGCTACGGCATTGATCAACGCGGCACATTCACGAGTCAGAGTTTGGTAATAAATCAATTCGGCCAGCAACTGATTAGGCAATTGAAAATAGGCGTAATGACAAAGCCCATAAATCAGGGCAAACAAGACTAGCTGCCCATAGTAACGGGATGAACTGGAGTTTGCTGCAGAAACGGGGTAAGCCATAGTGGTCGGCGAGAAGCGGGATTGTAGAGGTTTAGTATAAAACTAAGTTGGCAACTTAAGCACTGTTTTGTACTTGGCCGCTATCTGAAGCTATATGTCCGGTTAAACTGGTTTAACATTTATTTTATCTGGCTGTCATGGTGTTGCCATAATAACCGTTTATTTTTAATAGCCATATTTTGTATTTTGTGGTAAAAATATCCGGACTTGCAAGCAGTCGTCTTAAGCCTATTGCAAGTATTTGAAAGGATTTAATTTAGCTTATTGCACTTCAATGCCGCAACTGGATTTCCGGCAAAGAGCGTCCCTTGTCAGCTCAGGCACTCCAGCATCTATCTCTCCGGCACGTGTAATCTGCATTATTAACGGTTATCCGTTGCGTTGCCCTCAAAGAGGTTATAGAGATGAGTTTAATAGATCATAAACGTGCTGTGATCAGCATAAGCAAGGGTTTGCTGCTTGTCTTTATGCTGTCCAGCATAACTGAGGTTTCGGCCCGAGTACCCGACTCCATCAAAAGCGTAGCGCCAAAAATCCGCCTGACTCATGCTATAGATGACCAAGACCGGGTAACACTGCACGGTAACCGTCATCCGGCACTGAATACCAGTATCGACCAGGGTCCGGTGAATGCAGAACTGGTGTTACAAAACATGATCTTAGTATTGCAACCTTCCGCTAGCCAACAGGCGGAACTGGATGCGTTTACCCAGGCCCAGCAAACACCCGGCTCCCCCGAATACCATCACTGGTTAACACCGGAAGAATTCGGCAATCACTTCGGCGTGGCGGCACAAGATATCACCACTATTAAAAATTATCTGACCAGTCATGGCTTTAGCGTGACCGATCAGCTCAGCGGCGCTCACACCATCGTGTTTAGCGGCACGGCAGCCCAAGTAAAACAGGCTTTTCATACTGAAATTCACAATTATCTCTGGCAAGGTGAAAATCATATTGCCAACAGCAGCGAACCTCAGATTCCGGCGGCACTTTCTTCAGTAGTGAGCGGGATTGTGAATTTACATGATTTTCAGAGCAAGTCTCGCAAGCCGTCGACCACTCCATCCACTCCCGGCTCCAGTCTGACGCCCAATATCCTTCCGGATGCGAACACCGACTTGATTGCGCCTTATCTGAATCTGACTTCCACTAGTCACTATCTGACCCCCAGTGATTTTGCCGCCATTTACGACATCAATCCACTGTATGCCGCCAATATTAACGGCAGCGGCGTCACCATTGCGGTACTTGGAAAAACTGATGTGTTGCTGGGGGATATTTCCAAATTTCAAACCGTTAATCAACCGCCCTTCACAACCGTGAATCTGCCGATAGTTGTGCAAGCCAACGGTGATCCGGGTTATGTGAGCAGCGATCAGACCGAATCGACGCTGGATCTGGAATGGGCCGGGGCCATTGCCCCGCAGGCTACCGTGAAATTCGTCACTTCACCGGGCGGGCCATTAACGGTAAATCACTTCACAGTCCAGGGTGATGGTATTACTTATTCGGCTTTATACACCGTTACCAATAATTTGGCCGATGTGATCAGCCTGAGTTACGGTGCCTGTGAACAAAGTATGGGCAGCACTTATTTAAACTATTACAATAACCTATGGCAACAGGCCGCTGCTCAGGGCACGACTGTGGTAGTGTCGTCCGGGGACAGCGGCGCGGCCGGTTGCGATGCATCAAGCAACTCAACAGCCAGCAATGGCTTAGGGATCAATGGCTTGTGCAGCTCACCCTATAGTACCTGTGTTGGCGGTACTGAATTTAATGAGGGTAGCAATACATCTTACTGGTTAAGCAATAATCCGGCGCAAACACCTTACACCACAGCAACCGGCTATATACCCGAAGTAGTGTGGAATGAAAGCGGCACTGTGTTGTATGCCTCCGGCGGCGGCAAAAGTCAGTTCTGGAGTAAACCCAATTGGCAAGTTGCCGGGGGAGTGCCTGCAGATGGGGTTAGAGATGTGCCCGATGTTTCCATGACCGCAGCACTGCATGATAGTTATCAGATCTGGATAACGGTAAATGGCGTGGTGACTCAGCAGTTTATCGGCGGAACTTCAGCAGCCACACCGGCTTTTGCCGGTATTCTGGCACTGGCGGTGCAATATAATGGTGGCCGGCTGGGTAATATTAATCCCACGCTTTATGGTTTATCACAATTGCAGAGCAACGGCAGTTATGGCTATTTTCATCCCACCCTATCCGGAAATAATTCGGTACCGGGCCAGATTGGCTACACAGCCACCGGCACCGCCTATAACCTGGCCACCGGCCTGGGCTCGGTGGATGCCAATATTTTGATCCGACACTGGCGTGATTACGGCAATGCCAATAATAAAACCTTGCGTGCCGCGATCAGCAATATCAGCAGCTCCCTGCTTAACCCCAGTAATACCAATATCAGTATCAGCAGCTCTGCTGCCAGCATCACGGCAGGCCAAGCCCTGACTCTGACCGCCAATGTCAGCGGTGATGTACCAAGCGGTTCGGTACAATTTTTGGCTAACGGCGTGGCATTGGACCACACCGCCACATTGTCCGGCGGAGTCGCCAGCCTGACCACTGCTGCGTTGACCAGCAGCGGCACTAATCTGATCACAGCCCACTATCTAGGCGATAACAATAATTTGCCCAGCTCGACAGTCTCTGCTCTATCCGAATTCGTGCTGGCTGCACCCAGCATCAGTATTGCAGTATCAGCCCCCACCATTAGTGCCGGGCAAAGCCTGACCATTACTGCAACTGTAAGCGGGGCTAGCCCAAGCGGCAGCATCCAGTTTTATTTGAATGGTGCCGCACTGGATAGTCCGGTCAGCTTGGTTGGCGGCGTTGCCGCTTTAACCACCAATCATATTAATATCACCGGCAATGACACGCTCAGTGCGGTTTATTCGGGAGACGCCAATAACGCCGGCGCCAGTTCCGCCGGCCTGACAGAAACGGTCACCGCAGCCCTGCCCACCCCTGCCCCGCTGCTGTCAGCGTGGATGGAACTGGTATTGGCTCTGCTGCTGGCGGCCATGCTTGTTCGACACCGAAAGTTCAGCCCGTAACTACGGCTGCTTACCTGTATTAATTTTTATACCTTACCGCAAACCCAGGAAACTTCCAGAGAGGATGAGAAAAATGAAAAACTATCGTGCGGCTATACTGCAGGCAGTCTATGTAATCACAGCGGTTTTGGTTCCGCAGCTGGCAACAGCTTTTGACGGCCAGGTCAGCGGACAGATTGATATTATTCAGGGGGCAAGTACTGCTGCTTCCAGCAACACTTTTACAGTATCACTGAAAAATGCACCGGCTCTGTGCGGCAATACCAATACCAGCGCCTATTTATTGAATACCGATATTAATTACAAACTGAATGCCACGATATTGCTGACAGCCAAAAGCCTGGGCAGTACCGTTACTTTATCCAGCAATCGTGATAGTAACGGTTATTGCCAGATTATTCAGTTCAGTATTCAGTAACATGGGGTAAAAATTTCAGGTGGTTTCGTGGATGTCCCGGTCGGATAAGCCGGTAAGCGTTTGCAAAGCTTTATCGGATTTGGCATGTAGACGGCTGAAGGCATCATGCAACACTTCCCAACCGGCAAAGTCTATGATTTGCCAGTTACTGGTATTGCGATCCCATTCGGTATCCAGAAATACGCCCTGAGCCACCAGACGTTTGAATACTTCATCACTAGGGGCATTTAGATAAGCCTGGACAATGTCGCGGTCTGCATCGGCCAGCAATCTGGCCGCCGGTTTGCCGTTGCTGGCATGTTGATTGGTGTACAAAACCAATCCAGGATCAATACCAACCCGCAACAGGGTATCGCAATGCCCGCTAAAATTTTCCAGTTGGAACGGTATCTGACGGCTCATATATCAGCTTTGTTTAAGATTAGTAAGTGGTAATTATTCAGCCTCGATTCAGCAACACGAAATCAAGCTTACCTAGCCCGGTTATTATCAATTCCCAGTCAGTTTGGCAATCAGCATTTTGTTAACTTCAGCAGGGTTAGCTTTGCCCTGAGTCTGCTTCATGACTTGCCCGACAAAGAATCCGAATACCTTGTCTTTGCCGCTACGATATTGCTCAACCTGACCTGGGTTTGCGGCAATGATGGCGTCGATAATAGCTTCAATTGCGCCGGTATCGGTGATTTGCACCAAACCATCCTGCTCGATAATTTCATCAGCGCTGAGCTGACTGTGCCACATTTTATCGAACACCTGTTTGGCAATTTTCCCGGAAATGGTGTTATCGGCTATGCGCTTCAGCAATCCGGCCAGACGCAGACTGTCTACCGGGCTGTGGCTGATTTCCAGCCCAGCTTTGTTCAAGGCACCCAGGACATCGCCGCTTAGCCAGTTACTGCACAGCTTGGCTTCCACACCGGATTCTTTAACCAGCGCTTCATAATAATCAGCCAGTTCCCGTGACGAGGTCAGGATGCCTGCTGTTTCTGTATCTAGCCCATATTGTTCAATAAAACGCTGCTTTTTAACGTGCGGCAGTTCCGGCAAAGTGGCGCGAATTTCAGTTTTCAGTGCTTCTTCGACAATAACCGGCAATAAATCGGGATCAGGAAAATAGCGATAGTCGTTGGCCTCTTCCTTGCTGCGCATGGAACGGGTTTCATCTTTGTTCGCATCATACAGCCGGGTTTCCTGAATGATACGGCCACCGCCTTCCAATACATCGATATGCCGCTCTATTTCGTAATTGATGGCTTTTTCGACAAATTTAAAGGAATTGATGTTTTTAATTTCCACCCGTACCCCGTATTCGGTTTGACTTTTGGGCTTGACCGAGACATTGGCATCACAGCGAAACGAACCTTCCTGCATATTGCCGTCGCAGATCTCCAGATAGCGCACCAGCTCATGGAGCTGGCGCATATAGGCTACGGCTTCCTTGGCGGAACGCAAATCAGGTTCTGAGACGATTTCCAGCAAAGGTGTGCCGGCCCGATTTAAGTCTATACCGCTCAAACCATGAAAATCTTCATGCAAAGATTTACCGGCATCTTCTTCCAGATGGGCTCTGGTGATACCAATGCGTTTTTGTTCACCATCAACTTCAATATCCAGATAACCTTTGCCGACTATCGGCAGTTCAAACTGGCTGATTTGATAGCCCTTGGGTAAATCAGGGTAAAAATAGTTTTTGCGGGCAAATATCGATTGCGGTGCAATTTCGGCATCAATAGCCAAACCAAAGGTAACAGCCATACGCACTGCCTCACGGTTTAATACCGGCAATACGCCAGGCAAACCCAAATCAACGGCACAAGCCTGACTATTGGGTTCGGCTCCGTAAGCAGTGGCGGCTCCAGAAAAGATTTTGGATTTGGTGGCCAACTGGGTGTGGATTTCCAGGCCGATAACGGCTTCCCATTGTGAATTCATAGTTTTTTCCTCGCTGTATTCGGCAACAACCTGGCTCAGGTTTTCCGGTTAAGGCTTATTTATAACCACGCGGCGTTTGCACATGCCAGTCCGTGGCTTGCTGGTATTGATGAGCAATATTAAGCAAACGCGCTTCACTGAAATAATTACCAATAATGTGCAGGCCAACCGGTTTGGTGTCTATGAAACCAGCTGGAATGGACATGGCCGGTAATCCAGCCAGATTGATGGCTATGGTGTAAATATCCGACAAATACATCTGAATCGGATCGCCGGTTTTTTCGCCCAGACTGAAGGCAACGCTAGGCGTAACCGGCCCCATCAACACATCCACCTCACTGAGTGCCCGCTTAAAATCTTCACTAATTAAGCGCCGTACCTGCTGGGCTTTCAGATAATAGGCATCGTAATAACCGGCCGACAGCGCATAAGTACCCATCAAAATTCTACGTTTGACTTCAGCCCCAAAGGCCTCACCACGCGAACGGGTATACAAATCACTCAGATCTGCCGGTTTCTGGCAGCGATAACCAAAACGTACGCCGTCAAAACGAGACAGATTAGAGGAACATTCTGCTGAAGCGATTACATAATAAGCCGGTATGGCATGGCTTAAATTGGGCATGGAGACTTCTTTAATTTGCGCACCGAGTTTTTCGTATTCACTGATCGCCGCCTGAATCAGGGCAGCAATTTCAGGATCGAGATCAGCGCTAAAAAACTCAGCGGGCAGACCAATCTTCAGACCTTGCAAACTATCCTGTAAACCGGCACTGTAATCCGGCACCGGGGTATCGGCACTGGTGGAGTCTTTAGGATCAAAACCAGCCATAACTTGCAATAAAGCAGCGGCATCGGCCGCATTGCGGGTCATCGGCCCACCCTGATCAAGACTGGAGGCGTAGGCTATCATGCCGTAACGCGAGACCCTGCCATAAGTGGGTTTAAGACCGGTTATGCCGCATAATGCGGCCGGCTGACGGATCGATCCACCGGTATCAGTACCGGTAGCCGCCGGCACCAGCCCGGCAGCTACTGCAGCAGCGGAACCACCGGAAGAGCCACCAGGCACCAGGTTTTCGTTCCAGGGATTGCGTACCGGCCCATAGAAACTGGTTTCATTGGAAGAACCCATGGCAAATTCATCCATATTCAATTTGCCCAGGGTCACAGTACCGGCCAGATTAAATTTTTCCACCACTGTGGCATCGTATGGGGCAATAAAGTTATCCAGCATTTTGGAACCGCAACTGGTTTTAATGCCTTGGGTACAAAAAATATCTTTATGCGCTATCGGGATACCGGTTAAAGGCCCGGCCACACCAGCGGCCAAAGCCTTATCGGCCGCCTTCGCCTGTAGCAGCGCGGTTTCCGGGCTGACAGTAATAAAGGTATTGAGGTCGCGATATTTTTGAATGCGGGCCAGAAATGCCTGGGTTAGTTCGACACTGGAAAACTTTTTTTGGCGCAGACCAGTCGCCAGATCGGTAAGAGTCTTGTTGTGCATATTTGTCCTTAATCAATTACTTTTGGCACCAGATACAGACCAGCCTCAGTTTGCGGGGCTATACTCTGGAAATGCCGGTGCTGATCGGTTTCGCTGACCACATCGTCACGCAGGCGCTGGGTCTGATCCAACGGATGCGACATGGGTAGTACACCAGCTGTGGGTAATTGACCCATTTGGGTCATTAAATTCAGTATGCCGGTTAAATCGTCTGCATATTGTGCTATATCATCAGCAGCAATACCCAGTCTGGCCAGGTGGGCAATTTTTTTGACATCATCAGCAGTCAAGGACATGGCTGGGCTCCAAGTTTTACTATATTTAGGCAATGCAGGGTAATTTCAGCCGGCAGACTGCCGCCGGTACGCAACCGAGGTTTAAACACAGCAGCGGGCACACCAGCAAGAATGCCTGCTTGCGCCTAGGCATGATTTCGCTTGCCGAATTTTGCAGTGCACTTGCTATATTTTACTCTGCGAAACGCTATATAATACTTTATATCTTGCCCAACTGCCTGCTTGATTGTTAAAGTAGTGGGATTTTCTGTGTAGTCTGGTGAAATCATGTTCAAACGCATTCGTGGCCTTTTTTCTAACGATTTATCTATCGATTTAGGGACGGCAAATACGCTAATTTACGTTCCTGGCCAAGGAATTGTGCTTAATGAGCCTTCGGTTGTTGCAATCAAAGAAGACAAGGTGCGTGGCCAAAAAACCATCGCCGCGATCGGTTCGGATGCCAAAAGCATGCTCGGTCGTACGCCGGGCAATATTACCGCGATTCGCCCTCTGAAAGACGGGGTAATTGCCGACTTTGCCGTCACTGAACGCATGTTGCGCCACTTTATCAAAAAAGTGCACGAAAACAAGTTACTCAGACCCAGCCCACGCATCCTGATTTGCGTGCCTTGTGGTTCAACTCAAGTAGAGAGACGCGCCATCCGCGAATCTGCGGCGATGGCCGGCGCCCGCGAGGTATATCTGATTGAAGAGCCGATGTCGGCGGCGGTAGGTGCGGGTTTACCGGTTGAAGCCGCACATGGTTCCATGGTGCTGGACATTGGCGGCGGTACTTCCGAAGTGGCGGTTATTTCCTTAAACGGCATCGTTTATTCGGCTTCGGTACGGATAGGCGGCGATCGATTCGATGAATCCATTATCAGTTATGTGCGCCGTAATTACGGCACCCTGATCGGTGAAGCCACCGCTGAAAAAATCAAACACACTATCGGTGCCGCTTATCCGGGCAGCGAAGTACGGGAAATGCAGGTGACAGGCCGCAATCTGGCTGAAGGCGTACCGCGCAGCTTCTCTTTGAACAGCAATGAAATTCTGGAAGCCTTACAGGAACCTCTGTCCGGCATCGTTAGTGCCGTGAAAGTGGCGCTGGAGCAAACCCCACCGGAACTGGGCGCAGATGTGGCTAGTCGCGGGATTGTGCTGACCGGCGGCGGCGCTTTGCTGAAAGATATAGACCGACTGATTTCTGAAGAAACCGGTTTGCCGGTGTATATTGCCGATGATCCACTGACTTGTGTGGCACGCGGCGGCGGCATTATTCTGGAAATGCTGGACTCAAAAGGGGCTTCAGCGTTTTCGCTGGAATAAACCCACCCGGCCCGGCAAGATAAGGAACTCCAAGCTCAGCACGGTAGCCCAAGCCAGGACTGGGAAGCTGTTCATCCCTGCTGACACGGCATTTTATTACTGATTGTTTGAGGTTGTACTATAAAACTCTTATTTGCTACCGGGCCTTCCTTAAATACACGTCTGCTGGTGGCCGTACTGGTATCGATTACGCTACTGGTGATCGATTATCGCGGCGCTAAACTGAACTCTTTGCGTTCCTTGCTGGCTTTTGCTGTTTACCCTCTACAAAATCTGGCAAGTCTTCCGGCTGACACTATCCACCGGCTATCCAGCACTGTAATTTCTTATGTGGAATTACAAAAGGAGAATCAGCGCCTGAAAGAAATACAGCTGATTAACGACGGCAAGCTGCTGAAACTGGCGGCACTGGAAAAAGAAAACATCCGCTTGCGCCTGCTGCTGGAAAATTCTTTTCAACTTGGCGAACAGGTGCTGGTGGCCGAGCTGTTGTCTGTGAAGCTGGAACCTTATGAACATACCGTGGTGGTCAACAAAGGCACCCGCTTTGGTGTCCACCCTAAACAGCCGGTACTGGATGCCAACGGCATCGTCGGCCAGGTAATCAGGGCCTTGCCCAACACCTCTGAAGTCATGCTGATTACCGACCCCAATCACGCCATTCCGGTGGAAGTGAACCGTAATGGTTTGCGGACAATTGCCTTCGGCACCGGCCAGCCCAATCGTCTGCATTTGCCGTTTCTGGCCAATAATGCCGATATTGTGCCGGGCGATTTGCTGGTCACATCGGGTCTGGGCGGGGGTTTTCCAGCCGGTTATCCGGTGGCAGTGGTGGACAAGTTTGAAGCCAGACCGGATAAATCCTTTGCCAATATTTACGCCACGCCTAAAGCGCAACTGGATTCCAGCCGCGAATTTTTGATTGTGTGGAGCGATACCACGCCAGTAGTGCTGGGTGAACACGATCAAGCCAAACCATCGACCGGTTCTGAGTCCAGCCATGCCGCGCCCTGACGCTTTTGCCTATTTTTACTACATGCTGACCATCGCCGCAGCGATGATATTGCGCGTAACCTCCATCTGGCCCAGCCTGGACCCGTTTAATCCGGACTGGGTATTGCTGGTACTGATCTACTGGTGTATTGCCTTGCCGGAACGGTTTGGGGTGTTTACCGCCTGGTGGGTGGGCTTGCTGACTGATGTATTGACCGGGCGGCTTTTGGGGCAATATGCCTTGATTTATGCCTTGATGGCTTACTTTAGCATTCGTGAACACCGGCGGCTGCGCCAATTTCCGATCATTCAGCAATGTGTGTTTGTGTTTTTTTGTGTGTTAGGCTCGGAAAGCATTATTTTCGGCACAGAAAGCATGAAAGCTGGCAACCGCTTATCCTATGATTTTTGGTATCCGGTGATCAGCGCGGCGTTGGTTTGGCCGCTGGTATTTGGGGTGATGCGTTATATCCGCGTGGTAACGCGTATCGCCTGATGCTGTATGGATAGAAAGTTTGCCATCAAAGATTCTCTGGCGGAAAACCGGATTTTTTTAAGCCGTGTCGTCGCCGCTTTCGTGCTGATTATGCTGTTGATTGCCGGTCTGGTCGTGCGTTTGGTGTATCTACAGATTGTCGGCCATGAGCATTACGCCACCTTATCAAAAGACAACCGCATCAAGATTTCACCTTTGCCGCCGACTCGCGGCATTATCTATGATCGCCGCGGCCGAATGCTGGCGCAAAACGTGCCGACTTACAGCCTGGAATTGATTCCGGAACAGATTGAAAATCTGGACGATACCCTGCAAAAACTGCAGCAGTTGCTGAATATTTCCGATGAAAAAATTGATTTGTTTCAAAAACTGCGCAAACGTAACAAATCATTTACCACCACACCCTTACTGCAAAATCTGACTGAAGAGGATGTGGCGAAATTTGCGGTGGTGCGCCCGTATTTTCCCGGTGTGGATGTTTATGCCAGACTGGTGCGTTATTATCCTTATGCCGATCTGGCCGCGCATGTGGTGGGTTATGTCGGTAGAATCAATGAGCAGGAATTAAAAGTTCTGCCCATCGCTGAATACCGTGGCACCGATTTCATCGGTAAGAACGGTATCGAAAAAAACTATGAAAACCAGCTGCACGGTACCGCCGGCTATGCAGAAATTGAGACCAATGCCCAGGCTAGAGCGGTTAATACCGTATCCACTACTGAGCCGATAGCCGGAGCCAATATCTATTTGACGCTGGATATCGATCTGCAAAAAATTGCTTACGATGCTCTGGGTGAATTCAACGGGGCTGCAGTAGCAATAGACATCAAGACCGGCGGGGTTTTAGTGTTTGCCAGCCGGCCAGGCTTTGACCCCAATCCATTTGTGTCTGGCATTTCCGCCAAGGACTATAAGGCCTTGCAGGATTCGCCGGATCAACCCCTGTACAACCGGGCTCTGCGCGGCCAATATCCGCCCGGATCAACGGTGAAACCATTTCTGGGATTGGCTGGTCTGGAATACGGTGTTGCCGATTTTGGTCATCGTTTGTTTTGCCCTGGTTATTATCGGCTACCCAATGTAGAACATAAATACCGGGACTGGAAAAAATGGGGCCACGGAGTAGTGGATATGAACGAGGCCATCACCCAATCCTGTGACGTGTATTTTTATGATCTGGCGCTGGCGCTGGGCATAGACCGCATACATGAGTTTCTGGACAAATTTGGGTTTGGTAAACGCACCGGCATTGATCTGGTTGGCGAAGTGGATGGCTTATTGCCGTCCAAGGAATGGAAAAAGGCCAATCGCAATCAGGCCTGGTATCCGGGTGAAACTTTAATCACAGGTATTGGTCAGGGCTATATGCAGGCCACACCGTTACAGTTGGCTAAAGCGGTGGCTACGCTGGCCAATCACGGCAAGGTGATTACGCCGCATCTGGTGCAACAGATTATCAATGCCGACTATGCCGATTCGATTGAATTACTGCCCGATGAAGTAATCCCCCTGAAAGAACAAAATGTGGACAATATTATTCTGGCCATGACTAATGTGGTGCATGGAGCACGCGGTACTGCTGGTAAGCTGGATAAAGCGGTGGGTTATCAAATCGCCGGCAAAACCGGTACCGCCCAGGTATTTACCATTAAACAGGAAGAAAAATATAATGAGGACGCCATTGATTTTAAAATGCGCGACCACGCCTTATTCATCTCATTTGCCCCGGTGCACGATCCACAGATTGCCGTGGCAGTTATTGCAGAACATGGTGGCCACGGTGGCTCGGTAGCGGCGCCGATAGCCGGCGAAATTATTGATGCCTATCTGAATCCTAAAAAAGCCAAGCCTGATGAAAAATGAAACCCGCCAAGAGCATTTTAATTCGCCGTCACTGATCGGTAATTTATTACGTAAATTACATATCGATATTCCGCTGTTGCTGGGATTACTGATGATCTGCGCCTTAAGTTTTGTGATTTTATACAGCGCCGGCGGCCAAAAAATTGCGGTGTTGATTCGGCACGGTACCCACATGGGGCTGGCGCTATTGCTGATGACGGTACTTGCCCACATCAATCCTCGCCAGTTTCAGAACTTTTCGCTGGTACTATTCACGATTTGCGTATTGCTGCTGCTGGCGGTAATGGTAATGGGCCAAATCGGCAAAGGTGCGCAGCGTTGGCTGGATTTGGGGTTTTTCCGTTTTCAGCCTTCTGAACTGACTAAACTCAGCGCCCCCATGATGGTGGCCTGGTATCTGTCTGAACATGCCTTACCGCCCAAGGCCAAGCATGTCGCTATCGCCACCGGCTTTTTGAGCCTGCCGGTATTATTAATTGCCAAACAACCCGATTTGGGCACTGCGTTACTGGTAGCCAGTTCCGGGGCAGCCGTACTGTTTTTTGCCGGATTGTCCTGGTGGGTAATGTTGGGAGGGATAACACTGCTGGGCTGTTTGACACCACTATTATGGCATTTTATGCGGGAGTATCAACGGAACCGGGTGCTGACTTTTATCAACCCGGAAGCCGACCCGATGGGGGCTGGTTATCATATTATCCAGTCAAAAATTGCTATCGGCTCAGGCGGCATCAACGGTAAGGGCTGGCTGGGCAGTAGTCAGGCCGAGCTGGATTTTTTACCGGAAAGCTCTACCGATTTTATTTTTGCGGTGTTTGCCGAAGAATTTGGTTTATTTGGTTGCGTCGGCTTATTGTTATTGTATTTGCTGGTGATCAGCCGCTGTTTTTATATTGCCGTGCAAGCTCAGGATACTTATGGCCGTTTGTTGGCCGGCAGTCTGGCTTTTACGTTTTTTGTCTATGTATTTGTCAATATCGGCATGGTGATTGGGGTATTACCGGTAGTCGGCGTACCCTTGCCTATGGTGAGTTATGGCGGTACTTCGATGGTGACACTGATGGCCGGCTTTGGCATTTTGATGTCGATTCATACTCATCGCAAATTATTGCCAGTGTAATAACACAGGCAACCCTGACTATATATTCAGACTATTTATGAAATTTAAACTCACTTTAGCATTATTGCTGACTGTTTTACCCTATCAGTTCGGCTGGGCTGCTGTCGCTGCAACCGACAGCTTTGAAAGTTTTATTCACACCATGGTGCAACGCCACCATTTCCAGGAAAGTGCGTTGCGCCAGCAATTTGCGTCCGTGGAAATTCAGCAAAACATATTGGATGCCATCAGCAAACCTGCAGAAGCCAAACCCTGGTATCAATACCGGGAGATTTTTCTGACTGAGGCGCGTATTGCAGCCGGGGTACAGTTCTGGCAGGATAACGCGGCTACTTTGCAGGCGGTGGAACGTGAATACGGAGTACCGGCTCCGATTTTGCTTGCCATTATTGGCGTAGAGAGCAAATTTGGGGCTCATACCGGCAAGTATAGGGTGATAGATGCGTTATCCACTTTAGGGTTTGCCTATCCGAAACGCAGCGATTTTTTCTTAAAAGAACTGTCCAGCTTTTTGTTATTGAGCCGTGATGAACATCTGGATGCCCTGCAACCGATGGGTTCTTATGCCGGAGCCATGGGTTTGCCGCAATTTATGCCCAGCAGTTTTTTAAGCTATGCTGTGGATTTTGATCACGATGGCAAACGGGATATTTGGCATAACAACGCCGATGCCATTGCCAGTGTTGCCCATTATTTTGTCGCCAATCAATGGCGGCGCGGCGAAGCCGTGGTTGTGCCGGTTTCGGCCAAAGGTCACGCTTATCAGCACTACCTGACATCGGGAGTGAAACCTGATACCAGTGTCCAGCAGTTGCGCACAGCACAAGTGCATTTACCGGCTGCCCTACCCGCCAAACTCCAAGTCAAATTATTAAGCTTTCCGCTGCAGGACGGTGCCGAACTTTGGGCCGGGTTGCATAATTTTTATGTCATCACTCGCTATAATCATAGTCCTTTGTACGCGATGGCCGTTTATCAACTGAGTCAGGCCATTGCCGAGCGCAAAAAGTCAACCAATTGATGCCACTGGCTCATGCGCACCGAATAGCCATGATGCCAGCCATTTTGATTTATCTTCTCAGCCATTTATTGACTAGCCCATGAGTAACGAATATAACGCCGCCGCCATTGAAGTGCTGACCGGGCTGGAACCGGTGCGCAAACGCCCCGGCATGTATACCGACACCACCCGTCCTAATCATTTGGTACAGGAAGTGGTGGACAATAGTGTGGATGAGGCTCTGGCCGGTCACGCCACCACCATTGAGGTGTTGCTGCATAAAGACGGCTCGGTGCTTGTCAAGGATAATGGCCGAGGAATGCCGGTGGATATACACCCGGAACAGGGTATGCCGGGCGTGGAAGTAATCCTGACTCAATTGCATTCCGGGGGCAAGTTCTCCAATAAAAACTATCAGTTTTCCGGTGGCTTGCATGGTGTAGGGGTATCTGTGGTCAACGCCTTGTCGGAACGCCTGGAGATTGAGGTTAAACGCGGCGGCGGGGTCTACCAAATGAGTTTCGCCGGCGGCGAAAAAACCAGCGATCTGGCGCAAACCGGCAGCGTCGGCAAAAACAATACCGGCACCAGCGTACATTTCTGGCCGGATGCCCAATATTTTGACTCCAACCGAGTATCAGTATCGCGCTTAAAGCACGTATTACGCGCCAAAGCCGTGCTCTGCCCAGGTCTGAAAATCGTTTTGCAGGTGGAAGCAACCGCAGAGCTCTATGAATGGTGTTATCAAAACGGTTTGCAAGAGTATTTGCTGAATCGGGTCGGAGATGTCGAAATATTTCCAGATCGGGGGTTTATGGCCACCATGACCACCAGCAAAGAGGCGGTAGAATGGGGCATACTCTGGACGCCAGACAGTCTGCCGGAAAGCATTACCGAAAGTTATGTCAATCTGGTGCCCACCGCTCAGGGCGGTACCCATGTCAATGGTTTACGGGCAGGTCTGACCGAGGCTATCCGCGAGTTTTGCGAGTTTCGCAATCTATTGCCGCGTGGGGTAAAAATTGCGCCGGAAGATGTCTGGGAAACTTGTCATTTTGTGCTGTCGGTTAAATTGGAAGATCCGCAGTTTTCCGGACAAACCAAGGAGCGGCTGAGTTCCCGTGAATGTGTGGCGTTTGTATCCGGAGTAGCCAAAGACAGTTTTAGCCTATGGCTGAATCAGCATCCCCAGGAAGGCGAGAAAATCGCCGATATTATTCTGACCAGCGCCCAAAAGCGGCTGAAAGCCAGCAAAAAAATCATCCGAAAACGCATCACCAGTGGCCCGGCTCTGCCCGGTAAACTGGCTGATTGCTCGGCTCAGGATATCAGCCGTACTGAGTTGTTTCTGGTGGAAGGCGATTCTGCCGGCGGTTCGGCAAAACAGGCCAGGGATCGTGAGTTTCAGGCCATCATGCCCTTACGCGGCAAGATTCTGAATACCTGGGAAGTGGATTCGGCAGAAGTAATGGCTTCGCAAGAGGTACATGATATTGCCGTGGCACTGGGTATAGAACCGGACAGCCGTGATTTGCAAAATTTACGCTACGGTAAAATCTGTATTCTGGCTGATGCCGATTCCGATGGCAATCATATCGCCACCCTGATTTGCGCCTTGTTTTACCGGCATTTTGCTGCGCTGGTTCAGGCCGGGCATGTGTTTGTGGCCATGCCGCCCTTATACCGGATCGATGTGGGTAAAAAGGTTTTCTATGCTCTGGATGAATCCGAGCGGTTAGGGGTACTGGCGCGTATCGAAGCCGAAAAACTCACCGGTAAGATCAATATTCAGCGCTTTAAAGGCTTGGGTGAAATGAATCCCTCGCAATTGCGGGAAACCACCATGAATCCTGACACCCGGCGTTTGGTACAGCTAACGGTTAGTGAAGACGACGGCACTTTTCAGCAAATGGATTTATTACTGGCCAAAAAGCGTGCCGGCGACCGGAAAAGCTGGCTGGAAGACAAGGGTAATCTGGCTGAGCTTTAAGACAGCTCAATCTGTTTGTGGCTGCGGCTTTACGTGTCATATCATGTGGAATTGTTATTCCGCCATAGAATAGCTTAAGCTTGTATAATTGTTAGTCTTTTTGTTTTGTACTTTACTTTCACTGTTATGAAATCCGTCAAGATCCTGATCTGCCTGTTATTCATCATCATAAGCAATGCGGCCATACAGTGGTATGCCAACCAGCCACAAATGGCCGGCACGGATTTGCCGCCCGGTAAATTTAAAAGTTTATCGTTTGCCCCCTTTCGGGAAGGTTATAGTCCGCTGGATAAAAAATTCCCTCTTCCGGAGCACATTGATCAGGATCTGAGCTTATTGGCTGGCAAAACTCAGAATATCCGCACTTATTCGATACTGGACGGCATGGAACGCACACCGGAATTTGCCGGCAAACATGGCATTGATGTAATTCAAGGCGGCTGGCTGGAAGGCAGTACCAAACGCAACAAAAAAGAAATCCAGACCTTGATCGAATCCGTTAATGCTCATCCCGATGTGATAAAACGGGTTATCGTCGGTAATGAGGTATTACTGCGTCATGATATGAGTGTGGAAGCCCTGATCGATTATATTCGCCAGGTAAAACAGGCAGTAAAACAGCCTGTGTCTTATGCGGATGTCTGGTCGATTTACTTGAAATATCCGCAGTTATTTAATGAAGTTGATTTTATTACCATCCACATTCTGCCTTACTGGGAAGACGAGCCGATCGGCATAGATCAAGCGACAGCACACGTTGAAAAGATAGTGCGCCTGATTGAAGCCAAAGCTCACAGCATGGGGCAAGACAAGCCTATTCTGATTGGAGAATCCGGCTGGCCATCTGCCGGACGCCAACGCGGCAAGGCTATACCCAGTGTGGTTAATGAAACCAAATTTATCCGCGGCCTGATAGAAGTGGCTAATCGTCACGGCTTTGATTACAACATAGTCGAAGCTTTTAACCAGCCCTGGAAAAGTCATAACGAAGGCGTAGTGGGTGCCAATTGGGGTTTACTCTCGGCGGATAGACAACCCATGTTCCCCTTAACCGGTCCAGTCATAGAAAACAGTCATTGGCAATGGGACTTTGGCATAGCCTCTGGTTTATTTTTAATCATTGCCGGCGTTTATTTTAAAAAGCTGCAGACTTTTGCCGTATTGCGTCTGCTGATTTTTTTGACCCTGGCACAGCTGTTTGGCACCTGTCTGGTCACGCAGGCCGATTTTATGTGGTTGACCAGTTACAGCTTCTGGCAACGGGCTTACACAGTGATGATGCTGGCTGCCAATTTTGTTCTGGCAATCGGCCTGATTCAGCGCAATTATGAATTACTGGCAGAAATACCAAATTCCATAATATTGGCAACACGCTTGAGAATAGCTTATCAAGTGTTTGCTTTGTTTGCGCTGTATAAGACTATCAGTCTGGCATTTATTGGCCGCAGCCTAAGTTTTCCTATCGAGGAATTCGCCATTCCAGTGATCGGAGTGTGCGGTCTGATTGCATGCCTGGGTTTGAAACACCAAGATCTGGACTGGCATTCCCTAAGCTTCCGAGATTTACTGGAAGGTGGGGAAATCAAACAGAAATTGCGTGACCGGCAAATTGCCCAATATTTGAGCCTGGCGGCTGTGGCCATGCTGATAGGCGAAACCTGTGCCTTCTGGTTTGGTGAAGATTTTGTTATTGCTCATCCTGACTTCATTGCCAGCCTGCCTTTAGCATTGGGTTATACCTTTACCAATCAGCAGTTATTAATCTGGATAGCCTGTGTTTTAATCCTGTCTGTGCCTTTTTGGGGACATGGCGGGCATAATGACCAGCGTTTAAGCTTAAGTTAAGGTAACTATTCAGCGCCCAATTATCACTTTAAAAACAGGTAGTTGTAGGATGCGCCTAACGCAGTGCCGCGCATCATGCGTAGCTAACTACTTGTTTAAAAAGGATTAGCCAAAATTGACCCTGAATAATTACCAAGTTAAAGTTAAGCCGCTAAAAAAACGGGACAGTTTATAAAACTGTCCCGACACCAGGGAGGAGGTGCTAAACGCAGTACAGCGCATCATTCAAAGCTAACTACTTAAGGAGAGCCGTAGCCTCGATGCAACGCAGTGGAATCGAGGGATTCGCAGCGCGTAACTTTTATCAAACAAGGGTTACGGGGATATACAATGGCCTTTACCGTTTCTGCCAAAATCAACTTTTAACACCAACATAGCCTTAAACAAAATACAGCGCATCATGCGCAGCTAACTATTTAAATCAGCAATCTTACGCCGAGCAATTACAATTCTATTAACAAAGCTGCTGAGCCCTTTCGCTCACTGCCACGGCTTCCAGAGCACTATTCACTCGCCAGCGATAACGTAACTCTGCTGATTTACTAATCAAGAAATTGCGTTCCACCAAATAATCCCCACTTTCTTCGGCAAAAACCCGCCACCCCAAATCCACATACAGATTTCTATGCTTATGATCGAGTATGTCATCTATGGTTTCGGCTCCTTTACACGGCAAAGATTTCACCGCCTGTTCTGCCCATGCATGACCATTTGCGTTACTATTAGTACTGATCAAACAGCACAAAACCCCTGCTCTTACTACTAATGATGAATATCTTTTACTTATCATGCGCCAATACCTTGGTATTTTTAGTAAGCACTCAGCGTCAAAATATCCTGATTAAAAACAGGTAGTTGTAGGATGAGCTCAACACAGCACATCATTCGAAGCTAACGACTTGTTGAGAAAAGCATCAGCAACATAACGCTAAGTAATTACTATTTTAATTATCCAGTCCGATAGGCTGTCATCATGCCGGCCTATCTGTTCAATACAACATGCCATCACATTGTATTGATACGATACTACTTTTTTAATATTGAATCAATATTAATTTTCCATTTTGGTGCGTTTTTATGTAAAGCGCACTAAATTAATGCATCAATAATCACTAACACCAGAATTTAACTTGAAAATGCTAATTGGCGGCAGGTTTTCGGTGTTGCAAGTGCTATGGGTGTTTTTGTAGCCAGTACCAGGATTGCTTATAACTACAGCGCGGCTTCGCAGGGTACATTAACCGGTCGATGGGGATATCGTCTGATAACTGCTTTGATTTTTCTTACCGGCACAAAAAAGCCCAATCCTTAGATTGGGCTTTAGCCTAACTGCCGACAAATGTCCTATTTGGAGGCAAACATCTGAACATGCAGTTAGCTAGATTTTCAAGCACTTTTTACCCTTAGCACCCAATAAAACCAAACTTGCAAGCCACAACTGAACTACTTGTGGCTCAGGGACAGGAGCGGACGCAACCAGCGAAGCAGAATTAAGTCCCCAACCTTCATCAGCAAGCCCCTGGTTTGCGCCACTATATAAAAATTGAATAGTATTATCACCGTTTTGCAGGCTGGCGCTTAAGCCACTGACATCCAGCGTACCTCCCGCCCAAGTGAGTCCAGTACCGGAAGGATTACTATTTGTCCATGACGCCGCCGATGGATTGTAATAAACCACATCCGCACCACCCCCACCTAAATTGAATGTACCGCTAAAAGTCTCAACCCCATCCACATATACAGTCAAATCGTCTTCATCATTGTTTTGACCATCCAGAGAACCAAAACCGGCTATTTCAAAATTGAAGATCCCTGTACCGCCGCCACTTGTGACATCCCAAGTGATTACGCCAGGACTGCTGATCTCAAAACTGCCGACAGCCGCCGTACCTGAGCTACCAAAATAATCTAAATAGCTAACTGTAGTAGCTGAATAAGTTGTTGCCAGGGCATTACTGATACTGATAGTGCCCAGCAATAAAGTTGTAGATACAGCGACTAATCTCTTCATATTCGTTCCTTATGCGTATATTATGGCAAATTGATTATTAGGCGTTTTGATTTGAAGTCAAGTGATTTTAGGTGCATTTATAGCAAAGCGCACCAAATCAATACAACATTAATCACTAAAACCAGTAGTTAACCTGAAGAGCTGGGAATTGGCTAGCATAAGTTGCGTTGGCCGAATTGGGCTATGGATGACTATTGGTTGACCCACATGACTTATTCGGAAGTGCCGGAGGATGTGCCGACTCTGGGGGGACATGGTTCGCGAGCGATGCGTACACGGCGTTCAGCGCCTTCTATGTCTCCTACGCCGTATTCGGCGTTGGTTTTAGATGGGGTTGGATTGAATTGGTTGGGTTGACTTTTTCTTTAGGCAAAAAAAAAGCCCAATGATTAGATTGGGCTTTTGGAGTTAGAAGCTTGGCAATGTCCTACTTTCACATGGCAAACTGCCACACTATCATCGGCGCTAAGCGGTTTCACTTCCGAGTTCGGGATGGGATCGGGTGGTTCACGCTCGCTATGGTCACCAAGCAATTTTGGTGGGCAGGCGGTTCTTTAACCTGCCGTCAGACCTTTGAGGCTTTAAGTCTTAGTCCTCCCGTATTTCTACGTTGGCTATGACTATTGCATCGCTATCGCTTTTGCAATCTTTTTTGCTTTTTTGCTTCTCAAAGGCGTCTGGAAATCTGTATTCGTCAGTTCTTTTCGTTTCTCTCGCATTTTATCAGCGCTTTGCCAACAAACACCAAACGCATTGGGTGTTATATGGTCAAGCCTCACGGGCAATTAGTATACGTTAGCTACATGCATTACTGCACTTCCACATCGTACCTATCAACGTCGTCGTCTTCAACGGCCCTTCAGGGGACTTATAGTCCCAGTGAGATCTCATCTTGGGAGGGGCTTCCCGCTTAGATGCTTTCAGCGGTTATCCTGTCCGAACGTGGCTACCCGGCAATGCCATTGGCATGACAACCGGAACACCAGAGGTTCGTCCACTCCGGTCCTCTCGTACTAGGAGCAGCTTCCCTCAAATCTCAAACGCCCACGGCAGATAGGGACCGAACTGTCTCACGACGTTCTGAACCCAGCTCGCGTACCACTTTAAATGGCGAACAGCCATACCCTTGGGACCTGCTTCAGCCCCAGGATGTGATGAGCCGACATCGAGGTGCCAAACACCGCCGTCGATATGAACTCTTGGGCGGTATCAGCCTGTTATCCCCGGCGTACCTTTTATCCGTTGAGCGATGGCCCTTCCATACAGAACCACCGGATCACTAAGACCTACTTTCGTACCTGCTCGACTTGTCCGTCTCGCAGTCAAGCACCCTTATGCCTTTGCACTCATTGCCTGATTTCCGACCAGGCTGAGGGTACCTTCGTGCTCCTCCGTTACTCTTTGGGAGGAGACCGCCCCAGTCAAACTACCCACCAGACACTGTCCCCAAGCCGGATGACGGCTCTAGGTTAGAACTCCAAACATACCAGGGTGGTATTTCAAGGTCGGCTCCACAAGAACTAGCGTTCCTGCTTCTAAGCCTCCCACCTATCCTACACAAGTAGGTTCAAAGTCCAGTGTCAAGCTATAGTAAAGGTGCACGGGGTCTTTCCGTCTAGCCGCGGGTACACTGCATCTTCACAGCGATTTCAATTTCACTGAGTCCCGGGTGGAGACAGTGTGGCCATCGTTACGCCATTCGTGCAGGTCGGAACTTACCCGACAAGGAATTTCGCTACCTTAGGACCGTTATAGTTACGGCCGCCGTTTACTGGGGCTTCGATCAAGAGCTTCTCCGAAGATAACCCCATCAATTAACCTTCCAGCACCGGGCAGGCGTCACACCCTATACGTCCACTTTCGTGTTTGCAGAGTGCTATGTTTTTGCTAAACAGTCGCAGCCACCGATTTTTTGCAACCTCCTTACGCTCCGTCCGCGAGGGACTTCACTTATCAAAGGCATACCTTCTCCCGAAGTTACGGTATCATTTTGCCTAGTTCCTTCACCCGGGTTCTCTCAAGCGCCTTAGAATTTTCATCCCACCCACCTGTGTCGGTTTGGGGTACGGCCACTGTTAACCTGAAGCTTAGAGGTTTTTCCTGGAAGCAGGGCATTCATCACTTCGCGTCTCTCTCAAGACACTCGTCATCACGTCTCAGCATTATGAATCCGGATTTGCCTAGACTCACTGCCTACTCGCTTAAACTGCCACTTCCAACCGACAGCTGATGTAGCCTTCTCCGTCACCCCATCGCAGTTAACATTGGTACAGGAATATTAACCTGTTTTCCATCGACTACGCCTTTCGGCCTCGCCTTAGGTGCCGACTAACCCTGCGTCGATTAACGTTGCGCAGGAAACCTTGGGTTTTCGGCGAGAGGGTTTTTCACCCTCTTTATCGTTACTTATGTCAGCATTCGCACTTCCGATACCTCCAGCCCACTTCTCAATGAACCTTCGCAGGCGTACGGAACGCTCCTCTACCACTCACGCCTAAGCGTAAATCCGTAGCTTCGGTACTATGCTTAGCCCCGGTGAATCTTCCGCGCAGACCGACTCGACCAGTGAGCTATTACGCTTTCTTTAAAGGGTGGCTGCTTCTAAGCCAACCTCCTGGCTGTCTGGGCCTTTCCACATCGTTTCCCACTGAGCATAGATTTGGGGACCTTAGCTGACGGTCTGGGCTGTTTCCCTTTTCACGACGGACCTTATCACCCGCCGTGTGTCTCCCGTGCTGGCACTTCTTGGTATTCGGAGTTTGCATCGGGTTGGTAAGTCGGGATGACCCCCTAGCCGAAACAGTGCTCTACCCCCAAGAGTGATACACGAGGCGCTACCTAAATAGCTTTCGAGGAGAACCAGCTATCTCCGAGCTTGATTAGCCTTTCACTCCTATCCACAGCTCATCCCCGTCTTTTTCAACAGACGTGGGTTCGGCCCTCCAGTCAGTATTACCTGACCTTCAGCCTGGCCATGGATAGATCGCCCGGTTTCGGGTCTACACCTTGCGACTAAACGCCCTATTAAGACTCGCTTTCGCTACGCCTCCCTTATTCAGTTAAGCTTGCCACAAAATGTAAGTCGCTGACCCATTATACAAAAGGTACGCAGTCACCCCACGAAGGGGCTCCCACTGCTTGTACGCATACGGTTTCAGGTTCTATTTCACTCCCCTCTCCGGGGTTCTTTTCGCCTTTCCCTCACGGTACTAGTTCACTATCGGTCAGTAAGGAGTATTTAGCCTTGGAGGATGGTCCCCCCATGTTCAATCAGAGTTTCTCGTGCTCCGACCTACTCGTTTTCACTAAGAGAAAGTTTTCGTGTACGGGGCTATCACCCTGTGCCGCCGGTCTTTCCAGGACCGTTCCACTAACTTTTTCCTAGCTTAAGGGCTAGTCCCCGTTCGCTCGCCACTACTTAGGGAATCTCGGTTGATTTCTTTTCCTCCGGGTACTTAGATGTTTCAGTTCTCCGGGTTCGCTTCCAGCCGCTATGTATTCACGGAAGGATGACGGGGTTATCCCCGCCGGGTTTCCCCATTCGGACATCTCTGGATCAGGGCTTGTTTGCAAGCTCCCCAAAGCTTTTCGCATGCTACAACGTCCTTCATCGCCTCTTACTGCCAAGGCATTCACCGTATGCGCTTATTCACTTGACCATATAACCCGAATGCGTCTGTTGTTCGGTGCTCGGTGTTGTTTGGGCTTGGGCCTCATCACTTGCGTGTGCGGCTTGCGCTTTAACTTTCTCCTCTCACTTCACTTCAGTGCTTTTGAGTTTCTAGTCTGCTGACATGTTCGCTGATTTTTGCTTGAGTGTTGTGCCCACTGTTTTCACAGTGAACAGAACCCATCACGATCTTGACTTTCGTGATGTTTACGTTTTACAGATTTCCAAATTGTTAAAGAGCGATTGGGGTTATTCTCCCAATTCCATGCGGTCTGTTCTCTATCCGGTTAAGCTGATCTCAGCCTACAGGATTCAAACGACATGGAGTTGTGAGTGTGTCCTTCATCTAAAACATCGACGCGCGGTTATGGTGGAGCCAAGGAGGATCGAACTCCTGACCTCCTGCGTGCAAGGCAGGCGCTCTCCCAGCTGAGCTATGGCCCCTTTGTGGGTATGGCTTACGGCTTGGCTTTCTTGGCCTTCGCTTTTCAGCGGCGGCTTGGCGTCGGCTTGCTATGCTGCTTGCCTCGGCCCGGTTTAGTTGGTGGGTCTGGGAGGAGTTGAACCTCCGACCTCACCCTTATCAGGGGTGCGCTCTAACCAACTGAGCTACAGACCCAGGTGCGTCGTGTTTTCTATCGAAATAATTTGTTGTGGATACGTGCCAGGATGGCTTTGACTTTGTAAGGAGGTGATCCAGCCCCAGGTTCCCCTAGGGCTACCTTGTTACGACTTCACCCCAGTCATGAATCACAAAGTGGTAAGCGCCCTCCCGAAGGTTAAACTACCTACTTCTTTTGCAACCCACTCCCATGGTGTGACGGGCGGTGTGTACAAGGCCCGGGAACGTATTCACCGCGGCATTCTGATCCGCGATTACTAGCGATTCCGACTTCATGCAGTCGAGTTGCAGACTGCAATCCGGACTAGGACCGGCTTTTTGGGATTTGCTGGCTCTCGCGAGTTTGCTGCCCTCTGTACCGGCCATTGTAGCACGTGTGTAGCCCTACCCATAAGGGCCATGATGACTTGACGTCGTCCCCACCTTCCTCCGGTTTATCACCGGCAGTCTCCCTAGAGTTCCCAGCCGAACTGTTGGCAACTAAGGATAAGGGTTGCGCTCGTTACGGGACTTAACCCAACATCTCACGACACGAGCTGACGACAGCCATGCAGCACCTGTCTCAGAGTTCCCGAAGGCACTCCGCTATCTCTAACAGATTCTCTGGATGTCAAGGGTAGGTAAGGTTCTTCGCGTTGCATCGAATTAAACCACATGCTCCACCGCTTGTGCGGGCCCCCGTCAATTCATTTGAGTTTTAGCCTTGCGGCCGTACTCCCCAGGCGGTCAACTTAATACGTTAGCTCCACCACTAAGTTCTTTAAGAACCCAACGGTTAGTTGACATCGTTTACGGCGTGGACTACCAGGGTATCTAATCCTGTTTGCTACCCACGCTTTCGTACCTCAGCGTCAGTTTGAGTCCAGAGAGCCGCCTTCGCCACTGGTGTTCCTTCAGATCTCTACGCATTTCACCGCTACACCTGAAATTCCACTCTCCTCTACTCAACTCTAGTGACCCAGTATCAAATGCAGTTCCCAGGTTAAGCCCAGGGCTTTCACATCTGACTTAAATCACCGCCTACGCACGCTTTACGCCCAGTAATTCCGATTAACGCTTGCACCCTCCGTATTACCGCGGCTGCTGGCACGGAGTTAGCCGGTGCTTCTTGTATGGGTAATGTCAGTCTACCGGGTATTCGCCGATAGGTATTCCTTCCCATTGAAAGTGCTTTACAACCCTCAGGCCTTCTTCACACACGCGGTATTGCTGGATCAGGCTTCCGCCCATTGTCCAATATTCCCCACTGCTGCCTCCCGTAGGAGTCTGGGCCGTGTCTCAGTCCCAGTGTGGCTGATCATCCTCTCAGACCAGCTATGGATCGTCGCCTTGGTAGGCCATTACCCTACCAACTAGCTAATCCAACATAGGCTCATCTCATAGCGCGAGGCCCGAAGGTCCCCCGCTTTCACCCGTAGGTCGTATGCGGTATTAGCGTGAGTTTCCCCACGTTATCCCCCACTATGAGGCAGATTCCTATGCATTACTCACCCGTCCGCCACTCGTCAGCGCCCGAAGGCCTGCTACCGTTCGACTTGCATGTGTTAAGCATACCGCCAGCGTTCAATCTGAGCCATGATCAAACTCTTCAGTTTAATTTCAACTGACACTAAATAAGATTAGTGTCCAATCTCTTGGCTCGACGACAGAGCGTCTGTACTGCTAAATTGACGTGTCTCTCTGTGTCGATCTTTCTATTAAGCAAAGCTTAAATCTCGACACATACCCACACAAATTATTTCGATTCGGTTGTTAAAGAGCTGAGGCTTTCGCCCCGTTGAGCCGACAAATTATACAGCCTTTCTTATTTCAGTCAAGCGTTTTTTTTCAGAAGTGATGTGCGATTCGGCATTAAAAACTCACTACCTCATCACCCAACGACCGAAAACCAACACCCGACTATTAAGCAACAACCTCAATTAAAACCGTTACTTAACAACACTGAAAACCTGTTCGTCTCGCCCCACCGCTGTTCGATTCCAGGAATCAATCACCGCTGAAGAGCCGCCCATTATACGGGGAATTTTGCCTTCGGCAACCCCTTTTTGACGACTTTGTGAATTTATTTTAGCCCTACTTTTAAGATCAATAACTTATCGGAAATGTTTTTTACACCTAAACCCCATCTCAACCCACGCACCAGACCGCCATAGGATAGTAGGATAAATTGAACAATATGGGATAGCGCGAATACAGGCAAAACTTTCGGATAGACTGACAGACGCGATTGATGCGCATCACGTTCGCTCAGCGTCCCACGAGTGATCAAGTTTAAGTTTGGCAAACTGCGGGGATAAACCCATCTGGCTTTGGCTGGCGGGGTGGGGGCTGAGATTTGCCCGGCAGGGAGGCCGGGCCAAAGCTTACAGGGAAGTATTTACAGCGTCCTCAGTCGCCACTTCCGTTGGTCAAAGCCGTTCGGAGGCAGGCAGCCGTGCGGGTGAACGGGGGTGTTTAGGGCTTACCTTTAAGGCGATTTGGATTTTGCGCGGCCTATCCCGGATTCCGCTACGCTGCATCCAAGCTACATTTTTTTATCTGACGGGCATAGCCACTCCAACTAAGGGCTATGCCTGAATTGAGAATAAACAGGGTTATTCCTCTATTATTTCGACTTTGGCGAATTTGCGTTTGCCGACCTGGTAGACGTGCTGACTGGTAACGGCGATGACGGTTTTGGGGTCTTCCACTTTTTCACCGTCGATTTTCACGGCACCCTGCTTGATCTGACGAATAGCCTCGGAAGTACTATCCACCAGACCGGCGTTTTTCAGCAAGTTAGCGATGGGTAAACCTTCGAGACCGGCGCTGAACTGGAATTCCGCAATGTCATCAGGAATAGCACCACGCTGGAAGCGGGCTTCGAAGTTTTCCAGCACCTGCTGGGCGGCAGCGGCACCGTGAAAACGGGCCACGATTTCCTGGCCCAGCGCCACTTTGTAATTTCTGGGGTTTTCGCCGTTTTGGCAAGCCAGTTGCCAGGTTTCGATATCGGTTCTGGGTTTGAAGCTGAGCAATTGGTAGTACCGCCACATCAGCTCATCGGAGATGGACATGATTTTGCCGAACATATCATCCGGGGCGTCGGCTATACCTATATAGTTGTTCAGCGATTTGGACATTTTCTGTACGCCGTCCAAACCTTCCAGAATCGGCATGGTCAGCACTACCTGAGGTTTTTGGCCGTAGATTTCCTGCAAATGCCGGCCCATCAACAGATTGAATTTCTGATCGGTACCGCCCAATTCCACATCGGCCTTCATAACTACCGAGTCATAACCCTGAATTAAAGGATATAAAAACTCGTGAATAGCAATAGGCTGGCCACCTTTATAGCGCTTGTGAAAATCATCGCGCTCCAGCATTCTGGCCACCGTGTGCTTGGCAGCCAGTTGGATCAGCTCGGCACTGGTCATCGCCCCCATCCAGGTGGAATTGAATTTGACCTGGGTTTTTTCCGGATCGAGAATTTTAAACACCTGAGCCTGATAGGTTTGGGCATTTTCCAGCACCGCTTCCCGGCTTAACGGTTTGCGGGTGACGTTTTTGCCGGTGGGGTCGCCGATCATGGCAGTAAAATCACCGATCAAAAACTGCACCTGATGCCCGGCTTCCTGAAATTGCTTGAGCTTATTGATCAAAACCGTATGCCCCAAATGTAAATCGGGTGCGGTGGGATCAAAACCGGCCTTAACAATTAAAGGCCGCTGTTCAGCCAGCTTGGTAACCAATTCTGATTCCAGTAATAATTCATCAGCGCCGTATTTAAGTTGCGCCAAGCTTTCTTGTGTCAATTCTCTCTCCTGCAAGCGGGGTTTTTGCCAGACATTATATGTTATAGCCAGCCCAGGTTTGGATAAAAAATGCCTTTTTGATAGCCATATCGGCAAAAATTGCCTACAATCAACATTCGCAAAACAATGAAGTGTGGTTACTGTGCAGAACAGAATAATCAAATCCGT